>DATJLT010000044.1:0-3137 GCA_035509195.1 Streptosporangiaceae bacterium | reverse complement strand
GGTCGGTGAGTGGTGGCACTTCCTCGGCATTGACAACGCCTTCTACTACGCCGTGCTGTTCCCCGCCATGTTCGCGGCCGCCGGCCTGGAACCCGGCTGGCTGAGCGGGCTCGTGGTCAACGGGTTTTACCGTCTCGACGGCCTGAAGTTCTCCACCAGCCGCGGCCATGCCATCTGGGCTCACGAGTTCCTGGTCGAAGAGGACCCCGCCGTCGTCAGGATGTTCATGCTCTGGGACCGGCCAGACCGCTATGAGAGCGGGTTCACCCTTCCTGCGTACGCGCAATTCAGGGACTGGGTGCAAGCCGCGATCCAGTCGGGGGGCGAACTGCCGTCCGAACTCGCCGGTGCTGAGATCCGCCGTGCCTGGCACGCGCTGGAGTTCGCGTCCTTCGACCCCGGACTGGCTCTGCGCTGCCTGCTGGCGGCGGGCACGCACCGGGCTCCCCTGCTGTTCGGCGCGCTGACCGGCGCCGACTCAGAGCCGTCCTCTCCTGCGTAGCTCGGGCAGTACTCCCTCGCCGAACCAGTACGCCTCTTCCAGGTGCGGATACCCGGACAAGATGAACTCCTCGACCCCGTGAGAGGCGTAGTCCTCGATCAGGTCGGCGACCTGATCGTGGCTGCCGACCATCGCCGTCGCCGCACCGCCGCGCAGCAGTCCTATCCCGGCCCACAGGTTCGGGTAGATCTCCAGGTCACGGGAGTCACCGCTGCGCCTGAAGTTCTCAAGCAGCGCCTGCTGTCGCTGCTGGCCAACGGATTCGCCGACGGACAGCGTCTTCTGCGCGCTCGCGATCTCGTCCGCGCCCGCGTACCCGATCAGCCGCGCCGCCTCGGCCCAGGCCTGGTCCGCGTGGTCCCTGGTGATGACGTGAATCCTCATACCGAAACGCAACTGCCTGCCGAGTTGCTCGGCTATCCCGCGCACCCAGCCGATCTTCTCGCCAACCTGAGCGGGCGGCTCGCCCCAGGTCAGGTACACATCGGCCTGAGTGGCCGCCACCTGCGCCGCGGCCGGCGACGAGCCGCCGAAATAGATGACAGGAAGCGGATCGGGCCGCGAGAAGACGGTGGCGCCCTCGACGGTGTAGTACTTGCCGGTGAAGTCGAACGGCTCGGTGCCCCACGCGCCACGCACCACGGAAATGAACTCCCCGCACCGCGCGTACCTTTCGTCGTGCGGCATGAAGTCGCCGAACCTGCGCAGTTCATCGGAGTGACCGCCGGTGACGACGTTAAGCAGCAGCCTGCCCCTTGACAGCCCCTGGAACGTGCCCGCCATGTGCGCCGCGAGAGTCGGAGACGTAATGCCTGGACGGAAGGCCACGATGTACTTCAGCCGCTCGGTTTCCCTGGTGAGCGCCGCCGTCACCAGCCACGCGTCCTCGCACCACACTCCCGTGGGCGTCAGCATCCCGTAGAAGCCGAGTTGCTCAGCCGACCGCGCCACCTGCGCCATGTATTCGATATCGGGCGCCCGCCAGAGCGCCGCCGCGCTCGACCCGCTTAACGCCGGGCCTTCTGTCGCCTTTCCGTCGAGGGAAGGAAAGGCACGGTCGGAAATCGTACGTCCGTCGCCCGACGTCGGAAGGTACCAGTGCATCTTGAGCTTCATGGCTGCCTATTCATATCCGTAGGCCTGCAGTACTTCGCCGAACCGATCGCTTGCGAGGCGCTCGAGCGCCGGCGTGAAGGCCTCACGCCAGGCCCCGATCTGGCCGCGGTAGAACGAGAAGACCTCGGGGTTGAAGAGCCGGCCGGCGACGTCCTCCGGCCTGGTGCCGGTAATGCCAAGGAAGTCAAAGACCCTGACCAGCGCGCCGGCCTGCGCCTCGGCCGAGCCGCCGCCCCTTGGCCCGATCAGTTCCTCGAACGAGGTCTTGCACACATGCGGATGATGCAGCAGCCAGAGCATGCGCCGGTGATCGTCAAGTGAGGGGAAGGAACGATCAGCTAAGGCGTAGGCCAGCCGTTCCTCAAGCGTGGCCTTGGAGTTCAAGATCGCGCTGATCGGCAGCAGGTCGTTGTAGTTGCTGAAACCTCGCCCCGTCTTCCCGCAGAGGAAGTTCACGAACGACAGCAGCATGTCCCTCGGGTCGCGGTAGTTGAAAATGATCCGAGGCTCGCCGGTCTCTGACCACTCGCGCAGGAACTGCCCGTCGACCTGCTTAAGGTCAAGCTGGTTGATCACCCAGCAGACACCAGGCGGGGTGGCAGCGAAGGCAGAGCCGGTGGCCCGCCTGTGCACCTCGGCAGCGAACCCCGTCTCAAGCGAGGCTTGGGTGTACCAGCTCGCCAGCGGCTGAGCCAGCCTCCGCTCCCAGGACAGGACCAGCGCTTCCCACGCACGATCGGTCGCCTGCGTGAACTGTTCCTCGCTGCTCGTCTCCAGCGCGGCCAGCGCTTCTTCTTCGTACCCGAGCCGTGCGATCCGCGAGCGGTCTTCCTTGCTGAACTCCGGCAGGATCTCCGGCGTGAGCCGCACGCCTGAGCCCGTCATGCCGTAGCCGAGCGCGACCATGAGTTCCTGCAGGATGTGCGTGCCCGACTTCATCAGCGAGACAATGAGGACACGCTGCGCGCGCGCTGAACTCATCGGACAAATGTACCCGGCGCAAGCCGCCGCACCGACCGGCGGGGCGCCGGGAGACGGCGGCTCTTCGCTGCGTCCGGTGCCCGGCCACCACCAAACCCCGCTTTGATGGCTCCCCTGCTGTTTCCGTGGGTGTTGTGATGATCGTTTTGGTGGTGCCGTGGGTGGCTGCGTGGCCGCTGGCCTGCGGCCGGGCCGCTGAGGAAGCTGGACTGGATCGCGAAGACCAGCCCTGCCCTGTATCGCACCTGCCTGCTCAAGGAAGGCCTGCGGCACGTCTTCAAGGTCAAGGGCGACGAAGGCAAGGAAGCGCCGGGCAAATGGCTCGCCTGGGCACAGCGGTCCCGCCTCGAGGCGTTCGTCGCCCCGGGCCGCAACCTCAAGCGGTACCGCGCCGAGATCGACGCCACCTTCGATTGCGGCCTGTCCAACGCCCTGATCGAATCCGCCAACACCAAGATCCGGCTCATCACCCGGATCGCCTTCGGCTCCCGGCCCTGCCCGGCCCCGGCCGGTCACCCACAAACCCCGGATTGAGGGC
>DATJLT010000043.1:0-24163 GCA_035509195.1 Streptosporangiaceae bacterium | reverse complement strand
GCGGAGAAGAAGGTCTTCCTGGCCATCTGGAGTCCGATCGCGGCCAGGTATGGCTATCCGCAGAGCCCGCAGTTCTGAGGCGCGGCATGGCCGTAGCGACCGAACGCAGATGGCACACTTGTGCGAGTTGGGTTGTGACGTTCTCGTCCTTGGCAAGTGTCCTATTTCCGGCTCGGGAGTAAGAGACTACAGTTGTCGCGCGGGAGGGTTTCCCTGGCCGGCGCTGACCGGAGTGATCCGGGGATCGCACACACGACCAGGGTGTTTCGGCTATAGCCGGTAAGGAAGATGCGGTGAGCGAAGAAGCGAATTCGGCGGCAGCGAATGCCGCTCCCGGCGACACCATTGCCGGGTACAGGCTGGAAGAACAGATCGGCCAGGGGGGCATGGCCGTCGTTTACCGCGCTCACGACGAGCGCCTTGACCGCCTCGTAGCGCTGAAGCTCCTCGCGCCGGGCCTGGCTTCGGACACCGCGTTCCGCACCAGGTTCATCCGCGAGTCACGTGCGGCAGCGGCGGTAGATCATCCGAACATCATCCCGGTCTACGACGCCGGCGACGCCGGCGGCTTCCTGTTCATCGCCATGCGCTACGTGCAAGGCGGCGATGTGCGGTCGCTGTTCGCGTCAGGGCAGGTTCTCTCGCCCGCCCGCGTATGGAACATCATCAGTCAGGTCGCGGCCGCCCTGGACGCGGCCCACGCGCATGATCTGATCCACCGCGACGTCAAGCCTGCCAACATGCTGCTCGACACCAGCGCACGGAACACCGGCGGCAAGCGGGGGCAGGTCGGCGACGAGACCGATCATGTCTACCTGTCCGACTTCGGCATCAGCAAGCAAACGCTGGCCAGTCACCTCACCTCTACCGGACAGTTCGTCGGCACACTCGACTACATCGCGCCGGAGACGATCGAGGGCAAGGCGATCGACGGCAGCGTCGATCAGTACTCGCTCGCATGCGCCGCGTACGAGCTTTTCACCGGTGAGCCGCCTTACCAGCGCGACCTCGGGCTGGCCCTGCTCAACGCGCACCTTTCGACCCCGCCGCCGAAGATCACTGACAAGCGCCACGAACTGCCGCCTGCCACGGATCTGGTACTGGCCAAGGCGATGGCCAAGCAGCCGGCCGACAGGTACGCGTCCTGCGTGGAGTTCGCCACGGACCTCGGCAAGGCGATCGGCATGGTGCCGGGGACCCCGTCCGTCGTCATCGCCGGCGCACAGCCGACGGCCGCGCTCGGCGGTCAGGCCCAGGCACCCTCGCACCCGATGACCGAGCTCGCGAGCCCGATCACGGCCGCTGAGGCCGGAGCCGGCGCGGCCCAGCCGCTCATCGTGGGCGCGGATTCGCCGCCAACGCAGGCGACCCCGCCACCGCAGCAAGCTCCAGGACAACAAGCTCCAGGACAACAAGTACCAGGACAACAAGTACCAGGACAGCAAGTACCAGGGACGGCACCGCAGTGGCCTTCTGGCGTTCCTGGTGGCTTCAACACGGGTACGCAGTACGCGCCGCAGCAGGGTTCAGGACCGCAAGTCCCAGGGCAGACCCCGCCGCCGCAGCAGATGCCAGGACAGCCATGGCAGACCGGGCAGCCGCAAGGCTACGGCCCCTACCCGCCACAGCAGCAGCCTTACCACCCGGCCTACGGAACCGGCCCGATCGGGCCGCCGATTCAGGGCACCGGGCCGATCGGCCCGCCGATCCAAGGCTGGCAGTACCCGCAGCAAGGCGGCCTGACGGGCCCGACCGGCCCGAACTGGCCGCAGCAGCCACCACAGCAGAACAGGTCCCGCGGCTTGCTCATCGGAGCGGTCGTGGCAACCCTCGCGGTCGCCGCGGCCGCGGTCGCGGTCGTGTACCTGGTCGTCGTGCCGCATAACAAGCACAACAGCTCGCATGGCGGCGGCGGGCCATCGACCTCGGTGACCACGCCGATAACCAGTTCTTCTTCGTCCTCATCCTCGACGACCACTCAGCCGGTACAGAGCGAGGCGAGCGAGGCACAGGCGGTCAACACCCTGCTCAACGAGAGCTCGACGAGCCGGCAGAAGTGGGACTTCAACGCGCTGGTGACCGATGTCCAGGACTGCGGCAGCCTCGGCTCGGACATTAACCAGATCGGTCAGATCGCCGCCGAGCGCAGGACCGAGCTGAACCAGGCCAACGGCCTGCAGGTCGGTGCCATTCCCAACGGCACCGAACTGAAGAGCCAGCTCATGACCGCGCTTCAGGTCTCCGAGCAGATCGACGAGGACTACCTCAACTGGGCCGAGCAGCAGCAAAGCTCGGGTTGCTCGGTAGGAACCAGTTCGAGTTATTACCAGGACGCGACCGCGGAAGACGGCACGGCGACCAACGACAAGCAAGCGTTCGTCGACACCTGGAACCCGATCGCCCAGCAGTACAACCTCGAGCAGTTCCAAGCCGGAGACATCTAGGGCAGTTCAGGGCCGGGCGCGGCGGGGCTTAGCCAAGGGCGGAGTAGACCTGGGCGGCGATGTGATCGACGGCGGCTATGCCGTCGCCTTCGCTGAGGCTGCCCTGGCACAAGATGGCGAGCACGTAGTCGCGGCCGTCGCCCTTGACCCACCCGATGCTGTTGATCTGCCAGTCGGTGTCGTTGGTCAGGTCGATGGGCAGCCAGCCGTTCTTCAGCGCCACCGTCACGCCGGAAGGAACACCGCTCGAGACGCCCCAGTCCTGGTCGGACTCGATGCTTTCCATCAGGTGCAGGCCCTGCTCACGGTAGCTGTCACTGATCCACTTGTTCTTGTACGCGAAGTCCCTGACGAGCCTGACCTGGTCACGAGCGGTCGTCGAGGTCCAGCCCCAGCCGGGCAGGTCGGTCGAGCCGGGTATCCACGGGTCGGCGGACGCGGTTGTGCCTGTCATGCCGATGCTGTCGTCGAAGGTCTGGATCGACGGGGCACCGCCGTCCTCGTTCCACAGCGACGTCGCCGAGTCGTTGTCGCTGTTCTCGATCATCGTGGTCAGCAGCGAGATATCCGAGTCAGACAAGGGCTGCTTGTCCGCCTCGTGCTCGCGGAACAGGTCCCCCATGATCTCGACCTTGACGATGCTGGCCGTGCGCTCCACGGCTCCTGGCTTGGGATCAAGCACGAAGGTCTGCCCGGTCTTGCGATCGTAGACGGCCGCCGTGATGTAGTAGTGCGTCCCCGCAACGTAACTGGCCACGCCGTCGAAAGGCGACTGCAGATGCAGTTTCCTCGTCGACTTGGGCGTCGGCGTGGACCTGGGCGCCGAACTATGCCCGGTCGATGGCGAAGAAGACCCTCCAGACGGACTGGCGGGCGACGAACTGTTCCGCTGGGCCACGGTCGCCGTGGATCCGCTGTCGGGCGCCACGCCTGACACGCTCGCGCACCCGGCCCCGATGACCGCCATCGCGGACAACGCCGCTAGCTGACTTGCTCGCCTCATATGCAGGCGCATAACCGTTTCACCCGTCGTTCGGACATTGCTGGTGGGACAGATCTTACGTCTGAACTGCGAATAACTTGCTCACTGCGATCCGGCAGGTCAGCGCCCGGTCAGGAACCGGATGATCGCCTCAGAGAGGGCCTTGGCGATCTCCCGCTGCACGCGCACGGAAGTCAGCAGCTTGGCATCGGCCCTGTTTCTCATATTGCCGCACTCGATCAGGACTTTAGGCATCGTGGTGAGATTGAGCCCGGCAAGGTCGTTACGGAAAATATAGCCATTATGCCCGTAATAGTCGCTTACGCCCATCGGCGTGTACTTCAGGAACGCCTGGTGGACGAGCTTGCCGAAACGGATCGAGGACTTGATCACCTTGTTGTTCGGGCCGTCGGCGACGGGTTCGAGCACGGTGAATCCGCGCCCTGAGGCGGGCCCGCCGTCGGCGTGGATGTCGATCGAGACATTCGCGTGCGCGCGATCGAGAATGTGTGCCCTGGTGTTCACGCACGGGCCGATGCCGTTATTACTGTGCCTGGTCAGGACGACCTTGGCGCCGTCCTTGCGGAGGATCTTCGCCAGCTTGCTCGCGACCAGCCAGTTGAACTTGGCCTCGGTGTAGCCGCCGTCGGTTTCCGTGCCTGTGGTATCGCAGTCCTCCCAATTCCTGCCGTTCCAGATCTGGTGATTGAGGAACGAAGGATCGGTGTAGTTCTTGCCGTTGTGCCCTGGGTCGATGCCGATGATCTTTCCCGTGAGGATCTTATGCCTGGCCACGGACGCGCTGGCGGCAGGCGGAACCGAGGTCAGTCCGATCACCAGCAGCCCGGCAGCAGCCAGGCTGAGACCGAGCTTGTGCGGCACGAGATTCTCCCTCCCCGAGGGCGTTGCCCTGACGGACAAAACCACCTCAGAGCATAGTGACCAGGCGGGGCGCCGGTCAGCCGATCACGCCACGGCCACTGATCAGTGACTCGGCGATCACAGTACGGAGGATGTCGTTGGTTCCTTCACCGATGACCATCAACGGCGCGTCACGGTAAAGGCGCTCCACCGTGAATTCCCTGGAATAGCCGTAGCCACCGTGGACCTGCATCGCGGTGAACGCGCACTCCTGCGCGACCTCCGAGGCATAGACCTTGGCCAGGCCAGACTCCAGGTCGGCGCGCTGCCCGGCATCGGCGCGGGACGCGGCCCAGTACGTCAGGAGCCTCGCTGCCTGCAGCTTCATCGCCATGTCGGCGAGCTTGAGCTGCACGGCCTGGAAACCGGAGATCTGCTGCCCGAACGCTTCCCGCTGGCCGGAGTAACGCAGAGCCTGGTCGTAGGCCTCCTGCGCGACGCCGACCGCGCGCGCGGCTATGTTGATCCTGCCCTTCTCCAGCGCGGCGAGCACTTGCTGCAGCCCACGGCCCTCTGAGCCTCCGAGCAGGTTCGCCGCGGGGACAGCGAGGTCGTCGAAAACGATCTCGCAGGTCTCAGGGCCGCGGTACCCAAGCTTCGGCAGGTCCCTGACGACCTCGAAACCCTGGTCGACAAGCAGGACGGACATGCCCTTGTGCGCGGGCTTCGCCGACGGGTCGGTCCTGACGAGCACGGGGAGCGGGTTCGCGTGGCGGGCGTTAGTGATCCAGGTCTTGCGGCCATTAATCACGTAGTGATCGCCGTCGCGACGCGCGGTCGTGGCGATGCCCTGAAGGTCGCTGCCCGCGCCTGGCTCGGTCAGCGCGATGCCGGTACGGCGCTCGCCCGCGGCGAGCGCGGGCAGGTGCGCCTGCTTCTGCTCTTCAGTGCCGAACCTGTCGATCATCCAGCAGGACAGGGAATGACTGCCGATGATCCCGGCGACACCCATCCAGCCTCGGGAGATCTCTTCGAAGACGACGGCCAGTGACACCATGTCGGCCGCCATGCCCCCGTACTCCTCCGGCACGAGCAGGCCGAAAAGGCCCATCTTCTTCATGACCTCGACGACGGCGTCCGGATAACGGCCTTCGGCTTCGAACTCCCTGGCTACGGGCCTGATCTCGGCGTCCACGAACGCGCGGATCGTGTCGCGCAGCAGGCGCTGCTCGTCCGAGAGCTCGAAGTCCACATTTCCTCCTACGAGAGAACGCGCCGCCTGAAGTTCCGCAGGCCGATCGACAAGAACACCACGGCGAATCCCACCACGACCGGGTAAATCACGTAAAGATGCATGTGCGGTGCGGTGGTGAAGGCGGCGCGCATCCCCTCGTTCACGTAGATCAGCGGGTTGATCAGCACGATCGTCTGCAGCCAGTGCCAGCCGCCGACCGTGACGGGAGCCAGCCTGGTCCAGCCGTAATACGTGCCGCCGAGGAACGTGATCGGCAAGATGATGAAGCCGAACATGAGCCCGATGTTCCTCGGCTCGAAGCTGGTCCCGAGTACCAGCCCGAGGCCGGCCATGGCGACGCACGCGAGCGGCACGAACGTCAGGATCAGCAGCCAGTGCAAGGTCAGGTGCGCGCGCACGCCTGGCGCGTGGACGACCGAGGCGATCGGGAGCACGATGATTGCCGACAAGATGCCCTGGGCAGCTCCCGACAGCACCTTGGCGATCGCGACCAGCCAGATCGGGCAGGGCGCCTGTACCCGGTCTTCGATCTCGCGGGTGAAGCCGAACTCCTGTGCCATGTTCAGCGCGATCGACTGCACCCCCTGGAACATCACCGAGATGCCGACGACGCCTGGCACCAGGATCGTCGCGAACGCGGACTCCTCCACGGTGCCGTGGCCGCCGATGCCCTGCCCGATCTTCGGGAACACGTAAAGGAACACGAAGCAGAGCAGGAACGGCTGGATGACCGTGCGGATCACGAACTCCCACCAGTGCTTGCCCAGGACCACGAGGTCGCGGAGCAGCAAAGCACCGAGCGAGGTCCAGCTCGCGGCGACGACCGACCTGGTCGGACCGCCTCCTATATGCGGGAGCACCTGTCCCCTGGGCTGCTGAGCGGCTGGTGAAGTGGCTGGCGCGGTCATTAGTCCCGCAACTCCTTGCCGGTGAGGTTGATGAAGACGGTCTCCAGGCTCGGTTCGGAGATCGACACGTCGACCAGGTCGAACCCGCCGTGCTCGGCGGCGACCACGACCCTCGGCACGAGCCGGTCACTGCCCTGCATATGGAGCTGCACGGTGCTGTCGGTGACTCTGGTCCTGGCGACGCCGTCGACGTCCTGGCTCAGCAAGCCGGCGAGCTGCTGCGGATCCCCCGTGGTCTTGAGCGTGACGATCGTGTCCGCCCCGATGCTCTGCTTGAGCGCGGCCGGAGTATCCATGGCGAGGATCTTGCCGTGGTCCATGATCGCGACCCGTTCGCAGAGCCGGTCGGCTTCCTCCATGTAGTGAGTGGTGAGCAGGATCGTCTGCCCGGCGGCGTGCAGCTCACCGAGCAGGTCCCAAAGGGCCAGCCTGCTCTGCGGGTCAAGGCCCGCGGTTGGCTCGTCGAGGAACAGCACAGAGGGCCGGTGAAAGATCGCGCGGGCCACCATCAGCCGCTGAGCCATGCCGCCTGACAGCGCGTACACGCTGGCCTTGGCCCACTTGGCGAGCTGGAACTGCTCAAGTAGCTGATCGGCGATGCGCCGGGACTCCTTTGAGCCAATGCCGAACAGGCGGCCGTGGAAATAGAGGTTCTCCCAGACCGTGAGCTGACGGTCCAGCGTGTTCTGCTGCGACACGATCCCGCTGAGCTGCTTGGCCAGAGCCGGGTGCGCCGCCACGTCCACGCCGCCGAGGTAGGCCTTCCCCGAGGTGGGGACCACGCGGGTGGTGAGGATGCCCGCGGTGGTGGTCTTCCCCGCGCCGTTGGGGCCGAGCAGGCCGAAGATCTCGCCTGCGCTGACGTCGAGGTTCAGCTTGTCGACGGCGGCGAAGTCGGTCCCAGGGTAAACCTTCGTGAGATCCTCGGTGTGGATCGCCGCCGCAGGCGCGCCTTCACCGATCCCGCTGCTCTTCGCTTCTCGCACGGTACTCATCAGCTTGAATCCTAGCTCCGCCCCCGCTGCCCGCCCGGTGGCGCGGGGCCGTATCCGCGTGGCGGGGGCGGTAGGTTTGGGCGCATGGATGAGAACCGCTGCCACCACGTCGTCGACGCGCTCCGAGATCGCGGCATCGACGCGCACGTCGCGACGCTCGGGGTCGACTCCTACGCCGTGAGGGTCAGGCTCGATCACGGGCGCGAGGCTCTCTGGGGCAGCGAGGGCACGTCAAGCCTGGAGGCGGAGGTCCTGCTCGACGGAGACCTGGTGGGCTTCATTCCCGAGATCCCCGGCTCGGCCGACTTCGACGAGGCGCAGATCATCGACGCGATCGCGCGAGCCGACTACGACCAGCCGGAGGGTCACGAGCGAACCGAGGCCCCGCCGCCCCAGCCAGCACTGCCGCGCGAGGGCGGCGTGTTCCGCCGTTTCCTCGGCGGCTTCCGCGAAGACACCAAGTAACGCCGGCCGGCCAGCAGCATCAACTAGCCAGCGATGCTGCCCGCCCTTGGCCCGCTACAGCAACGAAGTCCCAGCGATGTCACGGGGACAGCAACAACTAGCCATCGTTGTCATAAGATCCGCCCCGCCAACAACAACGCATAGGCATCGATGCTGCTCCGGTGCCCGCCGACTGGGCGGGTTCGTGCGGAGGTCAGGCAGCGCCTGAACCCGAGCCTGAACCCGAGCCTGCGCCGGCATGGGCCCAGGGTCTGGTGAAGCCAATGGGGTCGCGGTCGGTGTACGGAGTGACCCTGATCACCAGGCCAGGGGCGGGCGACTCGATCATCAGGCCGTTGCCGATCACGATGCCGACGTGACCTGGAGCGGTGGGGGTGCCGTCACCACCGACAAAGAAGACCAGGTCACCGGGCTCTACCTGGCTAGCCGGCACGCGCGGGCCCCAGGTCCACTGCTCCTGCGAAGTGCGGGGAATGTAAATACCTGCCGCGCGGTAGGCCATCATGACCAGCCCAGAGCAGTCGTAGGAGTCAGGCCCGATGCCGCCCCACTGGTACGGCTTGCCGAGCTGGGCCTCGGCGAAGGCGATCGCGGTCGCGGCGGCGTTGCTTTCCGCGACGCCGAGGCCAGGGATGCAGGTCGGGGCGTCGTCTTCGGTGACAGGACTGACCGTGTAGCCGCCCTTGGCATAGGTCGACGCCCAGCCGAGCACGTCCTGAACGTAGGACTCCAGATGGTTATAGGCAAAGATCGCGTTCGGCACGTTGTCGAGCACGCCGTCTGCCAGCAGGTACTTGGCGGTGCCCGCGATCGCGTCGGCGGGCTCGTAGACGCTGGCCACGCCGTCGCCGTTCTCGTCAGTGGCGACGCCGTCCACCTTCTCGCTTGCCGGGTGGATCGGCAGCCCGCCCCAGTTGTTGCCCGCCGCTCCGCCAATGCCGATCTGCATGGGGCCGGCCGCGCCGAACGGGTTGGAGCCGCTGTGCACGCCGGGCAGCGTGGTCTGGCCGTCGTCGCTTTCCACCTTGCCGATTCCCGCGAGGATCACCCAGGGAACGTGGTACTGCGCGCCGACGTGCTTGAACCAGTACAGGTAGTTGGACGGGATCGAGTTCTCGGCGACCGTGCTCGGCGGTGGCTGGTTAGAGCTGCCGTTTCCCGCCGAGGAGCACGCGTTGTCTGTCGAGTACAGCATTCCGCCTGCCGCGAACAGCAGCATCGGAGCGGCCAGCGCGCCGACGAGTATCAGCGCCATCAGGGCTGCCACGCCGAACAGCACGGGCTTGAGCAGGCCGTCGGAAAGCCGGATCACTGGTTGCCGGCCGAGGCGAACTCGATGTTGCTGACCTGCCAGCTCGATCCGCTGCCGGTCACCGTTACGGCGTACTCGTTGTTCTCGTTGCTTGTTCCCTTGGACGAGGTGATCTTCTGAGTCAGCGACACGACGAAGGTCAGGCTGGATGAGCCGAACGCGCGCAGCGAGGTGATCACGCCAGAGCCGGCCGACACCTGCCTGGTCGAGGTCCTGGTGGCGGCGAGACCAGGTGTCGCGTAGGCGCGGCCGATCAGCTCGGCGAGCTGGCCGGTGATGAGCGCCTTCATCGGCGCCAGGTAGCTGTTCGTGCTCTGCTGGTAGGAGTACGTGCCGTAGTCGTCGGCGAACTTCACCGTGACCTGTGCCGCGACCCCGAGTTCTGACTGCGTGAACGGAAGCCAGGAGTAAATGTCTGGTTCACGGCCCGGGCCGGACGGCGGGGAACTGGTTGAGGTCTGCGGCGACGGCGACGACGAAGGCGTCGTGACCGGTGTCGCACGGCTCGTGCTGTGCGCGCCTGACGTTCCCGCCGCGGCGTTACCACCCGACCGCGGCAAGAACATGTAGACCCCGAGCCCGGCCAGCAGGAGGACTACGATCGCGAAGGTTATGATCCGCTGAGCTGGCGTTAGCTCCATGGCCTCGGCTACTTTCCCCGCCCGAACGGTCGCAGCCAGAACGGCGTCCGCTGGCTGTCACCGCCATTGCCCGATTCCGATGGCTGGCTGAACGGCCCTTGCCTGCCAGGCATTGCCCCTCCCTGGCCGCCTGGCTTGGCGGGCGGCTGCCGGCGCGAGCCGAGCGACGCGAACGTGCTCCGCCCTCTGTTGCCGCCCCCGCTAGCCGGCGACTGCGGCGGTGCTGGCCTGGGCGGCGGCGCGGGCCTGGGCGGCGGCGCCGATCCCTGGCGGGCAGGCGCCGGCTGCCTGGGTGCGGACCGCTGCACCCGCGCGGCGTCGCCGCCTGCCCACGGCGACGAACCGCCAGAGCCAGACGAACCACCAGAGCCAGACGAACCGCCTGATCTAGCCGAGCGGGCTGGCCCGGAGGAGCCTGAACCGGTGCCCGAGCTGCCAGAACCGCCGATCGGCAACGCGGGAGCCGAGGAACCTGAGGAGGAACCGCTGAGCCTGGCCGACGGCGCTGCGCCGCCGCGGCTTGACCCGCCGTTAGCGCCGCTCGCCGACGAGCCTGCCGAGCCGGAGTTCCACGTCGACGGACTGACCTGGCTGCCTGGCAACCGCAGCGGCGGCGCCTGCTCGCCAGATGACGAACCGGCCGAGGCGCCACGTGCCCTGGCACGTGAAGCCGCGCCAGCCCCGGCGGCCGCGCCGGCCGTCATCGCGTCGGAAGAGCCTGAACCAGCTACGAGGTCGCCGCCGGCACTGCCGTCCCCGCCGGCCGCAACGGCCGTGGCTCCGGCCGCGCCTGCGGCCAGCCCCCCGGACTGAGCCGGGTTGTTCCTCGACCATCTCGCGGCACGGTAGGCCGCCAGGCCGGGCACGGCCAGCGAGGCCGCGGCCCTGGTGTTGGCCCGCGCCGTCGCGCCCGCCAGCGTCAGGTCGGTCTGCGCCGCCCGGTCGGCGCCGATCACGCCGTAGCCGACTGAGGCGAACAGGTGCTGGAACGGCTTGCGGTAAATGAACACCGCTACGGTCACGAGCGTGATCATCAGGATCTTCAGCGCCCAGGAGAGCACGGAATCGGGCGTGCCCATGATCAGCGCGTAGCAGTAAAGCAGCACGCTCAGCGCCAGCGCCACGGCCGCCTGCTTGAGCAGCACGCCGATCAGCATCTCCAGCCAGCGGATCGCGATGACACGGCCGAAGCCAGGATGCGTGCCGATCAGGAGGAAGAAAGGTCCGACGATCAGCAGCAGCAAGAACCCGATCTTAAGCAAGATCAAGGTCACCGAGATCAGCAAGATAAGCACCCCGGCGATCAGCGCCGCCAGTAGCGCCGCGAACGCGATCTCCAGCCGCGTCGTCCACTGCTTGCCCTGGAACAGCGCGAACGTGGCAGGGTCGGCGGTCTTCATCGACTGCGCGATGCCTTCGTAGGCCGCCTCCTTGGCGTTGATCGTCGCAGTCGTCGCCTTCTCGTTCGCCGCGATCGCCTGCGCCCAAAGTAGCGACCGGCCGTACTTGTTGACGACCGTCTGCGGCTGGCCTGGCGCGGCGTAGTTCGTGGTGCCGAACTCGCCTTCAAGCCAGGGCTTGCAGACCAGTACGGTCCACAGTTCGTTGGCGTTCTGATCGACCACGGTGCGGCCAGAGGTATAGCTGTAGCTGGTCGGGCTGATCTGCGGGTCGCCGGCGGTCACCGGCAGGCAAGTGGCCTGGCCAGGACTTGGCAGGTGCGCGAACGCGGTGTTCAGCGCGGTGCTGATCCCGTCTGACACGCCCGAGCCCACGCCGGTGAAGGTGGCCGGCTGCCCGATTAGCCAGATCGCGGCCGCACAGGCCACGACCATCCAGATCGTGCCTTCTATGGTCCTGCTGCCGCGCTTGCGCACCAGCCCTTGCCAGGCCAGCCAGATAGCACCGAGGATCACGACAAGCGCGACATAGGGGAAGTAGATCGCGTTGCCGATGTTGCTGACCAGGCGGTCGGTGACGTTCTGCAGCCAGTTGAGTATGCCGTCGCTTGCCGATGACTGGTACACGGTGATCGTTACCCGGTCGAATGCCTTGGCGAAGTCAAAGACCATCCCGGCGACATCGTTGCCGATCAGCGATGTCATGTCCGAACACTGGAGGTCGGTCGCTGCCCAGAACTGACCCGCCATGCCGTATTCGTTGTAGGGCGTAGCCAGCGGCGGACCTGTGGTGGCCGGCGGCTTGATCAGCGAGTCGATTCCTGCCGTCGCCGACTCGGGATCTGACACTCCTGGCTCGCACAGGTTGTTGAGCGCGCCCGTGATGCCTGACTTGCCGAGCGAGCAGAACCCGAGCAGCCCGCCAATGTCGCCGATGCCAGGCACCGAGCAGATACCGCTCGCGGGCGCGTCAGGCGTCACGACGGCGGTCGTGTGCGCGGTGATCACGCTGGGCGCTGACGCGGTCCGCGCCGTTGGCTGCGTGTTAGCGAGGTGCGGCACGCAACTCAGCGCGATGAGGGCGACCAGCGCGACAGCGGTTTTGCGGGCCAGCCGCGGGACTTTGGGCATCGGATGGCTCCTGGGGGTCAGTCGGCGCCGGCTAACTGGGAAGAAATCTGCGTCTGGCTCGCCTGCATGGGACCGGCCGCCGGCCGCACCCACGCCTGCTCGGAACTGGCAGCAGGGAAACCGTGGCCGAGCATCCGGCCAGGCGGATGCGCGCCGCCGAACACTGGCTGATCGCCTGCCGGGCGAGCACGGCCAGGCCCCAGCGGGGACTCCCCTGACCTGGCTCTCGTCGGGTTCGTATCGAGCCAGCGCCTCAGCTCGTCAGAGATCAGGTCAACCATGATCCGCCCGGCCCTGCCATCGAGATCGCGGAAGATGCATTCGCCGTTTCCCAGGCTGCGCAGCGCGGCCGCGTGCTCCTCTGAGAGCTCGATGCCTAGCAGCGACATCACGCTGGCCACCTCGGCCCGCTCGGTCGAGCGGAACGCGAAGACCGCGGAGATGCAGTTCGTCACCTGCTCGTTCAGCAGGTCGCCCGCGTTCTGCGAGACGAGGATCAGCGCGGTGTTCCTTGACCGGCCCATCCTGGAAACCTCGGGGATGAGCTTGGCTCCCTGCGGCGTCGAGGTCACCGCCCATGCCTCGTCAAGCACGATCGCCTTGGGGATCCTGCGGTCCATGTCGTTGAGCAGGCGGCGGGCGAACTGTGACACCAGGTAGAGCAGCGCGACCGACAGCCGCTGCTCGTAGGAGTAGTCGTCACGCTTCAGGCCGGCCTCGGGCAGCGTCAGCCCGCCGAGCGTGAACACCGTCGTCCATCCTTCCGCGTCGATACGCTCGCCGCCCGACGGCGCGAAGCAGAGCCTCGCGAGGCGCATCTCCGACATCGACCGCAGCACCGCGCCAAGGTTTTTCGATGCCGGGTCTTCGGCGGCTTCAAGGTGCTCGACGACCTTGCCGAGGCTCGGCCGGTCGCCCGCCGAGACCGCGCCGACGGCCTGGATCATCGCGCTCTCGCGTTCCTCGCTCATGCCTGGCAGCAGCAGCCTCAGCGTCTCAGCCGCCATCGTGCGCCGCTCGGCCAGGTCATCGCCGAACGAGAACGGGTCGAGCAAGCCGGCTGCCGCGCTGCCGAGCGGCAGCACCCGCGCCCGCCTGCCCCGGTGGGCGAGCAGCTTGACCAGCGACTCGGCGTCACCCTTCGGATCAATCACGGCGACGGTGACGCCGCGCAGCGCGAGCTGGAGAATCAGCAGCAGCGCCAGCGTCGTCTTGCCGCCGCCAGGCTCGCCAGTGATCGCCACCGCGGTCGGCCTGTTCCGCGCGGCCGCGACCAGCGGGTCAAAGTGCACGACAGAACGCGCGCGACCGATCGTCTCCCCGATATAAGGCCCTATCCAGCCAGCATCCTCCGCCTGACGGTCGCCGAGATCGACAGTCGCCGTCGGCATGCCGCCCGCGATCGTGTAGAGGGGCTGGCGCTGCAGGTAGGAGTTGAGCCTGACCTTGTCGCCTGGCATCGACTCGCAGAGCAGGGAGAACTGGTCACCGGTTGAGTTGACCACGTCGATGCCGATGTCGCGGTAGTGCTCGGTTACGGCTTCCGCGCGCCGCAGGCAAAGTTCACGGTCAGGTGCCGTGACCGCCAGCCGGTGCCAGCCGTAAACGAAAGGCAGCCGCTCCTTGGTAATGCCGTGCTCAAGCAGGCGGGCCGCCTCGATCTGCTCGGCAAGCGCGATCGGAAGGTCGGCGCCGGCCTCCCTGATGTGCGCGTCCATGTCGCGAGCGTGCGCGAGCCTGCGCGAGACGTCCTTGCTGGCCTTGGCCGGGGGGATCAGCTTCATGCGGAGGCTGGCCTCGACGGGGAAAGGCAGCGAGTCCGCATAGTGCAGCCAGGGTTCGCCGTCAGGGAAATACATGACGTCGGGGAACCTGGTGAAGGAAAGGAAGGCCACGCACGACTCGCCGGACGGATGGATGATCCGCAGGACGGACCTGCCGTTGTGTATCTCGCCTTCGACCAGCGACTCGATCTCGCCAAAACCCCACTTGCGCTTGCGCACGGCGGTAGGCGGCGGGTCACCGAGGCCGGACGTCAGCGCGTGGCGGAACAGCCAGGCCACGTCGTCGGCACTGGCGTGTCTCGCAGCCAGCGAACTCGCGCCAAGCGTGCGGCCAACTCGCTCGGCCTGCTCTGTCCACCTGACGATCTCGGCAGGGGAAACGGCAGGATCGTCGATCCCGAGCACTTGCTCGCCCGCACGGTACGTGTTAATGACCTGAGCGAGCAGCCCGCCGGCGAGTTGCGCGCGTACCCCGCGCTGGCCGAGCCTGACACCCAGGTAGACCTCTTTGGTCCAGAAGTCCTTGGCCCAGACCTGCCGGTACATCTCGTCCAGGTAAGGCAGCCAGCCAGGCCCGCCATCCGAGGTCACGTGAAGCTGGGTCGCCCACTGCGCCGCCGGATAGCTGCGATGCGCGATCCGCAGGTGGACCTCGGCGTCGGCCATCCTGATCCCCGCGAGCGCGACGGTCAGGTTGGTCGCCAGAGCCTCGCGCTGGTAGCCGGTCAGGAACTCATAGGAGATCGTCGGAACACGGAAGTACGCCCAGGCGTGTCCCTCGGTCAGCAGGATGCGATCATCGAAGTACCTGACCGCGAACCGGTTGCGCGTCGTTGATCGCATCATCGGCCCGCCCGCCTCGTCGGGGCCGGGTCGCCGGCCTGGTTTTCTGCCTGGCCAGCGTCAGGGCCGGCCAGCGCCGCGACGAGCACGCCCGCCAGCGCGGTGTACGCGCTGACCGTGGGCTGGCTGAGCACTCCTGCCCACGAAGGCGCGGACGGCTCACCGGCCGTCGCCACGGGCAATTTGGCGGCCGAATGGGTTTTAAGCTGGTCATCCCACGGAACGCGGACGATGGCGCGGCAGCGGCCAATGCAGACGCGCTCGGCCTGCTCGACATGAGCCGTGCTCTGCCTGCTGACCCCGTTCATGACCATGATCGCGCCCGCGGCCAGGCTCGCCTCGCCGTGCGCATCCAGCCATTCGAACGTCATGCTGATCGCGTGGGAAGCCGCCGAACTGGCCGGCGCGACGAGTATGAGCTGGTCGGCCACCGCGAGCAGCCTGGGCACCGCCACCGTTGACGGGTCGGCGATCACGATCTGGTGCGCTGCCTTGGCCCGCTCCAGGGTCGCGCCTGCCTGAGCGGGATCTATCGCGCCTTCGCTGTCAGGCTCGGCGCTGAGGACCGCTAGGCGTGAGGTCGCGAGCGAGGCTGCCTGGCCGGGCGCGGGGCGCAGCAGCGCTCGCACGGACAGCGACTCCTGGCTCGGGTTGAGGTCAAGCACGGCCACAGGCTCCGTCCGCAGGCCGGCGAGCACCTCGCCGGTCATGAGCGTGGTGATGGTCTGGCCGGCTCCGACCGTGCAGCCAAGCACGACGACGCTGCGATGGCGGTCGAGGGGGTGCTGCGCCCTGGCGCGGTCCCGCTGTAGCTGGTCGGGCTTGCCTGGCCGGTGCCCGCCTGGCACGACCGTGACCCGCCCCGTACGGCCGTCACTGCGCCGCCCGGCCGGACCGGCCAGCGCCCGCTCAACCGGCAGCGGCGCGGCGGGCGCGGCAGCAGTACCGACCACGGTCACCGCTGGACTCGGCCCGGGCGGCACGGAGGCAGGCGGGGATGTCTGAGCGGGCACCGGACCAGCGGGCACCGGAGGGGAAGCGGTCGACGCGGGCTGCTGGCCGGGCCTGGCTGCCTGCGCGGGCAGTGCGAGCGCGGACGGTGCCTGCGCGGACGGTGCGAGCGGTGGCATCGCGGGCGCTGGCGGCCGGTCGGCGGTGAGCCGCCCTGGCCTGGTCTCAGCCGATGGCTGCGGCTCGGGCGTGTGCCGCTCGGGCGTGTGCCGCTCGGGCGTGTGCGGTTTCCTTTCTGGCGGCGTCGGCGAAGCGGTACTCGCGGGCCTGGACCGCGGCGCGGCCAGCCCGAGCCCTCGCACCCGCAGGCCTGAGCCGGTCATCCCCGTCACGGCCGTCGCCCTGGCCGCCGTCGGCGTGCCCGTTCTCGCCGTCACCTGACCAGCCGAAGCGGTCGCGGTGGACTGGGCCGCAGCAGGCGGGGCCGACGCCACCGACGCGGCGGCCACTGTGCCAGGCAGCGTCGGCGCCGCCCCCGGCCGTGACTCGGCAGACCGCCGCAGGATGGGCCGGCGCAGCCCGGCGACCACTACAGCGGCCGACCCCGCGCGGCTCGCGCGCCGGCTGGCAATCTGATCGCTCAACCTGGCCAGGACTTCGGGAGACAAACGCCAGACCTTGGCACTCACGACCGTGACATCGCTTTCTGACCATGCGGCCATCCGGCACCAGACCCTGGGCTCAGCAAGGTAATAGCGCACCTGCGAGCCGATCAGTTCAGGTAGCCGTTTTCCCTCGAGTACCGGGCGGGTCACCAGCCACGTGGCGACGCCTGGCGGAAGCACATACAACCAGATCAGCGTGTGACTCAGCGGGAGCCCGAGCAGCGTCAGCAGCAGCACGTAAGGGATGGCAATGGCCGCGAACACCGTGATCTGGCCGACAGGCAGCGGCATGGGCAGCCGGAAGTCATACAGCTTGTAAAGCCGCTTCTCGATCCGCCAGATACTGGTGTAGGTGGGCAAATCCACCTGCGCGCACTCCCCTCCGCAACTTAGCTATGAATGCCAGATACCAGACAGGTAGGTGGCACCGCGAATATTCCTGGCCGTCAGTGAACCCCCAGCGCATGGGCAATGCCCATGGCCAGCGAACGAACTATGGTTGGCTCGTAGAAAATAACTGCGATCGCCACTGCAAGCACGAAGAATTGCACGAACCGTATAATCTCACGGGTAAACAGGAAGAAAATCGCGACGATTCCGACTATTCCGAGGAAGAGCGGCCCGAAAAGGTCCTGCAGGTACGTCACTAGGCCAGAGCTGCTCAGCGCCAGCGGGGCGGCGGCGGCAAATATGAGCGAGGACATCCTTACTCCGGGGGTAGGTGAGCACGGCTTGCTAGGTTCCTGTGCCAGGCCAGACGCTGGCCGGACGCTGCTCATGAGGACGGCCCTGGTAGCGCTGTGGACGCCCCGATCGAGCTGACGTACCACTTCCCTGCCCGCTTGATGACAGTCATGGCGTAAGTCATGTCGATCTGAGCCCGCCCGCCAGCGGACGCGCCCGCCGAGGGCGAGCTGACCGGCAGCCACGCGACGCTGACCGTGACCTGCCGTACCGCGCCCGATGCCGCCGGCACGGTTACCCCGAGGATGTTACCGAATCCGACTTCGCCATTCAGGCCAGACAACTTAACGCCCGGCGCGGCGAATTGGTCGATCTTGGCGGTGTCCGAGCCGGCGTAGGCGCGGAAGAAAGCCGGAAGTTCCGCCGTGAGCTGCTGCTGAGCCTTCGTGTCCGGCGAGATCTTGGCGGGCGCGGGCAGGACCAGGCCTGGCGGCGGGGAAATGAACGCTGGCTGCCCTGAGACGACGATCCCGCCGTCAGCGTAGTAGACAGGGATGCCGATCTCGATGATCTGATTGTTCGCCTGGGCGAGCACCTTCACCACGGCACTGTGCGCGTTCCGCACGTCCACGCCAGCAAGTTGCTCGGACTGCACGCTGAGCGCGCCGTCGCCGTTCCACCCGAACTGCGGATCGTTGTTCGAGCCCGCGGGCAGGAAAGGCGCGAGTTCGTCCGCGCGCTGAGCCGCGGTGGCCGGGCTGAAGTTCAGGTAGACCTGCGCGAACTCGAGCCCGAACGCGCCAGCGAGCGGCACGGGGAAACCGTCGACCGTCTGAGCGGCCGATCCGCCCGCCGTGTCCGGCTGACGGTAACTGCCCGCGATCGCGAGCACGCCACGGTAGCCGATGAGCAGCAAGACCACCCACACCAGGACGCGCAGCACCCAGACAAGCCACCGGCCACCCGCGCCCCGTCCCGCGACGCGCTGTGGTGCCTCGAAGTCTTGCCCTGTCGTCTCTCCGGCGTCCGCGCCGGACCTTATCAAGGTCCCCGCGGATCCGGCTCCTCGCCCGACCGTCATCAATTGCTCGGCTGTCACCGCTCGCTCGGTCATTACCAAGGCACCGGGCAGCGCCCGATTGCCCGTCACCATTGCTCTCCTGCGGCACCATTCTGCGGCAATACGCCCATGCTCAGGGCTCTTTGCGGTCTCCGACGCGCCGATGACCTGCGAATTGTGAAAGCGAGAGATGTCTGGCTCGCACCTTTCGAGCGCCCGGTAAGCCGGGCTGACCTGCATAGACACGGCCGAACCCGGTCTAGTCGGCTACCTGGCCTCCGACGGCCGGTTATGTGGAGCATCTGGTGCCTGCCTCCTCCGCTCGACGTCCATCATTGAGTCAGAGGAACTGTGAGAGTTGGTGTGACGCGCCTCCGCAAACTCGGACAAAGGTCGCAGTGCCCGCGGGCCGACCGACCGGCAAACCGGACGAATTGCCTAACCCACAGCATCGTTGACCTCCTGATGCTGTTCGCCGAAGGCAGCCAACAGCAACGCTGACTCGTAGATGCTGCGGCAACAGCAATGAATTACCAACGTTGTCCTTCGGCGCCGGCCGAGCAACAGCATCAGGAAGCCAACGATGCTGCTCCGGGCCGGCCGTTCGAGCGAATTGCCGGAATCTCGGCGCGGAGCGACTGACCGTCCCCCTCAATCTGGGCTTTGATGACGGACTGTGGCCCCCAAGCCGCGGTTTGGTGGTGCCTGCCGGCGGGCTGACCTGATTGCCGCCACGGCGGCCGGCCGGGGCAGGCCCCGCCTCAGGCGGATGCGGCGGCAGCGGTCGTGATGATCCAGGCGAGGACCATGGCTTCCTCGTGCCAGGCGTCGTACCGCCCGCTTCGGCCACCATGACCTGCGGTCATCTCGGTCTTGAGCAGGAAAGGCCCGCCAGCCGCCACGGCCTGGAGCCTCGCGATCCACTTGGCCGGCTCGACATACCTGACGCGGGTGTCGTTCAGGCTGGTCACGGCCAGGATCGGCGGGTACTTCTGACCAGGGACGATGTTCTCGTACGGTGTGTACGACTTCATGTACTCGTAAAACACCTTGTCATGGAGCGGATCGCCCCATTCGTCCCATTCGGTCACCGTGAGCGGCAGCGACGGATCAAGGATCGAGGTCAGGGCATCGACGAACGGCACCTGGGCAGCGATGCCGCCGAACGCGTCGGGTGCCAGGTTCGCGACGGCACCCATCAGGAGCCCGCCAGCGGACCCGCCACGCGCGATCAGCCGGTCCGCGCTGGTCCAGCCGCTAGCGGCGAGATGTCGTGCGCAGGCGATGAAGTCGGTGAACGTGTTCTTCTTGTGCAGGAGCTTGCCGTCGTCATACCAGCGCCGGCCAAGTTCACCGCCACCCCTCACGTGCGCGGTCGCGAACGTGAACCCCCGGTCGAGCTGAGACAGCCTGGGGATCGAGAAGTACGGGTCAGAAGAGGACTCGTAGCTGCCGTATCCATGCAGCACAAGCGGCGCGGACCCGTCCTGCGGCGTGCCCTTCTTCCGCACCAGCGAGATGGGTACACGCGTACCGTCGCCGGCCACGGCCCAGTCCCTGAACTGCTCGTAGTCCTCGCTCCTGTACTCACCCTGACCGGGCAGCGGCAGCACTGCTCGCTGCTTCAGCAAGATCATTTCGCCGCTGACCGTGTCGTAGTCGTAAACAGAATCGGGTGTTATCAGCGACACGTAACCGAGCCTGAACAGCTTCGAGGTGTACTCAGGGTTCGACCCTGGCCCGACCGTGTACACGACCTCGTCGAACGCCACGTCATGCGCGTCACCGCCGGCCCGCAGGATGCGCAGCCCGGTGAGCCCGTCCTTGCGGTAGTAGAGCACCAGGTGATCTTCGAACGCGCCGACGTCGAGCAGCCTGGTGTCCTCGCGGTGCGGCACCAGTGGCGTCCAGGTGCCAGGATCGTCGGGCGAAGCGGTCGCCAGTTCGAAGTTTTCCGCCCCGTCGTTGTGCAGGATCAGCAACCGCTCGGAGCCGTCAGCGGCGATCTGGTGGTCGACGCTGTATTCGACGTTCTGCTTGCGCGGCACTACGACCCGGAACTCCCCGGCCGGGTCGTCAGCGCGAAGGAGCAGTACCTCGCTGGTCAGCTTGCTCGACGTCGTGATCATCAGGTACCGCTCGCTGCGGGTCAGGTCGACGCCCGCGAAGAACCGCTCATCCGCCTCGGCGAAGACGATCACGTCATCGCTCGCCGGCGTGCCGATGAGGTGACGCCAGATGCGGTAGGGCCGCCAGGCATCGTCGACCGTGACGTAGAACAGGGCCGATCCGTCGCGTGACCACGCGGCACCGTAATACGTATCGGGAATCTCGTCCGGGGCTATTTCTCCGGTGCCAAGATCTTTTATCCGCAAAATAAAACGCTCGTCACCCGTGTAATCGGTAGAGAATGCCAGTTTGCGGCCATCAGGACTGACGCTGAACGAACCGATCGAGAAGAAGGGCTGATCCCCGGCGAGCTCGTTTCCGTCGAGCAGGATCTCCTCGCCGGGAAGCGGGGAGCCGTCCTCGCTGACCGGAGGACGCTCGCCGGCCTCGAGCACGGCACGACGGCAATGCACGCTGTACTGCTTGCCTTCTATGGTCCGCGAGTAATACCACCATTCGCCCTTGCGCACAGGGACTGTCAGGTCGGTTTCCTGATTGCGCCCTTTGATCTCGGAGAAGATGGCCTCCCGCAAGCCGGCCTCATCGGCCGTCATCGCCTCGGTGTAGGCATTTTGGGCCTCAAGAAACGCGATGGTCTCCTGATCCTCCTTATCGGCCAGCCACGCATACTCATCCACGAACGTATCGCCGTGGTGCACTCGCTCGGTCGGGATCTGCTTCGCTGCAGGCGCTGTGGTCATGCAGCGATTCTATGGAGCCCTCGTCAGCTATCCCTCGTGACTCTCGCCGCGCGCTTCGTCGTCCCAGGGGAGCCGCCAGGCGGGTCACCAAGAGGCTGGATGACCGGGCCGGTAAACGGGCTGGTCTCGGTGCCCGCCGTCGCGAGCGTGGCCGTCTTGACCGCCGACAGGTCCGTGCAGCCGCGCAGTCCCTGCCACCGCTTGACCGCCGCCGCGGCGGTCGCCCCCGACTCGGGGATCGGCAGGCCGTTCTCGATCAGGGCAGGGCGCCACCAGTAGTGGTCGATGTGGCGGCCGGTGACGGTGATCCGCAGGGCGCCGCTATAGGTCTCAGGTGGCGTGGTGTCGTAAAAGGCGAGGTTGCCGAGGCCGTAATCGACGAACGCGGTACCGAGATAGCCGGCGCCAAGCTGCACGTGGGCGTGGGCGCCGATGATGATGTCCGCGCCCGCCTTGACCAGAGCCTTTGCCAGCGGTTCTTGCACCGAGTTGGGGCAGGTCTGGGCTTCGGTGCCCCAGTGCAGGTAGACGATGACCGTGTCGTTGACCCGCCTGGCCCGCTGCACTTCCGCGATGAGCTCCTTCTCCTGATAGGCCGAGGCGAGTCCCGGCTGGGAGGCGGTCGCGGTCCATGAACTGATCAGGTCGGTGTCGATAACCTCGGTCGCGGCGATGATCGCGATTCGCTGGCCCTTAATCACGGTCTCGTAGGGTTTATAGGCCTGGGCGGCGTTGGCCCCGATTCCTATGACCGGATAGTCGGCGGCCCTGGCGATCGCCAGCGACTGGGCGAGCCCGGCCCGGCCACAGTCCTCGCCGTGGTTATTGGCCTCAGTAACGAGCGTGACATGAGCCGATCTGAAGGCGGTGAGCGCGGTCGCCGGCGCGTAGAACACGAACTGCTTGGGCTGCGGATCAGGGCATGAGCCGTCGGTCAGCGCGGACTCGAAGTTCGTCATGCTGAGGTTCGAGCCTGACAGCAGTTTCGCGATGTTGCCGTCGAGCGCGGTCGCGGGATCTGCCTGAAGGCGCTCCCCAAGCGACCCCTCGAAGTGGACGTCGCCGCCGAAAGAGAGCGTGACCGCCTTGCCGTCACCCCGCCAGTCAGGCAACAGCGGTGAGCCCTCTGGCTTGTTCGGCTTGTTCGGCTTCTTGGTCTTCGCCTTCTTCGATGCTGCTGCGCCGGACGCGGCGAGATCGTGATGCGACCTGGTGGCGGCCCTGGCGATCACATATGCCCCGGCCAGCACCACGACGGCCAGCACTACGACGGATACCTGAAACTGCCGCCGCAGCCGCAGCCGTCGTCGCGGTACGCCCCTCCCCGAGTGCACGGAGTTAACGGTAACAACCAGGACACCCCGATCATGGAGGGATGAGCGAAGAAACAGCCAGCGCGTACGAGATCGGCGGATTCGTAGATCACCACACGCACCTGCTCAAGACGGCGGCACGCCAGCCCTGGCCGTGGGAAGGCACCACGGTTCGCGAGTTTCACCACCGGATCTGGCGCGAGGGCAGTTCGCCGATGGACATCGGCGAACCGTCCATCTCAGCCTCGCGCGGCGAACTCGCCGGCCGGCTGCTGCAGGGGCTGTCCCAGGCAGCCGGGCTCGGCCTGGTGGAGATCACCGAGATGGGCATGCGGGACTGGGCTTATCTCGACGCGCTCACCTGGACAGGTACCCTGCCGGTCCGGGTCAGGATTTACCTGGCCAGCGGCCTCGCCGAATCGGCACCGCTTTCTGAACTCGCAGCGCGGCGCGGGGACGCGGGCCCGTGGATCAGCCTGGACGGCATCAAGTTCTACGCCGATGGCTGGCTCGTTCCACGCACTTGCGCGGTGTGCCGCGAGTTCGATGACACCGGCTCGGGCGGACTGCTGTTCACCGACGCGGCAACGCTGGCCCGCCGGATCGGGCCGTTCGCCGGGAACGGCTGGCGGATCGCGACGCACGCGATCGGTGACCTTGCCGTGCGGACCGTGCTCGATGCCTACGAGCTGGCCTGGGACAACGACGCGCGGGCGATCGCCGCCGCGGCGCCTAGGATCGAGCATGCCAGCTTGCTCCCGGCGGACGCCATCGCCAGGATGACCGAACTGGGAGTCTGGGCCTGCATCCAGCCTTCGTTCGCGGTCACCGACGACAGTCACATCGAGCCGGCCCTCGGTACCGAAGGAGGGTCAATCGCGTACCCGTGGGCGCCACTGGCCGAGGCCGGCACGAAGCTGCTGCTGGGCACCGACTACCCGATCGAGGTTCTCGACCCGCTCACTGGCCTCGCCCGCCTGGTCAACGGCCGGTCCGACCGTCCCGGCCAGAGCACGGACCGCACCGCGCCCGGACGCTCCAGGCTGCCGCTCGATCGGGCGCTTGGCTTGCTGTGCGATGAGTCAGCGGGAACAACGGTCATCTCCGCCAACCCGGCGACGATCCGGCCAGCCGAAATCGACCGGCTCCAGGCCATCAGCACGACTCCGGCCCCGTTCAGCATCACGTCGGGCTGACCCGCCGGGGCCTCAGCCCGAGCCGACCAACACCAAATCCCAGTTTGATGGGGTCGCGCGCGGCGGAGGCCGGGGTTAGCGGTAGTTGACGAACTGGAGGGCGATGTCGAACTCCTTGCCCTTGAGCAGGGCGATCACGTCCTGCAGTTCGTCCTTCTTCTTGGAGAAGACGCGAAGCTCGTCACCCGTCACCTGGGTCCTGATGCCCTTGGGGCCCTCATCCCTGATGATCTTCCCGATCTTCCTCGCGTCGTCCTGCGAGATGCCCTCCTTGAGGGCGACGTTGATCTTGTACTCCTTGCCGGACGGCTTGGGCTCGCCAGCGTCAAGCACCTTGAGCGAGACGGACCGCTTGACCAGCTTTTCCTTGAAGACGTCGAGCACGGCGGTCGCACGGGACTCG
>DATJLT010000042.1:0-19817 GCA_035509195.1 Streptosporangiaceae bacterium | reverse complement strand
AGCCCCGCAACCCCGCCAGCCCCGCAACCCCGCCAGCCCCGCAACCCCGCCAGCCCGCAACCCCGCCAGCCCCGCAACCCCGCCAGCCCGCAACCCCATAAACCCCGGATTGAGGGCCGCTCGCACCCTCAAACCCCGGATTGTGGGCCGGACTGCCAGGTCCCGGATTGGGGGCGGCTCGCACCCTCAGGTCCCGGATTGGGGGCGGCCCGTACCCTCAAACCCCGGATTGAGGGCCGCTCGCACCCTCAAACCCCGGATCGTGGGCCGGACTGACAGACTCGCTTGCGCCAATAGGTTTGCTCTGCAAAGCTATTGGCCGATGGTGACGCGAGATGACTCTAAGGAGTGGCGATGGCCGAGGATCGCGGCGAGACCGGTGGAGAGCTCGAGGAGCCTGAGAAGCCGAGCGCCGGACCGGGCGAGGCGGCCGTGCCCGTCGCCGACCTGCTGGCTAGCCTCAGGCGGCTGCGCTTGGCGGCGCGGTCGGTGCGGCACGCGTATGCGTTCCCGCTCGTCCTGTTCGGCTTGCTGACCCTGGCCGCCATGCCGTTCTACCTCCAGTCGCCTGCCCCGTCCGGCGGCATCCAGATCCTCGCGGTCAGGGGAGGCCAGCCGCAATTCCCGCTGCTCAGCGGATCCGCCGGCCCTCTCGGCAGTAACTACAACTACCTGGGCTACTACTGGCTCGTGGCGCTGACCGGCGGCTTGCTCGCGACCATGTACTGGTACAGGTACCATGCCCGCAAGGTCGGCCTGAGCACGGAGGCTCGCGGCTACCTGGTCACGCTCGGCGTTCTCACCGGGCTCGCCGTCGTGCTGCCTGTGCTCTCGCGGTTTCCCGCCTTCGGCTGGCTGAGCGTACTGTGGCCAGGTGACCTGATGATCAGGGGCACCTTTCCCTTCCTTATCATCGCGGCCGCCCTCTGCGTGCTCGCCTGGGCCGAGCGCAGCCTGGCTCTTGGCGCGATCGCGGCGATCTACCTGGGCACAGCGCTCCTGGCCAGCCTCTATGACATCGAGAACGTCCTGTTCCGCCTGGGCTGGAATCCATCGCCCGGCCAGTGGCGGCTCACCAGCCTGCCGAACGTGCTGCTGCCCGCGCTCGTGCTGCTCGTCGCAGGGACCGGCGTGTTCATAGCCCAGCGCAGGCAACGGAGAGCGGCGTGACCAGGCATCCCACGAACGGCCTCGACGAGACCGTTCACCAGCGGCACCGGCTGGGCATCCTGACGATCACGGCCGAGGCCAAGAGCGCCGACTTCGGATACCTGCGAGACGCGCTCGGGCTGACGGCGGGCAACTTGTCCAGGCACCTGACCGTGCTTGAGGAGGCCGGCCTCATCGAGGTCACTAAGGGCTATGAGGGCCGCCGCCCGCGCACCTGGGTCAGCATCACCAGCGAAGGCCGCACTGCCCTGGCCGCGGAGATCGCCACCCTCACCGAACTACTCCGACCTCAGGATCGGGGCGCACCTCGACCTCCTTCCCCGGTCCTGACGGGGCCTGAACCGGGGCCTGAACCGGAGCCTGAACCGGGGCCTGGGCCGGAGCCTGAACCGGAGAGCTGATGTCCGCGCTGACCACGGCGGCCTGGTAGGCGTCCCTTAGCTTGGTCACCTCCGCCTCAGGGTCCTGGAACCAACTCGTCGACCAGATACGGTGGAAGCTCCAGCCCAGCCTGCGAAGGTGCTCGCCCCGCAGCCGGTCACGGTCCCTTACCGTTACCGAACGGTGATACGAAGCGCCGTCAGCTTCGATCGCGAGAACCATCCGGTCGGCGTCGTCCGGATGAGTGGCCGCGAAGTCGACACGGTACCCACCGACCCCGTACTGCGGTACCACCGTGATCCCGCACTCGGCAAGCCGGTGCCTTACGTCCGCCTCGAACGCGCTCAGGTCGGCCGCAGGCCCTGGAGAGGCGGAAGGCGCGGAACCGCCTGACGCCGCGTAGTCCAGGTAATCGGCCAGCATCCGCGCCCCGGCCTTGGTAACCCGGTCGGGGTCAACGTCGTGGCTGGAGAACGAGCTGACCAGGGTGAGCCGCCGCTTGGCGCGAGTAGCGGCCACGTTCAGCCGCCGTTCCCCGCCATCCCTGAGCAGCGGACCCCAGTTGTAGCGCATCCGCCCGTCAGGATGCTTGCCGTACCCGATCGACAAGATGATCGCGTCCCGCTCGTCGCCCTGCACCCGCTCGAGGTTTTTGACGAAGAATGGCTCAGCCGCGTCCTCGCTGAAGAATCCCTCAAGGTCCACGTGCGCGACAAGCGCGGAACGCAGTGCGGCATCAATGCGGTCCGCGTGCTTCACCCCGAGCGCGATCACGCCGAGTGACTCAGAGGGCCTGGTACTTGCGTGGGAGAGCACAAGCTCGACGACCTTGTTTACCTCAGCGGTCACCGACACGTCCTGGCCAGGCTCGGGTGTCTGGGTCACGACCACATGCCGCAGGCAGTCATCGCGGAGCACTCCGGGAAACGTGGTCAGCGCCCCGCCGTAGATCCGCGCGTTGGAGAACGCGACCAGCCGCTCGTCCCTGCTCCGGTAGTGCCAGGCAAGCGGCCACGTCGGCAAGAGCGGCCTGAGCGCGTCGAGCACCGACTCGAACCCGGCGCCGAAGGAGACAAGCTCCTCCTCTGACAGGTCGTCAGTGTCGTCGTCGGCCTCGCCTACTTGCCGGAAGAAGCTGGTCGGCGGAAGCTGCCTGTCATCGCCTGCCACCACGATCTGATGTGCCCGCATGATCGCGGGAATCGCGTCGGCGGGCACGATCTGGCTCGCCTCGTCGAAGATGACCACGTCGAACAGCCGGGCGGCGGGAAGCACCTGACTCACCATCAGCGGCGACATCGCCCAGCAAGGCTTCAGCGCGAACAGCACGTCACCTGTCTGGTCAAGTAGCCGGCGCAGCGGCAGGTGCCCGCGCCGCAACGCGGCCTGCTTGCGGATCACCCTGGCCTGGAGCGGATGCCTTTCCTGCGCCTCGCGCAGCCGCGATGCCCAGGCATGCCTGACCCGCCGCCGGTTCGCGATCAAGTGCTCGACGTCGCGGGTACGGAAGTCGTCGGCCAGCTCGTCAAGCGCTCCGCCAGGCTCGGCAGCGTAGCGTGGGTCACGCACCCTGATCTGGTCAAGTATCGAGGCGTACCAAGCGTGGTCGAACGCCTCGGCCGCCAGCGAGGGCCCGGCCTGCGCCCGCCCGAGTCGGTCAAGCAATGGGCCGAGGCTCAGCCGGTCGAACTTGGCCGCTAGCTCGTAGAGCCTTGGCAGCCGCCACGCCGTCTCCTGATCGGCGACGAGCTCACTTAGCTGGTCTCCGAGGTCCTCTGCCCGCAGGTCAATGAAGCCGCGCAGAGCATCAAGCCGTACGGCGCACTCGGTGAGAAGTTCTTTCATTTCTGCCAGCAGAACCGGGGCGGCTGGCCGCCCGGCATCACTGCCGCCCGTGGTACCCGAGCCGAGCCGTGCCGCGTTCCAGCCGGCGAGCTGACGCGCGGCGGTGAGGAACACGGACGCCGTTTCCTCTCGCCCATGCTTGCCATCGGAGAGCAGCAGCCGCCTGGCCTCCCTCTTCAGCCGGCGCCTGTCGCCCATCGACAGCTCACCTGTCCCGGCAACGGCATCGGCAAGCGCCTGCGGATCACCGTCGAACACCTCTGGACGGAGAGCACGCAAGGTGAGCTCGACTCCCTCGTACAGCCGCATGCGGACCAGGACGGCCTGGTAGCTGTCCGGCGCACGCAGGCCGACTGAGGCTGCGGCCCTGCCCTGGCGCTCCATCAGCCTGGGAAGCGCGTGAGAGCTGAGCTGGGCGGCGAGGTCGCAGGCCCGCCTGACGTCGTCGGGGGTGCGCAACCGTGCACCGAACCACGGCGTGGCTTCCGGTCGCAGCGCGAAACCGCCGAGCCTGGCGAACTCCTTCAGCTCATCGCGCAACTCCTCAGCGTCATCAGGCCTGATCCGCTCAGGCGCGGGCAGCCGTACCGGGTTGCGAGCCGCCTCGGGGATCCCTAGCAGTGCCGATTGCACCTGGAAGGGAGTAAGGCCCCACGGCGGATGCGCCTCGTGCAATGCCCTGACGTGGTCGGTCAGCCGTCGCTGCCGGTCGGCAAGCCGGCGCCGCCGGCCGTCATCGTCTGGTGCCTGCGCCTGCTGTGCCAGGTCGAGGCTGTCGCCCAGGTCACGGGTGATGCGCTGCCTGTCCCTCGTGCCCTCGTGAATATCGAGGACCAATTCGCCGAGATCGACGCCTTTCAGGCGGGAAAGCACCGCGTCAATGGCGGCCCTTTTCTCTGCGACGAACAGGACCTTCCTGCCCTCGGCGACCAGCGCGGCGATCAGGTTGGCGATCGTCTGACTCTTACCTGTGCCTGGCGGGCCGTGAATCACCAGGCTGCGGCCTGACAGCACGGCGCCGATCGCGCTGCGCTGCGATGAGTCAGCGTCGAGTACCGAGTAGTCGGCTTCCGGCGAGTCTGGCAGCAGGTCGGTCTCATCGTCGTCCCCCGCGGACAGCAACTCCTGCGCGTCAGGATCGCCCGCGATCGCGGCCACGACATCGCTGTCGTTCAGCAACTCTCCGGCGGACTGAAGGTCGCGGACCATTGGCAGCTTGGCGTAGGTAAAAGTGCCGATGACCATGCGGCCGGTGATCTCGAAGCCGGGCACTTCCGCGGCGATGGCGGCTCGGCGCAGCGAATCGAAGAGCTGCTCGCCGCGTTCCTCGGCAAGTTTGTCGGTCGCGGCGCCGAACACGCTGGCCAGCTTGTGCAAGAGGACGGGGTTAACCTCTGAATCGTCATCGAGTACAAGCTCGAAGTCATCGTGCCTGGCCCGTGTCGGCGCGATCACCAGGCCCCGCAGGAGCACGGGAGCGGCCGGGAGCAGGAAGAGCTCATCCCAGCGTGCGATCCCCGTCGCCAGGTAGCCTGCCCTGATGCCGCGTTCCTCGAGCAACTCCCTTGCCTTGCGGTAAATGACCTGCACACGGCGGATGGCGTCCGCGCGGGCGTCCACGTCGCGGAACAACCTGGTGAGCCTGATCGAGCCCGTGGTGACGAATTGCGCGACCGCGGCCGGATCGGCCGCCGCGAGGTCGAGCGTGCCTGACCGCCGGTCCTTGTAATAAAGCAGCGTGTTCCTGCCGCCGAGATCGGTGAGCGAGGACACCCAGCTTTCCTGCGCGACCGCGATGAGACGCGACCGGCGATCTTGGGACAAAAGCTGCATGCCGGCGCCTACCCGCCTTAGCCGGGTCTATGCGCATGCGCCAGTATTGACGGGCGAGCGAGGTACAAGGGAGAAGAGAGCTAGATGAGAAAGATGCGCCTCCTGCGCGCGGTGCCAGTGCTGGTACCCGCGTTGCTTGTCGTGACTGGTTTGACCGCTACTGCGGAAGCGCAGCCCGTGAGCAGCCACGATGCGGTCTGGCGGCCGGTGTCGCCTGGCTCGGTCCAGGCTAAGAAGCTGTCGCGCAACGTCACCGACAAGGTGATCGTGGTGCTGAAGAACCAGCTTTCCGGCCTTCCTGACACTCCGGCCAACTCGGCTCGGCGTTCGGCCGCTGTCGCGTCAGTGCAGCAGGGCGTGCTCGCCGATCTCGCGGCCACTCACGCCGCACACGTCAAGAGCATCTCGCTGGTGAACGCCGTCGCGGCGACGGTCTCCTCTGGTGAGGCCAGGCACCTGGCCAGCGACCCGGCGGTTGCCGAGGTCGTGCCCGACCTGCCGATCCCTGTTCTTGGCTCTTCGCCCACCGCAGAGGCGATCAAGGCGGCCAAGGCCGAGCACGAGGCCGCGGGAATCAAGCCGCTGCGCAATACCTGCCCGAGCGGCAAGACCGTGCAGCTCAACCCTGAGGCCGTCGAGACCATTCATGCCGCGACTCAGTCGGGCAAGGGCGATTCGGCGCAGGCGCTCGGCTACACCGGCGCGGGCGTCAAGGTCGCCTGGATCGCGGACGGCCTGAACGTTAACAACCCTGACTTCATCCGCGCGAACGGCAAGCACGTGTTCGTCGATTACCAGGACTTCAGCGGCACTGGCACCAGCGCGCCGACGGACGGCGGCGAGGCGTTCCTCGACGCGAGCTCGATCGCGGCCCAGGGCCGCGAGGTCTACAACGTGCAGGATTACGGTATCGGGCTCTCTGTTCCTTGCCGGATCAGGATCCTCGGCGTCGCGCCTGGCGCGAGCCTGGTCGGTCTTAACGTGTTCGGCTCGGCCGATCTCGCCTTCAACTCGGTGTTCCTCGAGGCCATCAACTACGCCGTCACCGTCGACCATGTCAACGTCATCAACGAGTCGTTCGGCAGCAACCCCTTCCCTGACGCGGCCAGCCTGGACCTGACCAGGGAAGCCGACGACGCCGCGGTCAAGGCGGGCGTGACCGTGACCGTCTCCTCTGGCGACGCGGGCCCGACCGACACGATCGGCTCACCGGCGACCGACCCGCACGTGATCTCGGCTGGCGCGAGCACCACGCTGCGTGCTTATGCACAGACCGGGATCGGCGGCATCACCTATCCGGGTGTCAAGGGCTGGATCGACAACAACATCAGCGGGCTCAGCTCGGGCGGCTTCGACCAGACCGGCGGCACGGTTGACGTGGTAGCTCCTGGCGACCTGAACTGGGCGCTGTGCACGCCGAGGCTGAACCTGTACGCGGCGTGCGGCAACTTCGACGGCAACCCGGCGTCGGTGGAGCTTTCCGGCGGGACGAGCGAGGCGGCGCCGCTGACGGCAGGCGTGGCGGCGCTGGTCATCCAGGCCTACGCGGAAAGCCACCACGGGCACCATCCCTCGCCAGCCGTGGTCAAGAAGATCATCGTTTCCACCGCTCAGAACATCGGTGCCCCGGCCGAGCAGCAAGGTGCTGGTCTCATCGACGCCTACGCGGCCGTGCAGGCCGCGCGCTCTTACACAGGCGGCACGCAGTCCAAGGCAGGGCACGCGGTGCTCGACAGCTCAACCCAGCTCAACGCGGTCGCTCCGGCCGGGGCGGTCGAGCATCTCACAGACACGCTGACCAACGACGGCTCTGGCAGCGTGACCGTGCACCTGTCCACGCACACCTTGTCGAGCTATTCAACGATCGCCTCAGGGAACCTGAAGCTGACCGCGAAGCAGGGATTCACCGCTGTCGAGCACTTCCATGTCGCACCTGGCCAGGCCAGGCTCAACGTGTCTGTCGCCTCGCAGGCCTCGGCCGAGGCCGTGGTCAACATCAGCCTCGTGGCGCCCGACGGCGACCTGGCGGAGTACAACTTGCCGCAAGGTTTCGGCAACTACGGCAACGCGCAGGTGGCTAACCCTGCCGCGGGCACGTGGACGGCGCTGATCCAGACCGAGCCCCTGGCGGACGTGTCCTCGCAGAAGGCGGAGTTCCAGGCAAGCACCGCGACCTGGAAGCCGTTCGGCACTCTTTCCGCGAGCACGGTGACGCTCCCGCCGGGAGCCTCACGCGGCATCGGGCTGACGGTTTCTACCCCGGCGCAGCCAGGTGACGAGTCTGGCTCGATCGTGCTGCGCACCGCGGCCGAGGCGACGACCATCCCTGTGACGTTGCGCTCGCTGGTGCCGGCGCCTCCGGTGACCTTCTCCGGCACGCTGACCGGCGGCAACGGCCGCGAATCGAATACAGGGCAGACGAACTACTACGAGTTCAGCCTGCCAGCCAGCCTGCCGATGCTGAACGTGACGGTCAGCATGCCGACGTCGGCGAATACGTTCTTCGCCGAACTGGTCGGACCGTCTGGTCAGGCCGAGGCGACCGGCAGCAACGGGCTGCTCGGCGCCAACGGCGCTGGCGACACCACGCAGATACCTGAAGACGGGACCGAGTTGCATGTCATGAATCCCGCCGCGGGCCGGTGGACGCTGGTCATCGACTTCTACAACACCGTGTCTGGCACCGCCACCGAGCAGACGTTCTCGGTCAGCATGAACACCGCTGCACCCACGGCCGGTACCACCGGGCTCCCTGACAATTTCGCCGACACGCTGACCAGGGGCGCGGCGACCACCGCGGATGTCAGCGTCACTAACACGAGTTCGGTGCCTGAGCAGTACTTCGTCGACGCCAGGCTGAACGGCGAGAAGACTCTCACGCTGGCCACTCAGACCATGTCGCAGATTGTCCTGCCTAACCTCGCTGGCGCCGTGCCGACTTATCTTGTTCCTTCACTTACCAAGAAGGTCACCGCGAAGGTCACCGCGCCGTCGGCGAACTTCTTCGACCTGTCCTACCCGTTCGGTGACCCCGACCTGATCTCCTCTACAGGCAAGACGTCGAGCGTGACGTTCGCGCCGTCCGGTGACGACGTGGCCAACGGCGACTGGACGGTAACGCCGTTCCTCAAGGGTCCAGACGGCAAGAACGGCGCCAAGCCGGTGCTCGCCACCGTGGCGGTGACGGCTCAGGCGCCGGCGGTCGATCCTGCGGTCTCCTCGTCGACCGGTGACCTGTGGTCGGCCAGCACGAACCCTGGTGCCGGGTTCACGCCAGTCACCGTGCTTCCTGGTCAGGAGGTGACCATCCAGGTCACGTTCACGCCGTCAGGTGCCGTCGGGTCGCAGGTGTCAGGCACGCTGTACGTGGCCTCGTCCTCGTTCAACTCGGGCCTGGTCACCTCCAACGAACTGCCTGACCCCGGCTATCCGAGCGCAAGCAACGTCGCGGCGTTCCCCTACGCCTACACGATTGGCAGCTAGGTTACGTACTGGTCCGCGCTGGTCCCGCGTCGTCAAGGCGCGGGACCAGGACCTAGTCGAGCTGCTCGGAGATCTCGAGGTTGGGCGCGTAGTGGTTGATCACTAGGGCGGAGGCCCAGATCAGGATCCAGAAATAAAGCGCGGAAGTCGGCGAGAACACCGCGATCGGAATTGAGAGCAGGAACACCACGGGAACCCGCATAATTCGCAGGAAGAAGAACCACCGGACCTCGCCGATGTCCTGGCTGGTCAGATTGGCGCGCGTAGAGGCGTAAAGCCACATGAATCCCTCGACCAGGCCGGCCAGCGCTCCGCAAGCGGCGTAAAAGATGACCGCTCCTGCTTGCCCGCCAGAGGCCGAACTCAGCACGTCGGTCGGATAGGGCAAGAACGCGATCGTGCCGAGAAAGAGCAGGTTCATCGCGATCATCCGGCGGTCGAGGGCGGTGATGTACCTGAAGATCTGGTGATGGCCGACCCAGAAGAACGCGATCACCACGAAACTGATGGCGAAGCCCCTGATGCCTGGAAGGGCGTTAGAAAGCTCCTTCCCCGTGCTGACGTGCCCGTGCTCAGGTACGCGAAGGTTCACCGCGAGGAGCGTGATCGCGATCGCGAAGACCGCGTCGCTGAAGAAGACCACCCGGTCGTACTCAAGGAAACCCGACCTGACCAGGGGATGCCTGCTCACCGGCTTCCGGTCGCCGTTCTCGCGCTCGCTGTCCCGAGGTTCTTCTGCCACGCCGCGCACAGTAGCGCACCCGCGCCGCGCTCGTGGTCGCCGCGCCGTTCCCTGATTCGTGAATATCTGACTTTCTAGGCTCATGGATGGACGTGTCTACTCGGATACGTCACTATTGACGGGCAGCTTCGCGACCCGAGGGAGAAGAGAGCTAAATGAGACGCGTGCGCTTCATGCGCGGAGTGCCGGTGCTGGCATCCGTCTTGCTAGTCGCGATGGGAATGACCACAGCGGAGGCACAGACCGCGAGCAGCGCGGGAAGCCAGGCGACTCCCTGGCGGCCGCTGGCGCCCGGCTCCGCCCTGGCCAGGCAACTCTCGCGGAACGTCACCGACAAGGTGATCGTCGTGCTCAAGAACCAGCTTTCCTGGCTGCCGGACACCCCGGCCAACTCGGCCAGGCGCAAGGCCGAAGTCGCTTCGCTGCAGCAGGGCGTGCTCGCTGACCTCTCGGCGACGCATGCCGCCCACGTGAAAAGCATCTCCCTGGTCAACGCCGTCGCCGCGACCGTGTCGCCTGGTGAAGCCAAGCGGCTGGCCGGTGACCCGGCCGTTTCCGAGGTCGTGGCCGACCTGCCGGTGCCTGTTGCCACCGGGTCGCCGGTCGCCGAGGCGGCCAAGGCGCTTAAGGCGTCTGTCAAGGGGAAGCCGAAGCCGTACACGCCGCTGCCAGGCGCCTGCCCGAGCAAGAACACCGTGCAACTTGACCCGCAGGCGGTGGTGGCCATCCACGCCGCGACTCAGTCAGGCAAGGGCGACTCGGCTCAGGCGCTCGGCTACACCGGCGCAGGCGTGAAGGTCGCCTGGATCGCCGACGGCCTCGACGTCAACAACCCCGACTTCATCCGGCCTGACGGCCAGCACGTCTTCGTCGACTACCAGGACTTCAGCAGCACGGGCTCGAACTCGCCGACGGGCGGCGGCGAGGCGTTCCTCGACGCCAGTTCGATCGCCGCCCAGGGCCGCGAGGTCTACAACGTGCAGAACTACTCCGAGCCGCCGTTGTCTGTGCCCTGCCGGATCCGCATACTCGGCGTCGCTCCAGGCGCGAGCCTGGTCGGGCTCAACGTGATCGGCGGCGCTCTTACCGTCCCGAACTCGGTGTTCCTCGAGGCCATCAACTACGGCGTGACCGTCGACCACGTCAACGTCATCAACGAGTCGTTCGGCGAGAACCCGTTCCCTGACACCTCAAGCCTTGACCTGATCAAGGAGGCCAACGACGCCGCGGTCAAGGCAGGCGTGGTCGTTACCGTGGCCTCAGGCGACTCAGGCCCGACAAACACGATCGGCTCTCCGGCCAGCGACCCGAACGTGATCTCGGCGGGAGCGACGACGACGTACCGCGGTTACGCTCAGACCGGCCTCGGCGGCATCAGCGTCCAGGGCGTCAAGGGGTGGATCAACAACAACATCAGCGGCCTGAGCTCAGGCGGCTTCGACCAGGCCGGCCGTACCATAGACGTGGTCGCACCCGGTGACCTGAACTGGGCACTCTGCACGGCGAACCTGAACAAGTACGGAGACTGCTCGACCTTCACATATAAGCCGTCCGACGTCCAGCTAGAAGGTGGCACGAGCGAGGCTTCGCCGCTGACGGCGGGCGTGGCCGCCCTCGTCATCCAGGCCTACGCGGAAAGCCACCACGGGCACCGCCCATCTCCGGCTGTGGTCAAGAAGATCATTGTCTCGACCGCTCAGAACATCGGCGCCCCGGCCGACCAGCAGGGCGCGGGAATGATCGACGCTTACGCGGCAGTCCTGGCGGCCAGGTCCTATGCGGGAGCGACCCAGCCGAGGGCCGGGCACGCGGTGCTGGAGAGCGCCACCCAGCTCAACGCGGTCGGGCCTCCGTCGACGACGGAACACTTCAGCGAGACGCTGACCAATGACGGAGCAGGCAGCGAGACCATCAGGCTGTCCAGCCATACCCTTTCCGCCTACACGCCGGTCTCCTCAGAGTTGCTTAACCTGACGGCCGCCGCGGAATTCGGCGCCGAGGTGAAGTTCCACGTCCGGGCCGGCCAGGCCAGGCTGAACGTGTCGCTCGCATCGCCGGAATCGGCCGCTGCCGCGCTTAACCTCAGCCTGGTCGCGCCGGATGGTGACCTGGCCGAGTACAACCTGCCGCAGGGCATCAGCGACTACGCCAATGCCCAGGTCGCCAACCCGGCCCCCGGTACCTGGACCGCACTGGTGCAGGCAGAGCCATTCAACGACGTGTCTAAGGTGAACACCCGGTTCCAGGCGAGCACCGCGACCTGGAAGGCCTTCGGGCATCTGTCGGTGAGTTCGGTCACGCTCGCGCCTGGTGTCTCGATCGGCGTCGGGCTGACGGCCGTCACCCCGTCGCAGCCAGGCGACGAGTCGGGCGCGATCGTGCTGCGCACCCCGGCCGAGTCGACGACGATCCCCGTCACGCTCCGTTCTCTGGTGCCGCAGCCGGATCCATCGGTGTCCTTTACCGGAGTGCTGACCGGCGGTAACGGTCGCGGGCTCAACAACGGGCAGACCAGCTATTACGAGTTCAACGTGCCGGCCGGGGAGCCAATGCTCAACGCGACCGTCAGCATCGCGAACTCCAGCAACCCGTTCTTCATCGAACTGGTCGATCCGTCAGGTAAGGCGCAATCCGCGTCCAACAACGGCCTGCTCGCCACCGACTCGGGCGGCGACTCCATTCTCCTGCCAGAAAAGGGCGCCGACCTCCACGTCATGCACCCGGCAGCAGGCCGGTGGACGCTGATCGTCGACTTCTATGCGGTGGTTTCCGGATCAGCGATCCAGCAGCCGTTCACGGTCAACCTGAATGTCAGCCCGGCGCACGTCACGGTGAACGGCTTGCCGGATAGTGCCGGCGACCAGCTCAAGGCAGGGAAACCGGTGACTGCGGAAGTCCAGATCACGAACCCGACGTCGGTGCCTGAGGAGTACTTCATCGATGCGCGGAGAAGCGGCGAGGTCTCGCTGAAGCTGGCTGACGAGCTGAACGGAACCGGGTTCGGCATTGGCCTGCCGAACTTCTTCGGGCTCGCGCCCGCCTTCCTGGTGCCTGCGGAGACGAGCAAGCTGACCGCGACGGTCACCACGAAGACGCCGAACTTCTTCGACCTCGGCTGGGGTTTCGGTGACCCAGACCTGATGTCCTCGACCGGCAAGACGTCCAGCCTGACGTATGCGCCGTCCGCGAAAGACATGCCCGATGGTTACTGGACGGTCTCGCCCAGTCTCACCGGCCCTGATGGCAAAAAGGCGCCGAAGCAGGAGAGCGTCAAGATCTCCGTGACCGCGCAGACACCGCCGATCGATCCCTCGGTCGTCGCCCCGACCGGCAACCTGTGGAAGTCAAGCACCAACGTCTACGCGGGGTTCACGCCGGTCCTCGTGGAGCCTGGCGGTACCACGACGATCCCGGTCACGATCACCCCGAAGGGAACGGCAGGCACGCGGGTCTCCGGCACTCTCTACGTCTCGGCCGTATCTTTTAACCCCGACTACCTCTCGGAGAGCTTCATCCTGATCGACGCCCTGCCGACTACGAGCAACGTCGCGGCCGTTCCTTACAGCTACACGATCACGAAGTAACCGGACGCATTCACGCTATTAACCGGCGTGAGGCCTGCGTCGTGCCAGGGCTGGGCCAGCAGGGATTGGCCTGTCGGGCTCTGCGATGGCACGGCGCAGGGGTCGGAGGAGGGGTCGGACGTCAGCGACTGACCAGCTCAGGCTCTTTCCTCGCGGTGTGGTTGTTGACGAACGAGGCCGGCGCCGTGGCTTTGGCCAGGAGGGCGACGAACACCAAAGGCACGAGCAGAAGCGCCAGGGCGGTGCCGACGCCGAAGAACTGGGCCAGCCAGCCGACGATCGCAGGACCGGTCATGGCTCCCGCGTAATACAGCGTGCTGTACCTGGCGATAGCCACCCGGGTACCGGCGGCCGAGCCGTCCGGGGCACCGCCGTGGCCCGCGGCGCCCGTGATGATCGGGATAAGCACCGCGATGCCGCAGCCTTGCAGGGCGAAACCCGCGATGTCTACCCAGGCGACCGGAACGGCGATGACGGTAAGCAGGCCGAGCGCCGTCACCGCCAGGCAGCCCCTGACTAGCGCCACGGCACCGAAGCGCAGGTGGAGACGGTCGCCGATCATGCGGGTCGCGGTCTCGGCCACGATGAAAGCGGGGTAGCCAAGCGATGCCACGCCGACGGCCGCGTCTCGCTGGCCGGTGAGGAAGATGCCGCACCAGCTTGACACGGAGGTCTCGCAGATCGCTGCCGCCGCGCCAAGAATCCCCAGCACGACCACGGCCCTGGTCCACCCGCCACGCAAGCTGAAGCGAGCCCTCTGCTTGACCACATCGTCGGCGTCGGCCGAGTCAGGCAGTAGCTGCCTGCCGATGATCAGGGCGAACGCGGTCAGCGTGATCGCCAGCAAGAAGAAGTGCGCGAACGGGCCCAGCCCTGCGTGCACTGCGGCGATCGTGACCAGTGACCCGATGAGGGCTCCGGCGCCCCAGGTCGCGTGCAGGCTGTTTAAGATCGGCCGCCTGGCGACCCGCTCGGTGCGCACGCCAAGCGCGTTCATGCCGACATCGATGACTCCGGCGGTCAGGCCCCAGCCAAGCATGCCCGCGGTCACAGCCAGCAGCCCGTGAATGGCGGCCATCAGCGGCAGGAACCAGGGAACGACGATCGCTACGAGCCAGACGACTAAGCGGTGCCCGAACCTGGCGAACAGCGGTTCGGCGAGTTGTATCGCGATGATCAAGCCGATGGCCTGTGCGAGCAGTACCGCACCGAGTTCACCGTAGCTCAGGCCAAGCTGAATTCGCAGCTCAGGTAAGCGGGTGAACCAGCTTCCCAGCATCAGGCCGGCCATCAGGTAGATACCAGAGATCGCCAGCCGCAGTTGCCGGACCTGCCGAGGAGTTGCGCGTTCTGCTAACTCTCGGTCACAAGATAGCGCGGAATTCGCCATACCCGTTGTACCAAACCCATCTCGGATCGCGCCCGGTTGACGCGAGACGCGGGAAGGTTCCACCCGCTCACCGGAACGCTAGGAAGCACAGGCCGTTTGCGTCCCGACTGACAGTACAGGTCTCGACGCGGCCTTACGCCGGAAACGCGAGAACCGGCTGGTCGGGTGCCGCCAGCCGGGGTTCTCGCGTCGGCGGCTATAACCGCGTGCCCGTGAGCTGCCGGTCAGTGGAGAGTTCCCTGTTAATCCAGCGCTCGAGCGCATCGTCGGTCTCCCACGACGTGATCAGCGCGTATCGCGGGCTGGGGCCTGGGTGCCAGACCACGTGGTACAGCCGCTCCGTGTCGATCAGGAGCTGCATGCCAGGGTGGAGCCTGATCCTGGTCTCCGTGCTCGGGTCTTCCTTGACCTCGCGGAGTATGAACATCGACTGCTCGGGAGCGTCATCGAGTTCCAGCCACGACCTGACGACCCAGCCGCTGCCTTCCGGGTTCAGCCGGTTGTTGTCGTCCAGGTGAAGCTGGCGAAGCGCGGTCTCTTCGTCGCTCGGGTTGAGCTTGATCACGCGGACTCGCCCGTAGTTGCCGCCGATCTCTTCGACGTAGTCGACAAGGTGCGGAGCCAGCTCGCGGTTAGGTGTCCAGAGACCTTCCTTGTCCGGCTTGCCGTAATCCCAGAAACCGCGGCAGTCGAGCTCGCCGTTCGCTGAAGCGAGGGGCGCGAAATTGGTGTCGCCTCCGCTCTTCCAGTCCATATAGGTAAGCGCCAGCCAGTCGGCCGACGGAATCATCGGACCGGGCCTGTCGCGGAGGATCACGTAACCTTTTTCGGCGAGAATGTCGAGCTTGCGGTGCATGCACGTCCCCTGTCTTCGCGCTGGTACTCACTCCCAGCTCTGCGTGGCCTTCCTTTCCGGCCCCGCCTCTGCTCACGCTCTGGCTGGTCGTGTCTTGTTCAGCCCATGGAGAGGTTTTTGTCACTCCATGACTTCTGAGACAGCAACGGGTCCTGGCAGGTTGCCCTGCCAGGACCCGTTTCGTGCTAAGTGCCGGTTAGTTAACGAACACCGCCGGGCTCTTCTTGACGCTGCTGTCCGTCACCGGCCCGAACTTGGCCGTGAAGGTCGCGGTCTTCGGGCACAGCGAACTGCCGCTGACGAACGTGAAGCCCTGCTTGGTCAGCGTGATCGAGTTGCCCTTATTGGAGGACGATCCCTTGAGAGTTCCCGCCTTGTAGAGGCAGGAGTAAGTCGTGCCGCTGAACACCACAGAGACCGTGGTTTCGACTGGCTTGGTCTTCTTGGTGCCCGCGACCGTGACCGGATCCCCCTTCGAGTCGCTCACCGTAACGTTGTAGGGAAGGTTGTTCGCCTTAACGCTCTTCACCGTGATGCCTGTGATGCCCTTAACGGTGCACTTGCCGATCGCCTGCGCGGTGAGCGATTCGTCGGCGGTGCCTTTTGCCTTGGGGTTCTTGGTGACCTTGGCGCTGAAGCTGGCCGTCTTGCAGTTCAGGCTGAACAGGCTGGTCGAGAATACGGCCGCTGTCCCCTTGGCCAGGCTGGCCTTGAGAACCGCGCCGGTCTTTACTGCCGTGCCGCCGGCCTTGCTGATGGTCAGCACACTAGAGCCGGTCGCCGTAGCCGCGCTGGCGGCAACGGGAACCGCCAGGGCCGCGACGGAGGCGGCTGTCATTGCGAGATAAAGGTACTTACGCACGTACCTTGTCCTTCCTCGAGAGAGTCGGTGCCCATCCAGACTGCCATGACGATCACGGCCTGAACGGGAGTACCCGCCAATCAGGCCCAAAACCACCCTCGCTGACCAGGCCAAACGGTTAGGTCCGCGAGCCGCCTGGGCTGCGAGTGACCTAACGTTGCGCCAGGGACGCGAGAGAGTCAGGCCGGCCGGGGCCGTTTGGCGGCTGAATGCGGTTGAATGGTGACCATGGCCGTGACTGGCGCGCGAGTTCTTGGCGGCCGGTATGCGCTCAGGGAAGTCCTTGGCACCGGCGGCATGGCAACGGTCTGGCGCGCGACCGATGAGGTGCTCGACCGCGACGTAGCCGTCAAGGTGCTGAGCGAGCAGTACGCAGCCGATACCGCGTTCTTGTCCAGGTTCCAGCGCGAAGCCCGCAACGTCGCGGCCCTCAATGACCCGCGGATTGTGACCGTTTTCGACACCGGAGCGGATGACAGCACGCCTTATATCGTGATGGAGCTCCTGGCCGGACGCACCTTGCGGCAGGTGCTTGACCAGGACGGCCCTCTGATTCCCGACGAGGCGGTCCGCGTGGCCGCCGAGGTCTGCGAAGCGCTCGCGGCCGCGCACGCGGCTGGCCTGGTGCACAGGGATATCAAGCCGGCCAACATCGTGCTGGCCGGCCGCGACGTCAAGGTGCTCGACTTCGGCATCGCCCGTGCCTCCCTTCCCGCTGGCAGGACCAGGACCCAGGCGGTGCTTGGCACCGCCGCTTACCTGTCACCAGAGCAGGCGTCCGGGCTTGAGGCCGGGCCGCAGGCAGACCTGTACGGGCTAGGCTGCGTGCTGTTCGAGATGCTCACGGGGGCGCCGCCGTTCACCGGGGAAACCGAGGTCTCTGTCGCTTACCGGCAGGTGCATGACCGGCCGCCGCTGCCATCCTCGCTGCGGCCAGGCCTTTCCGCCAAGCATGACTGGGTGACGCTGCAGCTCCTAGCCAAGGAGCCTGATGGCCGCCCTGCCGGAGCGGCCGCAGCGAAGATCGCTTTGCTCAGCACGCTCGCCCCCGACCGGACGACCATCCTCGATGCCCAGCCACCACCCACGGTCCGCAGCCACCGTACGCCGCGTGAGGCAAGGTTCGCGTGGCGGCCGGTTGAGACGCTGCTGGCGATGGGCCTGGTCGCGGCCCTGGCCGCGCTGGCGCTCGTGCTGCTAACTCCTGCCTCGGGAACTGTCGCCGGCCCGCCGTCGCCGGCCGCGCATCGGCCGGCAGCGAGTTCCTTGCCCACCGTTCAGTCGTCCGGCGCCCCCGGCGGTTCCGCACCTGCCGCCAGTGCCGCCGGTGCTCTCGTTTCTGACCTGGACACCGGACTCGGCGACGGGCAGGTCACGCAGCAGGCGGGACAGCAGGTAATCCAGCAACTCAACCAGCTCTTGTTCAACACCCCAAGCCAGGACCCCACCCAGGTCGATCAGCAGTATGTCCAGCTCATCAACGTCTTTGACCAGTACAAGTCGCAAGGCCAGATCACCGGCACCGCGGCGCTCCGCGTGCGCGCCGACCTGTCGGAGCTTGGCACTGCCTTTGGTGCCATCTGACGCCACTTTGGCACCAAACTGACTTGACTTGGCATCACGGTGGTGCCAACATGATGCCATGGAGTTGCGCTCTTACATCGACAGCGTCCAGAGCCAGTTCGCGCTCGCCGCGGAAACCGGCGGCGAGGAGGCACGGGCACTGGCCGAGCGGCTGATGGGGCCGCTGGCCGCCGTCATCAGGATGACCTTGCAGGATGCCCTAGCCCAGGCCGCCGAAGAGATCACCATGGAACTCGCGCCAGGCTCGGTCGAGGTCAGGCTGCGCGGGCGCGATCCGGAATTCGTGGTCACCGCCCCGCCGCCCGATGAGGCCGACGATCGCGACGCCGGCTCGGGAGACGCCGCCCCCTGGTCCGCCGACATGGTCGACGGCGACGACGGCAGCATGTCGCGGATCAACCTGCGCCTGCCCGAAAACCTGAAGGCCAGGATCGAGACCGCGGCCGGGCGGGACGGGCTGTCGGTGAACGCCTGGCTGGTCCGGGCCGCGGCGGCCGCGCTCGACCGGCAGGGAACTGGCCAGGACCGTGCACGGGGCAGGCGGGCGCCGACAGGTTCGCAGAGCTACACGGGCTGGGTCAGGTAAAACCTACTTCTTTTCCGCCAGCAAGCACCGGAGCGAAGGATCAGCCATGCCGACCTACGACACCCCAGTACCGATTTCCGTTAGCGTGGAACTCGGCGTCGGCGACATCAGCGTCGATGCGACCGATCGTACCGACACCGTGGTCGAGGTTCGCCCGAGCGATCCGTCCCGCGCTGGTGACGTGGCGGCCGCCGAGCAGACCCGCGTCGATTTCAGCAATGGCAGGCTCACGATCAGGGTGCCCAGGCACTGGGTACAGACCACCTTCCGCAACCGCGGCGACTCGGTTGATGTCAGCGTCGGCCTGCCTGCGGGATCCGACGTCCGGGCGGACGCCGGAGTGGCCGCGATACGTTGCACGGGGCCGGCCGGCGACGTCAGGCTGCAAGCCGGAGTCGGTGACATCGCCGTTGACCAGGCCGCGCAACTGCGCCTGCGCAGCGGCGCGGGCGACGTGTCCGTCGGCTCGGTCTACGGCCAGGCCGAGGTCACGAGCGGCGCGGGCCTCTTGTCGGTGGAGTCGGTTGACGGTGACGCGGTCATCAAGAACACGAGCGGCGACATCTGGATCGGTGCGGCCGGAGGCGACCTGCGGGTTAACGCGGCCAACGGCAGCATCGCGGTCGGCAGGTCGCAGGCGGCGGTCACGGCGAAGACGGCACACGGCGACATCAGCCTTGGCGAGATCACCAGTGGCACGATTTCCGTGCAGACGGCGCTCGGCCGGATCGACCTCGGGATCGGCGATGGCGTCGCCGCCTGGCTTGACCTGCACACCAACTTCGGCCACGTACGGAGCAACCTCCCGGCCGCCGAGCCACCTGTTCCCGGCGCCGAGGCGGTTGAGATCAGGGCGCGCACCTCCTACGGCGACATCAGCGTCTCGCGCGCGGCACGGGCGACAAGGAGCGGTCAATGACCAGTGCCACGCCAGCGCTGAAGGTGACCGGCTTGCGCAAGGCGTTCGGAGGCAAGACCGTGCTCGACGGCATCGATCTTGAGATCGCCGAGGGAACGGTGTTCGCGCTGCTCGGCCCCAACGGGGCTGGAAAGACGACGACCGTCCAGATCCTGTCGACCCTGCTGCGCGCCGACGGCGGTCACGCCGAGGTCGCCGGTGTCGACGTAGCGGCCAGGCCAGCGGGGGTCCGCGGTCTTATCGGCGTGACCGGCCAGTTCTCCGCCGTCGACAACTTGCTGACTGGCGAAGAGAACCTGCTGCTGATGGCTGACCTGCACCATCTGGACCGGGCTACGGCAAGGCTGCGGGCGGCAAGCCTGCTCGAGCGATTCGAGTTGAAGGAAGCAGGCAAGCAGATGGCCATGACCTACTCGGGCGGCATGCGGCGGCGGCTCGACCTGGCGATGACGCTGATAGGCGAGCCGAAGATCATCTTTCTTGACGAGCCGACCGCCGGGCTCGACCCGCGAAGCAGGCGGACGATGTGGCAGATCATCCGTGATCTGGTCGCTGGCGGGGTCACGATCTTCCTCACCACGC
>DATJLT010000041.1:0-3812 GCA_035509195.1 Streptosporangiaceae bacterium | reverse complement strand
GGTCTACGTTGACCTGCTGCCGCCCTGCAACGCGGCCTGCCCGGCTGGGGAGAACATCCAGTCCTGGCTCGCGCTGGTGGAAGCCGGGCAAATGGAGCAAGCCTGGCGCCAGCTAACCGCCGACAACCCGATGCCCGCGCTCCACGGCCGGGTCTGCTACCACCCGTGCGAAACCTCGTGCAACCGGGCGAACCTGGACAGCGCGGTCTCGATTCACGCGGTCGAGCGGTATCTCGGTGACCTGGCGCTCGACCAGGGCTGGCGGTTCGAGAAGCCGGCGGTCAGGACCGGCAAGCGCGTGCTGATCATCGGCGCCGGCCCGAGCGGCCTTTCCGCCGCTTACCACCTGGCCAGGGCCGGCCACGACGTCGAGATCAGGGACGCGGGCGCCAGGCCAGGCGGCATGATGCGTTACGGCATCCCCGCCTACCGGCTGCCCAGGGACGTGCTCGACGCCGAGATCGCCAGGATCGCCGACCTCGGCGTGACGCTCACTCTCGGTCACCGGGTCGCTGACCTGGACGCAGAGCGCAGGGAAGGCCGCTTCGACGCGGTTTTCGTCGCGGTGGGCGCGCACCTGTCCAAGCGCGTCGACATCCCTGCGAAGGACGCGGGCAGGATCGTGGACGCCCTGTCGTTCCTGCACAGCGTCGCAGAAGGCGAAAGGCCCCTGATCGGGCGCCGGGTCGCCGTCTACGGCGGCGGTAACACCGCGATGGACGCGGCCAGGGTGGCCAGGCGCCTCGGCGCCGACGACGCCATGATCGTTTACCGGCGAACCCGCGCCCAGATGCCCGCGCACGAGCAGGAGGCTGAGGACGCCGAGCAGGAGGGCGTGCGGATCAACTGGCTGCGCACGATCACGGCGTTCGACGGTCCCGACCTGACCGTCGAGGAAATGGAACTCGACGAGCACGGCTTCCCGAGGCCGACCGGCAGGCTGGAGCATCTCGCGGCTGACACGGTGATCCTGGCGCTCGGGCAGGAAACCGACACCAGCTTCCTGCGCTCGGTACCAGGCGTCGAGTTCGAGCGTGACGGCACGGTCAGGGTCTCGCCGCAGATGATGACCGGCTGCCCTGGCGTGTTCGCCGGCGGCGACATGGTTCCCGCTGAGCGCACCGTCACCGTCGGCACCGGTCATGGCAAGAAGGCCGCGGCCAGCATCGACGCCTGGCTGCGCGGCACCACGCCCGCTCACCGCGACAAGCATCCGCTGGTGTCCTTTGGCGGACTGAACTTGTGGTTTTTCGGTGACGCCGCACAGCGTGAGCAGCCGCAGGCTCCGGTGGCGGAGCGGACCGCGGACTTCACCGAGGTGACCGGCGGGCTGACCGAGCGCGCGGCGGCTTACGAAGCCAGCCGGTGCCTGTCCTGCGGCAACTGCTGCGAGTGCGACGGCTGCCTCGGTGCCTGCCCGGAGGACGCCGTGATCAAGCTTGGTCCCGGCCATCGCTACCAGTTCGACTACGACAAGTGCACTGGCTGCGGCGTCTGCTTCGAGCAGTGCCCGGTTCATGCGATCGAAATGATTCCGGAGCGTGGGTAATGCGTGCCACCATCGACGGCAACGAGGCGACGGCGTCGGTCGCTTACCGCCTCAACGAGGTCTGCTGCATTTACCCGATCACGCCGTCCTCGCCCATGGCCGAACTTGCCGATGAGTGGTCAAGCAAGAAGCGGCCCAACATCTGGGGCACCGTCCCCGGCGTGATCGAGATGCAGAGCGAGGGCGGCGCGGCAGGCGCCTTGCACGGCGCGCTCCAGGGCGGTGCGCTTGCCACGACGTTCACGGCGTCGCAGGGCCTGCTGCTGATGATCCCGAACCTGTACAAGATCGCCGGGGAGCTGACCTCGGCGGTCATCCACGTGGCCGCGAGGTCGCTGGCGGCGCAGGGCCTGTCGATCTTCGGCGACCACAGTGACGTGATGGCGGTGCGGCCGACGGGGTTCGCGTTGCTGGCCTCGGCGTCGGTGCAGGAGGCGCACGACCTCGCGCTCGTCGCGCAGGCAGCGACCTTGACCAGCCGGGTGCCTTTCCTGCACTTCTTCGACGGCTTCCGCACCTCGCACGAACTGAACACGATCGAGCTTTTGTCCGACGACGACCTGCGCGCGCTCGTGCCGGCCGACCTGGTCCGCGCGCACCGTGCCCGCGCCCTCTCGCCCGATCACCCGTTCATCAGGGGAACAGCGCAGAACCCTGACACCTACTTCCAGGCAAGGGAAACGGTCAACTCGTACTACGCGGCGGTGCCCGAGATCGTGCGGGACGCGATGGCCGCGCTTGGCGCGCGCACCGGCCGGCCGTACGACCTGGTCAGCTACTCGGGGCACCCGCAGGCAGAGCGCGTGATCATTTCCATGGGTTCCGCCGCCCAGACGGTGAGCGAGACCGTGCGGCACCTGTGCGCGGGCGGCGAGCGGGTCGGCGCGCTCCAGGTCAGGCTGTACCGGCCGTTCCCTGTTCAGGCCCTGCTCGACGCGCTGCCAGAGTCGGTAACGAGGATCGCCGTGCTTGACCGGACCAAGGAACCAGGCTCGGCGGGCGAGCCCTTGTTCCTCGACGTGATCGCCGCCCTGTCAGAAGGCAGGGATTTTTCGCAGCCACATAGCACCCCGCTGGTCACCGGCGGGCGATACGGGCTGTCGTCGAAGGAACTCACCCCGGCCATGGTCGCGGGGATCTTCGCCGAACTGGCGGGGGAGCGGCCAAGGCGGCGGTTCACGATCGGCATCGAGGACGATGTGTCAGGCAGCAGCCTGCCATACCAGCCAGGGCTTGACATCGAGCCACCAGGCACGGTGCGGGCCGTCTTCTTCGGGCTCGGCTCTGACGGCACGGTCGGCGCGAACAAGAACACGATCAAGATCCTCGGCGGCGAGCCAGACCTGCACGCCCAGGGTTACTTCGTCTACGACTCCAAGAAGTCGGGCTCCCAGACCGTATCCCACCTGCGGTTCGGCTCCGCGCCGATCCGCGCGCCTTACCTGGTCGAGCAGGCCAGTTTCGTCGGCTGCCATCATTTCGGCCTGCTCGACCGGGTTGACGTGCTCGGCCGCGCCGCGCCAGGCGCGACGCTGCTGCTCGACTGCGCGCACCCGCCCGAGGAAGTATGGGACGCGCTTTCCCGGCCCGTGCAGGAGAAGATCATCGCCAAGAACATCAGCCTGTACGCGATCAACGCCGGGCGGATCGCGCGCGAGGCCGGCCTCGCCGGCCGTACCAACACCGTGCTCCAGACCTGTTTCTTCGCCATTTCCGGTGTGCTGCCACGTGACGAGGCGATCGCGAAGATCAAGGAAGCGATCACCAAGACGTACGGCAGGCGCGGCGCCTCCGTGGTGGCGCGGAACCACGCGGCAGTCGACCGGGCGCTTGCCGGGCTGCACAAGATCGAGGTGCCATGCTCGGTCTCCTCCGGCAGGGAACTGCCCGCTGTCGTTCCCGCGACCGCGCCCGCGTTCGTGCGCACGGTGACGGCGGCCATGCTGGCCGGGCGCGGAGACGAGTTGCCGGTCAGCGCGCTGCCGGCGGACGGCACGTATCCGAGCGGCACCGCCGCCTACGAGAAGCGCAATATTTCCGACCTGGTCGCTGCCTGGGATCCTGAGCTGTGCATTCAGTGCGGTAACTGTTCCTTCGTCTGCCCGCACAGCGTGATCAGGTCCACGTACTACGAGGGCTCGCTGCTTTCGCAGGCGCCGCCGGACTTCCAGTCAGCTCCGCTGAACGCCCGCGGCTTGCCTGAGACCCGTTACACGCTGCAGATCTATGCAGAAGACTGCACTGGTTGCGAGCTCTGCGTGCA
>DATJLT010000040.1:0-37484 GCA_035509195.1 Streptosporangiaceae bacterium | reverse complement strand
CCTCACCCAGACCCGCGAAGCCTGACCCGCCCCAATCCGGCTTCACCCCGAGCCGGCTTCACCCCGAGACCACCCCGGCCCGAGCCCACCCCGGCCCGAGCCCACCCCGGCCCGAGACCACCCCGGCCCGAGCCCACCCCGGCCCGAGACCCGACAAATCGCCCATAGTGCCAGGCAAACCGCAACGTTGGCTATCTGATGCTGCTCAAGACGGCCCGCGAACAGCAACCGTGGCTCGGCGTTGCTGTTGCAGCGACATCAGAGTTCCACCGATGTCGTCGACCGGGCTCCGCCGAGCAGCAACGTTGGCCCTCTGATGCTGCTCGCGGAGCCACTGGGTGCCCGGCCTGTTACCGGCTTGAGCGGGTGAAGATCCGCAGGAAGAACAAGAACACGTTGAGGATGTCGAGGAAGATCGACGCCGCCAGCAGCGGTGCCGTCGCCAGGTTCTGCGAAGTACGCAGTCGCTGGAAGTCGAACATCGTGAAGGCGGCGAAGATCACCAGGCCGATGATCGAGTAGGCCAGGTTAAAACCGGGAGTATTCAGGCTGCCCACGAACGTGGCCACGATGCCGAAGATGATGAGGGCGAGAAGCGCCCAGAAGGCAACCCGCGCCAGGGCGGAAAGATCGCGTCTGGTCGCATATCCGGCGGCGCCGAAACCTGCGATGAACAACGCGGTCGCCGCGCCAGACTCGGCCAGTGCCTGCGGATCGGTCTGCGCGTAGTAGAGCAGCACGGGTCCGAGAGCAAGCCCGATGAGAGCACCGAAGCCGGCGAGCAGAGCAACCGTGACCTGCGCCGACCGGCGCACCGTAAACCGCATGGCGATCAGGCAGACGAACGCGGCGATGAACCAGACGATGCCAAGCCCGTAAGAAAGGTCACGGCCGATATACGCGCCAACGGCGAACAAGCCGGCGGTCATCGCCACGAACAGCATTGTCTGACTAAACAAGGTCCTAGTTTGAGTCTGGCCGGCCAGCCCGGTATACCCGCCACCGTAGCCGCCATAGAGCGATGGATTACTCACTAAAAATCCCCTTCCGTGCTCTCTCTATCCATCATCGCGTATGGACCAACATGCTCGCACCAGTGATAGCCACGTGCCCAGGTTCATGGCGCGGGGAGGATCTGCCTGGGAAGCCGCGGCGGGTCAGGACGGCGCAGCCACTCGCGCGGATAGCCGAGCGACACTTCCTCGTGCCTGACTCCTTCGCGCCAGATCGTCCGGGGAATATGCAAATGCCCGTAAACGACTGCAGAGGCGTTGAAGCGCACCGGCCAGTCTTCGGTACGCACGGTTCCGCACCACTGCGCGAACTGCGGGTACCTAAGCACCCGCGTTGGCTCCCTGATCAGCGGAAAGTGGTTCACGAGTATCGTCGGGACGCCAGGAGGCAGTCCGGCTAGCCTGCGCTCGGTGAGCGAAATCCGCTCTGCGCACCAGGCGTCGATGCTGTCGAACGGGTCGGGATGAAGCAGTGCCTCGTCGGTGGCCATCACCCCGGCCGCACGGGCTATCGCCAGGCCCTCGGCTTTGGTCGTCGCGCCGTCGGGCCTGAACGTGTAGTCGTAAAGCAGGAAAAGCGGCGCGACCACGACTCCTTCCCACACGGGCCAGTGGTCCTCTGGTGTCACCACCCCGAGCCTCCGGCACAACCCGACGAGGTACTCGTACCGGGCGACCCCTCGCAATTCGATGCTCTCGCGGCGGTGCGTCCACAGTTCGTGATTGCCGGGAACCCAGATGACCTTGGCGAACCGGGAAGCGAGCAGCGCGAGTACCCACTCAATGTCTGCTGCGAACTCGCCGACATCACCGGCCACGATCAGCCAGTCTTCCGCAGAACCGGGCGCTAGGCTGTCGATGACCTGCCGGTTCTCGCTGAAGCCGGCGTGCAGGTCGCTGACCGCGAGCAGCCTCGGTCCGGTTTCAGCCACTTCGCGATCATCGCACATCGGTGCCAGCGAAAGAGCATGGCGCCTGCCCGGTCACCCTTAACCGCGCAGGCGCCATCCCCCCGCTCAGCCGGTCACATGCAGCGACTTCGCGTTCGAATACCCGTACTGCAAATAACCAGCCAGATCGGCCGCAACGGCGCGGTAGCTGAACGACCCGGCAGAGGAACCCTTGATCTTGAAGCTGAACGAACCGCCGCTCTTTTCGTGAGTAGTGGCCACGTTGTACCACTTGCCTGACCGCTCGACCTGGAGCGTGACGACCCGGCCGACGGCCCCAGGGCTGCCCTTGCCAGAGGCAGTCGCCGACTTGCCCTTGTGGATGGAACCAGGGGTGATCTTGAAGGAGACGCCCTGGGCGGCCAGTACCGGATAACCGGTCGGCGCGCCCGTTCCGAGGCCAAGGCCGCTGCCGTGCGAGTCGAGTGCCGCGGAGAAGTTGGTGTCGGCGATGGCGTCGCCTAGGTCAACCGGCGCGCTCCAGGTCTTGCCGCCGTTCGTGGTTGACCTTTCGATCAGGTCGTAACTCGGGTTGGCCAGACCACGCGAACTGAACACGTGCACAGCTCCGCTCGGATCCTGATCCACGGAGAACCACTCGGGGCCGCCGCCGGCTGAGCCTGGCACGCTGCGCGGTGCGCTGAAGCCGGTGCCGTTGAACAGGCGCAGTTCGGCGGAGCTGTGCCCGTCGGTCTGGATCGTCAGCACGGCGCTGCCCGACATTCCGAGCAGGTCTTCCTTGGAGAAGGTGCCGACCAGGTGGTAGGAGCTAGTGGCGTTGAAGTCACTGCCCTTCGGCGCGAAAGTGACATACGTCGAGTCGAAGGAAGCTCCCGAGGAGTCCGACCCGACGAGCGCGCCGTCACGGTAGCTGCCGACCCCGACGTCAAAGGCCTCCTTCGTGACCGGATTCGCCGTGGTCGCCGGCGGCCCTGGCGCGGCCAGCGAAACGCTCTCGATGACCTGACCCGCACCGTTATCGCCCGAGGTGAACACGATGTTGTTGCCGACCAGGGCAGCTACGCCCACTGACACGTTGCCGACGCGCACCGGGGCACCGAATGACTTCCCGCCGTTCGTCGACTCGTAGAGCAAGTCGTCTCCTGCGGGGTTGGCGTCGCAGCACATGGAGGCAAGAACGTCAACGTGATTAGCCGACGGGATGAAGACCTGAGGGCTGCCTTCCGCGTCCTCGTTATCGAGCGGCGTGAGAACGGGTTTGTCCGAGCACGCGCTCTTGCCGCGGTCGAGCACGCAGATCAAGGTCCTGCCGTTGCCGACCCCGATGCCGTAGGCCGCCACCAGGCTGCCATCAGGTTCCATCGCGATGCTGCCCGGCGTGGTTGCGTTGAGAATGCCGAGCTTGAAAGGCTTAAGCTCCGGCTGCGGGTCGCCTTTGACGCCGGCCGAGGGACTTGCCACGGCAGTCCCTGCCAACGCCGTTATCAGGCAGATCGCGCTGGCCGCGGACAGGGCCAAGCCGGATCGCCGACCAAGAGTCATGGAAGATCCTCCAGTTCACGGCCGCTTCTTGGCAGCCTGACGTGACATCGGGAAGAGGGCCGCTTTTCGGTCGACGCTAAGGAGCCGTCGTTCTGCCTGACCACGATCGGGGGCGAAAGGATACCGAAGACTCAGGAAACCTCGGTGCCTCGCTGTCGGTGCCTCGCGGCACAATGGGCTCCGTGCGGGTCGCTGTGGTGCCGGGGCCAGGGTCATCCGGATGGTTGTGCGAACTCGGGGATGACGGAAGCAAGGGAGGGGACGCGGTCCCGGTCGCCAGCCTGGCTGGAGCGATTGCCGACCGCGAAAGGCAGCCCGGTGTCCGGTGGGTCTGGCCGGCGAGTGCCAGCGTCTATCCGGCACTGCTCGAGGCGGGAGTGAGGGTCGCGCGCTGCCATGATGCGGCGCTCGCAGACGGGCTTATCTCCGCGCGAGATGGACCGCTGCCGCCCAGCCAGGCCAGGGAGCAGTTGCGACCGCAGCAGGCGGCCAGGTCCGCAGGGTTCGGAGCCGCTGAGCTTCAGGAGGCGCTGTTCGGTCCGGCCGAGGCCAGCGCGGACTCTGCCCTGGCTGACCCGAAGGAGACGCTCGAGGCGCTGATCAGCGTGCATGCCGACCAGCTCGACCGGATCGCCGCCGATGAGCATCCAGGCAAGTTCGGGCTGCTCGCCGCGGCCGAGTCGGCGGGCGGGCTGGCCGCGGCCGAGATGAGCCTGGCCGGACTGCCGTGGCGAGCGGAGGTACACGACGCCCTGCTAGTTAACCTGCTCGGGCCCCGTCCGGCAGGCGGAGCGCCGCCCGCGCGACTGGCCGAGCTGATCGCTCAGATCTCCGCGGCACTGCACACGCAACGGCCGGTGAACCCCGATTCGCCTGCTCAGGTGCTGCAAGCGCTGGCCAGGGACGGCGTCAGGCTGCCATCGACCAGGCTGGCCGTACTCAGGGACGTCGATCATCCCGCGATCCCGCCGCTGATCGAGTACAAGGAACTGTCCAGGCTGCATTCGGCGTTCGGCTGGTCCTGGCTCGATACGTGGGTGCGGGACGGGCGGTTCAGGCCCGAGTACGTGGTCGGCGGCGTGGTGTCAGGCCGGTGGGCCTCGCGCGGCGGCGGCGCCCTGCAGATTCCCAGAATGCTGCGCCGGGCAGTGGTCGCGGACCCGGGCTGGATGCTGGTCGTCGCTGACGCGGCGCAGCTTGAGCCGCGCGTGCTCGCCGCGCTAGCCGGAGACCGCGCTTTCGCGGCCGCCGCGGCAGCCGGAGACCTCTACGCGGAGCTGGCCGGAGCCTTCGGCGGCGACCGGGCCAAGGCTAAGGTCGCGTTGCTGTCAGCGATGTACGGCGGAGCGGGAGGCGAGGCCGGCCAACTGCTTGCCGTGCTGCGCCAGCGGTTCCCCGCTGCCTCCGCGTACGTCGAGGCGGCCGCGCGAGCCGGCGAGGAAGGCCGGGTAGTCAGGTCCGTGCTCGGCCGAAGCTGCCCGCCGCCTTCTGCGCGGTGGCGGGAACTTACCGAGGAGGCCGGCGAACCTGGTGCGGGGTCAGCCTCGCGGGCCAGGGGCCGGTTCACCAGGAACTTCGTGGTGCAGGCCAGTGCCGCTGACTGGGCGCTCGTGCTGCTCGCCAACCTGCGCGCCCGCCTGGCCGCGAGCGACGCCCGGCTGGTGTTCTTCCAGCACGACGAGGTCATCGTCCACTGCCCGGCCGGACTCGCCGACGAGGTCGCAGCCGCCGCGACGGCGGCAGCGGCCGACGCTTCCCGTCAGGTCTTCGGCCAGACGAGAGTCGTGTTCCCGCTGACCACAGCAATCGTGGGCTGCTACGGCGACGCGAAGTAGCCTTCACCGCTTAGCGGGGAGAGCCGACGGTCGCACCGCGCGCGAGCCTGCGGTACAGCTGCTCGGTATCTGGTGCTGGCTCGCCACCCGGCGCGAGCTCGGCGATGGCCTCGACACAGCCGTTCCATGCCGCGGTGACGCCGCGCGGGTTCCCTGCTTCATGTTCTGCGCGCATCAGCTCGCGCCAAAGCTGCTCAACAGCAGGATCGGCCAGCAAGCCCGCTCGCGCCGCACGGGCCGCCGAGACAGGGTCTCCTGCCTCGAGTTCGAGCCTGGCACCCGTGATCGCGGTCTCCGCGATCTCTGCCCTCATGGTCTCGATCAGCGCGGTGTCGATCCACCAGTGGAAGCAGTCGGCGAACGGCTCGCCGCGCACCAGGGTTAGCGCCGCCCGCAGGTCAGAGCGGCTGCGCGCGAGCCTGGCGCGCTTAGCGAGGAAACTGAATTCGGCCCAGTCAAGCGCCAGGTCATCGTGCGGGACGTAACTGTCTGTCCCTAGGTCAAGTATGTAGTCCTCGCCGTCCTTGGCCGACCCGAGCGCATGGCCTGTCGCGGTAATGAGCTGGCGTACGTCGTGGGGAAGCATGGGGTGGCTGGCGTCCTGACCAAGCAGCGAGCTGAGTTGCTGGCCAGAAAGCCCGGCCGGGGAGTTGAGCGCGAGCGCCAGCACCAGCTCGGCCTGCTTCGGCAGGAGCGGCTCGGCCGATCCGATGATCTCCACGGGCCCGAGCACCTTCACCCGCAGGTTCCGCGCCCTGTGCCTTGCTAGCTCACTGTGCCTTGCCAGCTCACTGTGCCCTGCCGCGCCCGCCTTGACGTGACCCGCGGCCCAGTCCTCGATCCGCTGGTAGCCGGCACTTTCTGCCGGATCGTCCACCGCCGGGGGTGCCGGGGAGACGACTGGCCTCAGCCATGCCACGGCCGGGTCAGGTCCGCCGGTCAGGGCGCGGTACTCGGCCGGCGTGAGCACACGCGGCCGGACGGCGATCTCGCGGTCAGGGCCGAGGTATGACAATGACAACGTGCCGTTGATTTCTCCGTCGTCTCCCTGAGCGAGCTGGTACAAGGCCGGCGCCAGCCGACCGTCATCGCTTTGCGTGTCACCGGCGATCAGCGCGGCGACACCACCGGGTCCATCCGCGAACTCCAGCAGCCGCCCCATCTGCGCTGGCGTGGGCTTGAGCCGGCTGATCAGCAAGGTCAGACCCCAGTCCTCGTTCTCTGGGTCGCCGAACCTGCGGGTCCTGACATCAGCGGAGCCGCCGTCGCCGGTCAGCCGGGCTGCCGCCTCTGCCCGCGCCGCGAGCACGTCAATCGCCTCGTCGAGGTCCGCGCACAACTCGGCCCGTCCAGCGATGTCAAGGTCTTCGCAGCCGGCCAGCACCAGGTCATACCAGCCGCTCCAATGGCTGGAAGCGAATTCGGTCGCGGCGGCGAGCAGCAGCCGGTCAGCCAGGTCACCCGGTCCTTCGCAGCCGGTCACGCGCATGGCCTCGAGGTCAAGCAGGAGATGACCGCCCGCGTCTGTGGCCCCGGCATTGAACAAGCCGGGCAGCAGGTCACCTATCTCGCCCGCCTGCGGCGGCACCGGCTCAGCTTCCGCGCCATCGAGGTCGACGGTCCAGCAAGTAGGCTGGCCTGTGGTGCCCGAGTCCTGATCGGCGAGCAGCACCTCGAACGAGCCGGCGGTCAGGTGAATGCCCACGATCGGCGGCAAAGGCTCACCGCCGGCCGTGAGCGATTGCGATAGCTCAAGCAGCGCGTCCCTCAGCAGCGGCGCCGTGCTACGGCCGGCCGGCGGCTGGCCAGGCTGCTCCTGATCCGTGTCCGTGACTTCGCGCTCGGTGAGCGGCCGGAGCGGAAAGACCTGGAGGTCGTCGAGATCATCGAGATCGCCGTAGCCGACACCGCCGTACCCCGGTGCCTCGTCGTGGAATGATGCCTGCGGATCGAACGCCTCAAGGCCACCGCGCGGCAGCCGGTTGCCCGCCGGTCCCCTGAGGTCAGGATCGGCTGGTGGCAGCGAACTTGGCCAGTCCCCCTTGCCTGGCGTTCCTTCGCCGTCCGGCGACGCGGATGCCTGGCGCCGCCCGCGCGTCAGCCGCCAGATGCTGGCAAGCGCGGCGCCGGCCAGTATCCCGAGCACGAACAACGTCACGTCTGCGACTCCTCCCCTTGATGGCTTGGTCCCGGCCGAGCCGCTCGCCACCGGGTGGCTCGGGGCCGGACGGCTCGGTGCCGGACGGCTCGGTGCCGGGTGACCAGGCGCCCGATGTCCCGATCCCGACCCAGAGCCCGCTCCCAGGTGCGGCGAGCTGAAGTGCGAATGACCCGAAGGGTGACCACGATGCCGGTGCCCTGATCTGCTCGTGCCTTCATCGCCGTGATGTACTCCCGGCGCTGAGGCGGCCGACTCGGGTAGCACCAGGCGCCAGCCAGGCTGGATCAGCGAAGGATCGGTGAACACGAGCCCGTCGCTCATCTCGTGCCCCAGGTTGAGCTCGGCGATCTCCGGATACTTGTCCCCCGCGCCGAGGTAGTGCTCGGCGATCGTCCACAAGCAGTCACCTGGCCGCACCACGACGATCCGCTCGGCCGGCGTCTCGTGCCGGACAGGGGCGGCCGCCCTTATTGTCGCCGCGCTGGCATGCGGTGCGACGATCACCAATGCGGCAGGCGCGGCGAAAGCCAGCGCAGCGACCGCCACTAGCTGGCATGCCAGCCCTTGCAGTCCCCCCAGATGGAGCACAGGCGCTCGCCGGCGCCTGACCGACGCCTGCGCCTCAGCGACCACGGACAACGCGAACCCGAACCAGGCCAGCCAGGAAACATCCCTGATGGCCGCGATGGCAAGGCTGCCGTTGTCCTTATGCAAGAGCGCCGAGGCAATCTGATGCGGCGAAGGCAATCGCGAAGGCACAGGGGACCCGCCGACCTTATAGAGCGCGATCGGCAGCCCCACGGTGAGCGCCACGAGCGTCAGCAGGGCAAGCAGTCCGCGACCTCGGCTCATGATCTTCCGGCCTCGTCTCATCTGGCTCCTCTGTTCGCGTGCCCTGAGGCAAGCTTGAGTGGCGAGGTGTGACAAGGCCGTGACACGAGCCGAGCCTGGCCGGCTGAGCGGCCTAGCGGCGGCTGCCGCCTGGCACGGAGCGGACAAAAGCCTCGTATTGCAGCGCGTGACAGCAGCGTTGACCCCTTGATGCTGTTCGGCAGCGCACGGCGATAGCAACGGTGGAACGTCGTTGTCGCAGGAACAGCGTCGCGAAGCCATCGTTGTTGTTGCCGCTGCGCGTGGAACAGCATCGGTGGCTATTCATTGCTGTTAGTGCCGGGCTAACCGGTCTAGCGGCGGCTGCCGATCGGAACTCCCCTGGTGAGCTGGTGGAACAGCTCCTCCGTGTCGGGGTGCGGCTCGCCGCCTGGCGCGATCTCGGCGATCGCGTCCAGGCAGCCAGTCCAGGCCGCGAGTACGCCGTCGAAGTTGCCTGCCTCGTGCTCGGCTTGCATGAGTGCCCGCCAGAGCTGCTCGGCGGCGGTTTCCGCCGCGAGACCGGCTTTGGCGGCTCGCGCGGCAGCACGGGGATCACCGGCGGACAGCTCGAGCTGAGCGAGCAGGTCGGCGGTGTCTATGACTTCCGCCCGCATCGTCTCGACGAGGGCGATGTCGATCCACCAGTGGTAGCAGTCGGCGAACGGCTCGCCCCTGACCAGCGCCATCGCGGCGCGCAAGTCTTCTATGCGCCGCTCGGCACGGCCGCGCCTGGCCAGCGCGGTGAAGCTGGCCCAGTCCAGGGTCAGGTCGCCATGCGGCACGTAGATGCCGCTGCCGAGATGAATGATGTACTCCTGCCCATCGCGGGCCTGGCCAAGGCGCTTTCGGGTCCTGGTGATGAGCTGGCGGACGGAGTCGGCAGGCTTCGGATGGTCAGCGTCAGGGCCGAGCAGCGAGCAGAGGCCGGAATTCGACACACCGCCCGGTGCGTGCAGCGCCAGCGCGAGCACGAGTTCTGCCTGCTTAGGCAGCAGCGGCTCGGCCGAGCCCGTGATCTGGACCGGGCCGAGCACCTTCACGTTCAGCCTTGGTGCCGCATGCCTGGGCACCGATCCCGCCGCCTTCGCATGCGACTCGCCGTTTCCTGTTGCCCATCCGGCCTCATCCGGTCTGCGATGCGCGGCCTTGGGCGGCGACTTGAACAGCTCATCCTGGTCATCGATCTCAGCGGCCGGGGGAACAGGCGCGGCGGCCAGCCTGATCCATGGCGGCGAACCGGAGTCGCTATACGGCGCGTCGTCAGCGCCGACGTCCGCGGTGGCCGCAGCGACCGCGAACACGCCGGCCAGCGCTTCGTACTCAGGCACGGTCAGTGTCTCCGGCCAGACCGTGATCTGGTGATCGGGCCCGAGGTATGCGAGCGTGACGGTGGCGATCATCCGATCAGGGTCGTCCTGGTCACGAGCAAGCTGGAACAGCGCGGGGGCGAGTTTGCCATCGCCGGTCTGGGTGTCGCCAGCCAAAAGGGCGGCGATCCCGCCAGGCCCGTCGGCGAGCTCGAGCAGCCGCGCCATTTGCTCCGGCGTGGGTCGCAGCCTGCTTACCAGCAAGGTCAGGCCCCAGTCTTCGTCTTCCGGGTCGCTCACGCGCCTGGCGCGCACATCAGGCTCGCCGCCGTCGTCGAGCCGTCTGGCGATCGCTTGCGAGCGCTGGCCCAGCAGGTCAAGCGCCTCATCAAGGTCTCTGCACAGTTCGGCCCTGCCAAGTACCTCAAGCTCGTCACAACCTACGAGCACAAGCTCGTACCAGCCGCTCCAGCGGCTCGCCGCGAGCTCGGTCGCGGCCGTGACAAGCAGCCGGTCAGTAAGTTCGTCCGGACCATCGCAGCAGGTGACCCGCATCGCCTCGAGGTCGAGCAGCAGGTAGCCGCCGGCGTCCGTAGCGCCCGCGGTGAACAGTCCTGGCAGCAGGTCTCCGACCTCGCCTGGTGCGGGCGCCGATGGTTCAGCGCCGGCCGGCGATCCGCCGAGGTTTGCTGTCCAGCACATCGCCTGACGCGCCGGGGCGATCGTGAACGGTTCAGGTGGCGGCCCGGCCGCCGGAGCGGAAAGCAGCACGTCCATGGTGTCGGCCGTCAGGTGGATGCCCACGATCGGCGGTAGCGGATCGCCTCCTGCAGCGATTCCCCTGCTGAGGTCGCGCAGTGCGGCGCCAAACGACATGGCTTCTCCTTCGCCTGACGACAAAGGAGGAGCAGACCCGAACGGCTCGTCGAGATCAAAAGGCTCGTCATCGAACGACCCTGCCCTGGCGTCCGCGCGTGCCGGCGATGGCGTCAGCCCGGCGTCTTCGCCATCGTCCGAGCTGATGTCCAAGCCGTCCCGATCGCCTGGCCAACGCCCGGCAGCGGCTCGCAGCCGCTGCTCGATGCGCTGACCTTCCGGTTCGCTTGGCAGCGCGATCCGGCGGCGAGGGCGGCGGTACTGCCGCTGGCGGTGCCGCATCCGGTCAATGCTCGCCACGGCCGCGCCGGCCAGCATGCCGAGCGTGAACAGCGCGACCTCCGCGGTCTGATCGGCATGACGCGACGAGGACGTCGCGGAAGCCGCGCCAGCTCCCGCGGCCTGCGTGCCGCCAGCGTCCTCGGCTCCCGGCTGGGCGGCATGCCCGCTGGCACCACGGGGATTCGCGGTGGGCCTCGCGGCCGCGTGCGGGTGACTGAATCGCCCAGACCCCGAACCATGGCCGGCATGTGACTCGCCAGAGCCGTGACTGCCGCCGCTGGCCTGGCCAGCACCGTCGGTACTGGCACCTCCGCCGGACCCGTGACTGGCAGCGGGCAGCAGCAAATGCCAGCCGGCCACGATGACGGAAGGATCGGTGAACACTTCGCCGTTACCCATGTCGTGACCGAGATTGAGCTGAACGATCTCGGTGTACTTGTCGCCTGAACCGAGGTAGTGCTCGGCGATCGTCCACAGGCAGTCCCCCGGCCTGACCACGATCGTGCGCTCCGAGACTCGGGAAGCGGCGGCATGAGAGTCACCGATCTGGACAGCGCTCGAACTGTCCAGGGTCACCGAGGGTGTAACGGGCCGCACCGTTGCCGCCATGGCCGGAGATGCCAGCAACGACACCGCCGACGGTGCCGCGAAAGTGAGCGCGGCAAGCGCAACCAGCTTGCCCGCCATAGCCTGCATGCCCACCAGGCGCAGCCTCGGTGCCGGACGCCTGCGCAGCGCGGCCTGCACCTCGGCGAGCACAGCGACCGCGAACGCGAGCCAGGCCACCCAGGACACGTCGCGGACGGCGCCGATGAACAGGCTGCCGTTGTCCTTGTGCAGCAGCAGGAAAACAACATGGTGCAGTGAAGGCAAGCGAGCGGGGACCGGCGAACCGCCGATGCGGTAGAGCGCGAGCGGCAAGCCAGCCGTCAGCACTGCCAGCGTAAAAAGCGCGGCCATGCCGCGACTGACGTTCCTGAGCTTTCGCATGATCACGACCCCGATCCGGTGACGCCGGTTTCCAGCGACGCGACGGCGGAGCCCTTGACCGTCATCGAGTCGATCCCGATCAGCGAAAGGACCGCGGTCGGCTGCGTGATCGTCACGGTGACAGTGATCGAATCCCCCGATGCGCTGACCGAGCCCTCATAGCCGGCGTTAGTGAGATAGGCCGCCGCGGCGGCCCGCGCCTGCGGAATGTCCACCGCGTAAGTACCTGACCGGTACGCCTCAGAGGTATTCACCACCCCGGCACCAGCCCGTGCCGCCTCCTGGGCAACGGCGTACGCGGTCTCTGTGGCGTTGAGCTTGCGGCCGCCATCGATGACCAGCCCGGCCAGCGCGAGCAATACGATCATGAACGCGGCGAGCATCAGCGTGAGCGCGCCCCGATCACGCTGCCCCGCCCTCAGAATGCGGCGCATCCGGTTCCCCTTCTCGACGCCTGCCTGGCCGCTAAGCCTGCGGACCAGGGTGTGACAGCGCTGTGACAGTGACCGGAGAAGTCACCCAGAGCCAGGTCTCGCGACCGGTAAGGGTCGATCGGCGAGGTGAAGGATGCCCGGAGGCTCAGGTGTCCTGGCACTCCGGGCACAGACAGGTCGGACAACTGCACCACGCACGTGACCTGGGCCCGCACGAGCGCCGACGTGCCGATCGGCGAGCCGAAAGCGGCGCCGAGCCCTGGCAGGCTGACGACCGGCGTGCAGTCAAGCCCGTCTGACCGCAGTGCCGCCGAGGCGCTGGACATCGCATTCTGCTCGGCGACAGCCTGATTCGGCGCGATCGACGCCTGCCGTGCGGCGTCCCTGGCCGCCGCGTTCACCGCTTCCTGAGCTATCGAGGTCCTTCCTGCGGCGATCACGAAACCGATGAGGAACAAGATGATCGGCGCGAGCAGCAAGAGCTCAAGCGGCGCATTGCCGCGATCCCTCCCGGTCATGGCGACGGCCGCCTGCGGGCCGGGATCGAAGCAGGCCCGGCCTCGCCGTAGGCAACGAAACGCTCGACCGGAGCCGTCACCACCTCAGTGACCTTGATCTCCATTCCGGGCACGAGCGACGCTGCCTGCCCGGAAACGGTGATCCTCACGGTGGCCGCGGTGCTGCCGCCCGAGCTCGCGGAGACCTTGGTCAAGAAGCCGGGTGCGGCCGTCCTTGCGAAGCTCAGTGCGGCCGCGGCCCCCTCACCTGGCGACGGCTGTGATGTCCTCGCTACATCGGCGCCGTGCCGGGCGGCGGCGAGCGCCGTCTCCCTCGCCAGGTACCAGACGGATGCCTGGGCGATACTCATGAGGCCGAGAAGGAAGATCGGGAAGATCATCACATAGCTCAGCGTCAATGCTCCGGCATCAGCTCGTGACCGGAAGACTCGTGACCAGATCCGGCGAGACATCGCTTACGGCAGCTTCCCGTCTTCCGCCTTCAGCGCCTTCGTGAAGAAGCCGGCGGCGGTGGCAACCGCGGCAACGAGCGCGACCGCGATGACCAGCCACTCGAGCGACAGCGCGCCCGCCTCGTTGCGGAACACGTTGCGCCCGATGCGACGCGCGTGCGCCCTCAGGTATCCGACGGTCATGAGCATTGTGTTCATCTGGAACCTCTCCTTTGATTTAACTTGCGGGATGCGGGAAGGAAGATCAGCCGAAGGTCCGGTAGACCATCGGGAAAACAAGCAGCAGGAGGAACCCGGAAGCAAGCAGCACGATCGGGACGACCATGGTGGTGCTGCGCGATCCAGCCTTTGCCTTGGTGGCGGAGAGCGCCTCGGTGCGCATCGACTCGGCCTTGGCTGACAGGGTCTGCAAGATGCTCGCCCCTTCATGACCGGCTACAGCAGCGATCTCCGCGAGATCGACAAGCTCCTGGATGCCGGTCTCCTCAGCGAGGTCAGCAAGCCCTTCCCACGGAGGACGGCCAGCCTTCCTCGCGGCCGACAGCGCGCCGGCGATGCGCGCGAACGCCCAGCCGCCGCCGATGACCGCGGCCGATTCGAGTGCCTGCGTAGGCGCGGCGCCTGCGCCCCTTTCGAGTGAAACGAGGTCGAGATAGCTGGTCAGGGCGTGCCTGAAGTCGTGCCGCTTTTCCGCGGCGTTGACTCGTACGACGAGATCAGGAGCCAGGAACAGCGCCAGGCCGACGGCCAGCGAGCCGACGACAGGCACTTCGAGCGGCAGCCGGTCACCTGCGAGCAGCAAGAGGACGTCGAGCACGGGGACCAGGCACAGCCCGATCAGTCCGCAGCTCACCTTGCTGACCATCCATTGCTCGCGGTCCTGGCCGAGCAGTGCCAGGTCAGGAGCGGGGACAGGCAGCCAGGTCTGGGCATTGAGATGACGGGCGACCGACCTGATCGAGGTGATGTCTCGCTCGACGCTCCCCGTACCGTGGATTCTCGCCAGCACGGCGTCAAGGTGCGCGGGCGCGGGCAGTAGCTGGCTGATCGCCAGGTAAACGCCGAGCCCGGCGAGCGCGCCGGCGATGATGACGAAGATGTTCACCGCACGCCTCCGCTCCCGAGCGGCTGCGCCTCTGGCAGGTCGAGCCAGACCGGCGGTTCGTCGAGGAAGCGCCCTGGCTCGGGGATCTCGCCGAGCCTGTGCAGCCACCACAGGCCGGTGGCATAGAGCAGGGCAACGACGCCCAGCACGCACTCGCCAGTGAGTGTCCCGTATGGCCCCGAGTAAGACCGGTTCAAGATCGCGAAGATCGTGAAGCCAGAGACGAAGCCGATGATCCAGCGCAGCGTCGTCTTGTGCTCGGCCCGGCTCGCCTCGATCTCGCGGCGAGCGGCGACGTCGCGTGCGAGCAGTTCGGCGAGCGTGGTGAGCACGCCATGCACGCCGCCGCCACGCTGGCTCGTGACAATCAGCAGGGCCGCGACGATCCTGTCACCCGCGGGGTGATTGATCTCGTCGGCGAATGCCCGCAGCGCGTCCTGCGTCCCTACCCGCGCGGAAAGTCGCCTGGCCAGGGCGGTGACCTGAGGTGCGATCACGGCAGGAGCGCTGCGAGCGCTGGCCTCGAGCGCGTCTTCCAGGCCGCGGCTAGCGGACAGCATGTCGGCCAGCCTGCGCGTCCATTGCTCGAGCCCTTCGAGCACGGCCGTGCGCCGCTTGGCCGTCTTGGCCGAGACCACCGTGGGCACGAAGTACACGCCGAACCCCGCGCCGATAGCGGCGACCGGCCAGCGTGAGATCGCCAGCATTGCCAGGGCGACCCCGACCGCGATCACGAGGCGCCTGGTACGTGCGTCGCTGAGGTTCGCGCGGGTTAAGCCGGTTTTCGAAGGAACGCCAGGCGGCGGAGCCTTGCGGGTGAGTTCGGCCACGAGCAGCACGAGGCCGCAGGCGACGAGGCCGCCGGTGAGTGCGAAGAGCAGGGTCACGCGATCACCGCCAGCTTCCCGGCAGGCCCTGCGCCCTGTGCTGGTCAAGCAGGTGCCCGGTGAAGCCCCCGGCCTCCAGCTTGGCCATCATGGCCGGCGAGGGCGTATGTGCGGCGACGGCACGTCCGCCAGTGCCTGATGGCAGGAACAGCCGGTTGATCGCGGGACGTTCGGAGTCGCCAGGCGGCATGACCTCGAGGATCTCCGCGACGTACCGCACCATGCGCTTGCCGTCATAGCGCTTGCGTATCTGGACGATCAGGTCGATGGCCATGCCGACGAGGGTGTGGATCGCCCGCTCGGTCAGTGCCAGGCCGCCGCGCAGGCCGAGTATCAGGATCCGGTCGAAGACCTCGGTCGGGGAATTCGCGTGCATCGTGCACATCGAGCCTTCCTGACCTGAGTTCATCGCCTCGAGCATCGGCATGATCTCGCTGCGCCGCACCTCGCCGACGAGTATCCGGTTCGGGTTGTGCCGCAGGGAGTGCGCGATCAGGTCGTGCAGCGTGACAGAACCAGCGCCTTCTGAGTTCGCCTCGCGCGCTTCGAACGCGATCACGTCTGGGTGCTGCTCTCGTTCGTGCAGGTAGAGTTCGTACTCGCTCTCCAGGGTCGCGATGCGCTCGCTTGGCGGAATCTCGCTGGCCAGCGCCCTGAGCAGCGTGGTCTTCCCCGCGTTGACGCCGCCGGTGACGATGATGTTGCAGCGGCTCTTCACGGCGGCGGCGAGGAACGAGGCAGTCACCTGGTCGAGGGTGCCGAGCTTGATCAGGTCAGGAAGCGTCACGTCGAGCTGGCCGTGGCGCCGCAGCGAGACGCAAGGGCGTGGCGTTACCGACATCGTGGCGGTCATCCGGGCGCCGCCCTCGAGAGCGACGTTGACCAGCGGCGAGGCCGCGGAGAAGTCACGGGCCGTCTGCCCGCCCCTCGTGGCCCAGGTCCTGATCATCGCGGCCAGCGCCTCGTCGCTTGGCGCGATCGGCGGCGCCGCGACCCGCTCGCCTGTCGAGTACGTGACCCAGACCCGGTCGAAGCCGTTGATGTCGATGTTCTCGACGTCAGGATCGCGCAGGTAGGCGGCGAGCGGCCCGAGACCGTAGCGCCGGTCGTACACGGCCTCGGCGAGCACCTCGAGCGCGGACGGAACCGGCACCGCCATCCCTAGCCTGACCTGCTGCTGCACCCAGCCACGCACCGCATCCCTGATCAGCGGCATGACCTCGGGCTGGGTAGCCCGGTCTGGCAGCAGATCAGCGATCATGGTGAGGATCTCAGGCACCCCGGCGAGCAGCCTCGGATCGGTCAGGCTGCCTGGCTCGCCACGCGAAGGAGCGTTCTCTGGCAGCCGCCGCACCGGCGGCGAGGAAACCGGCGGAGCCGCGTAAACCGGCGCAGGCGCGGGCGGCTCGCTGACGCTCTCACGCCACGGCAGCGAGACCCCTTGCCCGTTGAGGTTGCTTAGCGGGCCTGACAGGTCCGTCCTCCTGTGACCGTTTTGCTGATCCTTCTGGTTCGAAGGACCAGGCGGCCAGGGCAGCGCCGTCATTCCGCTCTCCTGGAAGGCACCACGAGCTCAGGTCCCGATGTGCCTGAATTCGCGCGGCCAATAATCACCCCGGCGGTCTGCGCTGCGCGCATCAGCGGCCTGCGGTCGATGCCAGAACGCCGCCCGGTGCCATCGGAAAGCACGGCGGCGGTCTTCTCGTCGAGCGGGATCGTCGCGAGAACCCGCGTGTCGAGCGCCTTGGCGATCTCACCGCTCCGCAGGCCCTTGTCGCCGATCAGCACCAGCCCGACCCGCCGTCGGTCTCCGTGAAGCTGCGCCACCATCTCCACGCGCGGCCGCGCGGCGGCCACCTGCCTGAGCGTCGGACGCAGGACCATGACCACGATGGCCGACTCGGCGAGCACGCTCACCGGCTGGTTCGCGCCCACGTCGAGGCGTCCGCAGTCGGCCAGCACGTCGGCGGACTGGCTGGCGAGCCCGGCCGCGATCGCCGGCCAGACAGGGGAAAGCCCTGGCGCCTGGCGCGGATCGCTTATGCCGGCAAGCAGCCGCCTGGTACGGCTCTCGTCAAGCGGCACGAGCTGACCGCTCAGCTCGGCGGCAACCGCCGCCTGGCCCCGGCCGGCTTCGAACGCGACGCCGAGCAGGCCGCGCGGTGCCGTGAGATGACCGGCGAAGAGCCCGGCAAGCACGGAGCCGCCGCCAGGGTCGCATTCGGCGACGATCACCGGACGGGGCCAGGTCAGCGCGAGGGCAAGCGCAGTCGTGGTCACTCCGGGCGAGCCGCCAGGAGAGATCAGCGAATACATGGTCATTAAGGCGCCCGCTTAGTGACGATCAGCGCGATCTGCCCGGTCGACGCCTGGGCAGCGAGGGAATCCGCGCTGGCCCGCGCTACCAGCACATCGACCACGTCGTAGCCGTCAGCGTCGGGAACCAGGTTCACTGCCTCGACGACCCCGGCGACCGGCGACGACAGCGCGGGCGTCGACGTGGATGATCCAGACTGCCCCTGGTCACCGGGAGTCGCCTCGATCTGCACATGGTCGCCTGATTCGATGCCGCTCGCCGGCAGGACAGAAGGCTTGAACGGCAGCGGCACAAGCTCCTCGCCAGGTCCTGGCGGCCTGAGCGTGGTCAGCTCGGAAGCGGCGAGCAGCATGCCAGGATGCAGCGAGGTGCCGGCGACCTGGCCGACCACCTGACTGAGCTGACTGGCGGGGATGAGCCGCACCCCGGGGCCGACCGACACGCTGGCGGTGCCGACGGCGTTCGCGGTGATCACGGCGCCAGCGGGGACGTTGGCGGTCGCGACGAGTACGGGAACGCGGGAGTTGGTCGCGGAGTAGATGGCCGCGCTGGCGAGAATGCCGAGCCCCACAAGGGCAACGGCCAGCGCGATCATGCCAGGACGGCGGCGGCGCGGTAGCCGGGCGAGTTGCCCGGACGACCAGGTGCCGCCCGACCCGTTCAGGTCGGGATCGACCTCAGGGTGGTAAGACGTGCCGATCAGCGGCCCTTGGTTTCTCACGGCGTGCTCACCACCGCTTCGGCCTGGGCGATCTTGACAGGGAAGGCGGTGCCCGTCGTGTAACCGGTCGCGATTGTCCCGCCCTCACCGCCAGAGCCTGTCCAGCTAATCGTCCAGGTCACTTCCAGTGCCGCCTGGTAGGCATTACCCGGCTGGCCGGCCGAGGGCTGGTCATATTGGTAGGAACAAGAAGAGTTTTGAGAGCTGGCCGATATACGGCGGTTGAATTCGGCTCCAGGGCCAGTGCAGCTCACGCTCCCCAGGCCGCCGCCAGGCACGAACGTCAGCGAGGTTGGAGTGGCGCTCGCATCGGCCCAGACCGGTCCTGCCGAGACAGTGACGCTCGTCGGCCGCCATTGCGACGCCGGCACCCAGAACCATTCTGGCAGGCCGACCAGGCCGTCCTTGCCTCTTGGCGGCGCCGTATCCGCCGTCAGCGTCGGCACGGACAACTCCCCGATCGCGACCTTCAGCAGATCGACGGGGCTGATCGCCGGAGCGCCCGTCGACTTGCTTACCTGGACGAGCTCGCCGTTAAGAGCGCCGCCGGCCGAGCCGGGACACGACATGATGTCCCACTGGTAGCCAGGTGCGGGCGGCCCGGTACCCGTCCGCTGCAGCTCGGCAGGGCTGGCCGGGGTGTACGTACAGGTGACCTTGGACGTCCCGCCGCCCGAGCCGCCGCCGCCAGGGCTGCCGCCCGTGTCGATGCAGATCCAGGTGAAGTCGATCGGGTAGCACCCGCCGCCCGCCGCTGCCGCAGGGGCAGCCGGGGCAGCGGAAGCCACGGGGGCGGCGCCGAGCGAGAGGGCGGCGACGGCGAGCAGCACCTGAGCTGCCCTTCTGATTAGTAGGAACATGACTCCACCACCGGGATTGCTCCAGTCACCAGCCAGCGCCCGTGCTCACGGGCCAGCGTGGTGATCACGTAATCGTGTGACTGACCGAGACCGCCGATGACCGTACCGGTCTTGCGGTTCTGGAAGCCGGTGTGGCTCAGGTCGATGCAGTCGTGGACCGCGGCCGCGTCAGGGCCGGTGAGCTTCACGGCGCGGATGTGGAACACCGGCGCGCCGAACGCGATCTCGTTCCGCTGCCAAAGCTGCTGCATCCCCTTGACCAGCCCGCCGACCGAGCTCGCAGGCACCACGGCAGCCAGAATTGACTTAGCGGCCGCCGGGCTGCGGGAGTCGATTGCCTGATTAGTCGCCTGCCAGTAGTCCTCATAGGCGGTCACCACGAGCTGCCTGACCGAAGGCGGCGCCGGCTTCGACGTCGTTAGCTGGGCATGCGCTGGCTTCATCGGCAGCGCGACCTGGGCCTGGCTCCTGCCGCACGCGGCGACTGCGGCGGCGAGCGAGAAGCCTAAGATCGCTACTGCTATCCGACGCCAGTTGTGTGTACGCATCCCTGCTCCTCGTGAGCGTTCCTAGGTGATGCACCGTCTCAGATCGCTGGCCCCCGGTGGGCGACTATAGGGATGATCACGTGAGCAACCGGTGATCTCGGGATGAACCGGCAGGTAGCCCTGCCTCCGCGCACTCCAGCAGGGCACTTGCGTCGAAAGTCGCGATGAAAGTTTCGTTCAAACATGGCATTTTCCAGTGGCATGCCGCGATGATGTGATTACTATTACGTTCTCTCGTTCGGTACGCGTGATGCTGGAGAGTTCATGCGGTTCGCGATCCTCGGTCCCTTAGAGATCATGGATGACGGTGACAGTCAGGTCGCCGTCAGTCGTCGCTTGCATCGCTCGACCCTCTGCTTACTGTTACTGAACGCTGGCCAGCCGTGCTCGGTCAACGGCTTGATCTCGGCTCTGTGGAGCGATTCGCCGCCGCTGAGCCCCGAGGTCTCGTTACGCAGTTGCGTTTACGGCATCCGCAAGCTGCTGCCCGACGGCCGCCGCCTGGTGACGCACCCGTCCGGTTACCTCATGCAGGTCAACGCTGGCGAGCTTGACCTGCACAGCTTCCGTGATCTCGTGTCCAGGGGCAGGGACGCGCTTGACAGCGGCAACCCGCTCGACGCCGCGACCCTGCTCGACCGTGCGCTCAGCCTCTGGCGCGACCCTCCGGTCGCCGACCTCCCCGAGTCACGTGACAAGGAGAAGCTGCTCGACCAGCGCAAAGAGGCGCAGGACGCGCTGATGGACGCACGGCTCGCGCTCGGCAGGCACCGCCAGGTGCTCTCCGAGCTCAGGAGCCTCGTCACCGCCGATCCGCTGCGTGAGCACGCCTGGGCGCAGCTCATGACCGCGCTCTACCGGTGCGGCGCAAGGGCGGAGGCACTAGCGGCGTTCGGGCGGTTGCGGATGACGCTCGTCACCACTTACGGCATCGAGCCTGGCCCCGAGCTGCAGGACCTGCACAGGAAGGTGCTGGCAGACGACCCGGTGCTGATGCCGGCGCTCCAGTCGCCAGTGCTCGCCATGCCGGTGCAGGCTGACCTGCAGCTCCACTCGGGCACTGCCCTGACGGCTGTCGCTTCTCCTGTCCCGCAGGAAACTCCTCGCGGATGGCCGGACCAGGTCAGGCCCGCCTGTCAGCTCCCTGCCTCCGTTGCCGACTTCGCCGGCCGAGCGGCCGAACTTAAGGAACTGCTGAACCGGCTGCCCGCCGAGGGAATGGCGGTCACCGTACTTTCAGGCATGCCTGGTGCGGGCAAGACCGAGCTGGCCGTGCACGCCGCGCACCTGGCCAGGCCGGCCTTCCCCGACGGCCAGCTCTGCGCGTGGCTGGACGATTCCGGCCTGGCCAGGGACCCCCAGGTCGTGCTCGGCGAATTGCTGCGCGGCCTCGGCGTGCCCGCAGGGGAGATACCGCTCAGCCGGTTCGAGCGCGAAGCGATGTACCGGTCGGTACTCGCCGGACGCCGCGTGCTTGTCCTGATCGACGGAGCGACCTCGGCTGCCCAGGTCAGGCCGCTGCTTCCGAGCACGGCCGGGTCCGCGGCCCTGGTGACCAGCCGGTCAAGGCTGGCCGATCTTGACGGCGCCAAGGTCATCGAGCTGAACTCCATGCAGTCAGATGACGCGATCAGCTTGCTAGCCGGCATCGCCGCCAGGGAACCAACGCCTGCCAACTTGGAAGCGGCCTCGGCCATCGCGGCAAGCTGCGGTTACCTGCCGCTGGCGATCAGGATCGCAGGGGCGCGGCTGGCCGATGATCCTGACCTGCCCATGCCCAGGCTGGCTGAGCTGCTAGCCAGCGAAGGTCAGCGGCTTGACGAGCTGTCGCTTGGCGACCAGTCGGTAAGGGCCAGGCTGGCCGCCGCCGCTCAGACGCTGAGCGGAACGGCGAAAACCGTCCTGGCTCTCCTGTCGGCCGCCGGCCAGAGGGACGCACCAGGCTGGCTGATCGCCTCGCTGGTCGAAGACCAGGCTGGCGGTCTCGTTGCCCAGGTTCTTGCCGGCGCCGGGCTGCTGCAGCGCGTACCTGGCTCGGGCGTGAACGGCGCCACCTACCGAATGCACCCCCTGGTCAGGTCGTTCGCGGCCGAGTTGCTCGCGGAAGCCAACCCTGGCATCGTGGGCGCCGCCACCGGCAGGCTGCTCGCCTCTGGCTGGCTTGAGTTAGCCAACGGAAGCCCGGTCGCCCAGTCCCGCTAAGTCCGGGCCGCCTCCGCCCCGGCCCCGGCCCCGGCCCCGGCCCCGGCCCCGGCCCCGGCAGAAGCCTGGCGCACCCGATCCCGGCATGCGGCGCATTCCGGGCATTCCGCAGGGGCCACAGCATCGCTGGCTCGTTGTTGTCGTTCGCGGGCCGGGGCCGGGGACATCGCTGGCTACCTGATGTTGCTACCGCAGCATCGCGGAGCCATCGATGCTGCTGGCCCTTGCCGGGCTACGACATCGGTGGCTCCGCGATGCTGTTGCGGGCGGCCCGGCGGACTGCCGGGCTGAGACGCCCAGCACCCGGCACGCCTAGCGGCCGGTGAACTTGGGCTTGCGCTTCTCGGTGAAGGCGAGCACTCCCTCGGCGAAGTCGCCAGATTCGGCCATTTCCTGCTGGATCTTGGCCTCGAACTCAAGCTGGTCGTCGATCCGGTCATACAGCCAGCGGTTGAGCTGGCGCTTCGTGCCCGCATAGGAGTTAGTCGGACCGTCGGCCAGCCGTTCGGTCAGCTCCTCTGCCTTGCGCACGAGCTGGTCATCGGGATGCACCTGGTTGATCAGGCCCCAGTCGAGCGCCTTGGCTGCGGGCAAGCGCTCGCCGAGCAGCGCAAGCTCGGCCGCCCTGGCGAAGCCGATGCGGCTGGGAATCAGCAACGACGACCCGCCGTCCGGCACCAGGCCGATGTTGACGAATGCGAGCAGGAAGTAACTCGACTCGGCGGCCAGTATGAGGTCGCTCGCGAGAGCGAGCGACGCCCCGATACCCGCCGCGACACCGTTCACCGCGGCGATCACCGGCTTGGGCATCGTCCTTATGCCGGTGATGATCGGGTGATAGCGACCGGTCAGCCTGCCGTAGACGTCCAGGTGCCCGGACGGCGTCCGTTCGGACGCGGCGTCCTTCAGGTCGGCGCCGCTGGAGAACGCGCGGCCAGCGCCAGTGATCATGACGGCCCTGACCTCGGGATCTGTGGCCAGCACCTCGACCGCGGACTTCAGTTCCATGCCGAGCGGGGTGTTCCAGGCGTTCAGTGCCTCAGGACGGTTCAGCTCAAGCTTGGCGGCCGCGCCACGCCGGTAGAGGTTGAGCGTCTCGTAGTTACTGACCAGTTCATAATCGCTCATACGCGAAGCCTACGCAGTCTCGGTCCTCGCGCACCGGCGGGCGGAACAGGTCCGCCTGGCCGGGCCTGAAAGACTTCTTGTCATGACCTATGTGGCGAACCCTGACCGGTACGAAAAGACCAGCTACCGACGTAGCGGCGCGAGCGGGATCAAGCTTCCCGAGGTGTCGCTCGGCCTCTGGCAGAACTTCGGCGACGAGACCCCGATCGAAAGCAGCAGGGCAGTTCTCCGACGCGCGTTCGACCTCGGCGTGACGCACTTCGATCTGGCTAACAACTACGGCCCGCCCTATGGCGCCGCTGAGATCAACTTCGGCCGCATCTTCCGCGAGGACCTGCGTCCTTACCGTGACGAGCTGATCATCTCGACCAAGGCAGGCTGGGACATGTGGCCTGGCCCGTACGGTGACCTCGGGTCGCGCAAGTACCTGCTCGCCAGCCTTGACCAGTCGCTTTCCCGTATGGGGCTCGATTACGTCGACATCTTCTACAGCCACCGCGCCGACCCTGACACCCCGCTGGAGGAGACGATGGGCGCGCTCGCTTCGGCTGTGCGGCAAGGCAAGGCACTCTACGCGGGCATCTCTTCCTATTCGCCGGAGCGGACCAGGCGCGCAGCGGAGATCTTGCGCGGAATGGGCGTGCGGCTCCTGATACACCAGCCCTCCTATTCGCTGCTCAACCGCTGGATCGAGCGGGGCCTGCTCGACGTGCTCGAACAGGAGGGAATCGGCTGCATCGCGTTCTCGCCGCTGGCACAGGGCCTGCTCACGAGCCGGTACCTGAACGGCGTTCCGGCAGGCTCGCGCGCCAGCCGGCCGGGCTCGCTGTCCGCCGACCAGCTCTCTGACGCCAACCTCGGTCATGTGCGCAAGCTGAACGAGCTAGCGCAGGCCAGGGGTCAAACTCTGGCTCAGCTCGCCATTTCGTGGGTTCTGCGTGATCAGCGCGTGACTTCCGCGTTGATCGGCGCGAGCAGCGTCGCGCAGCTTGAGGAAAATCTCGGTGCCGTGGCCGGCCCGCCGTTGACGGAAGACGAGCTTGCCGAGATCGACGCGGACGCGGTCGAAGCCGGGATCAACCTGTGGGCGGGCTCGAGCACGATCGCCTGAGAGGAAAGCGGCGTGTCCCCCGCCCCGTGCGGGGGACACTGGTTTCATGCGCTATCTGAGCGGCGATACGGCAAAGAAGATCTCCAAGATCGGTCTTGGCACGTGGCAGTTCGGGTCGAAAGAGTGGGGTTACGGCCAGGCGTATGCCGACTCCGAGGCAAACGCCATTGTCCGGCGGGCGCTTGAACTTGGCGTCACGCTCTTTGACACCGCCGAGGTCTACGGGTTCGGCCGCAGCGAGCGGATACTCGGCAAGGCGCTCGGCGAGGACCTCGGCGCAATCTTCCTGGCGACGAAGATCCTCCCCGTGATGCCGGTGGCCCCGGTCGTCGAACAGCGGGCCGTGGCGAGCGCCGAACGGCTGGGCGCCCGCACGCTCGACCTCTACCAGGTCCATTCGCCGAACCCCGCGGTTCGCGACGGCACGATCATGCGCGGCATGCGGGCACTTCAGCGTGTTGGCCTCGTTGGCGAGGTCGGCGTCAGCAACTACCCGCTGCGACGATGGAAGGCCTCGGAAGACGCGCTCGGCACCCGCGTGTTCTCGAACCAGGTGCGCTACAACCTCGTCGACCGGGCGCCAGAGCGCGAGCTGCTGCCGTACGCCGAGCAGCACAACCGGATCATTATGGCCTACAGCCCGCTCGCGCAGGGCCTGCTCTCAGGCCGCTATCACGAAGGCAACCTGCCAGCCAACCGGGTCAGGGCCGGCAACCCGCTGTTCCTGCCGGAAAACCTGGAACGCGCCGCCGGCCTGATCGCGACGCTGCAGGCCATCGCCGACGCCCACCAGGCAACTCCCGCCCAGATTGCCCTGGCCTGGGTGATCCGCAGCCCGGCCGTCGTCGCCATCCCGGGCGCGTCAAGCGTAGAGCAACTCGAGCGCAACGCCGCCGCCGCCGAGATCGACCTCACTGACGAGGAATACGACACCCTGACCACCGCGTCGGACCGCTTCAAGCCCGTCACCGGCCTGAACGGCTACTCCAAGGTCGCCCGCGCCCGCTTCACCCGCCGCTGAGCAGACCTGGCGGGACCGAGCCGTGCTTCGTGGCGGACTCGAAGGCGTGGGCAAGGGCGAGCAGGCGCCACTCGGCGCGGCGGCGGCCGACGAGTTGCAGGCCGACGGGGAGTCCGTCGGGAGTGAAACCGGCGGGGACGGACATGGCGGGCAGGCCGGTCGCCGAGATCAGGTACGCGGAGGCCATCCAGTCCAGGTAGGTTCGCTGCGGAACGCCGTCGATCTCGTGTACCCAGTCGAGGCCGACGTCGAACGGCGGTACCTGGACTACCGGGCAGGCGAGCACGTGCACGTCGGCGAAGAAGGCCGTGACCCGCGCGGCCAGCCGGTCACGGAGGACCGTGGCCCGGCTTAGCCCGGCGACCGTCAGCTCGAGTCCTCGTTCGGTGTTCCAGACGACGTTGGCGCCGAGTTCGTCCCTGTGCCTGGTGAGCAGCGGGCCGTAGTTCGTGGCGAAGCGGAACGCGCGCCAGGTCCTGAATACCTCGTCGGCACCTGACAGGTCGGGCATAGCGCCTACGATCTCGCAGCCGAGGTCCGCGAGCACCTTCCCTGCCGTGCCCATGACCGTGCGGACGGCAGGGTCGACAGGCAGCCCAAGATCAGGGCTCCACGCCACCTTGACGCCGGTCAGGTCCCTGGTCAGCAGCGCAGGGACCTGCGAAGGTTCGGTGATCGCGGGCGGCATGGCATCGAGGGCGAGCGGCACTGCCTGGTCAGGGCCGGAAATGACGGCGAGCAGCAGCGCCACGTCTGCCACGGTCCTCGCCATCGGCCCGGTCACGCCCAGGGTGTCGGTAACGTCGGCAGCCGGCCAGGAAGGCACCCGGCCAGGCGAGGGACGCAGGCCGACGACGTTGCAGAAGCTAGCCGGGTTCCTGAGCGAGCCGCCCAGGTCAGAGCCGTCGGCCAGGCAGATCATCCGGGCCGCGAGCGCGGCGGCCGAGCCGCCGCTGCTGCCGCCCGCGCTCTTGGTCAGGTCGTACGGGTTCCGCGTGGCACCGAAGATCTTGTTCACGGTGTGCGAGCCCGCGCCGAACTCCGGCGTGTTGGTCTTGCCGAGGCTGATCGCTCCCGCGCGCGCCATCCGGCTCACGATCAGGGCATCGCGCGCGGGCACGTTGTCCTTGAAAAGCAAAGAGCCGTAGGTCGTGCGCACGCCCGCCGTGTCGGCGAGGTCCTTATGCGCGACGGGCAGGCCGTGCAGCAGTCCCTGAGCCTGGCCGGCCGCGATGGCTTCGTCGGCGGCGGCGGCCTTAGCGAGCGCGGACTCGAAGCATCTGGTCACGATCGCGTTGACGGCACCGTCGATGGCGGTAATCCGCTCGATGTGGGCGGCGATGACCTCACGTGCCGACACTTCACGCCGGCGGAGCAGCGTGGCGAGCGCGATCGCATCCTGCGCGCAGAGGTCACTAAGCAAGGCGCCGCTCGGCGGCCCAGCGGGTGAGCTGGTGACGGGTCGACAACTGGAGCTTGCGCAGCACTGATGACACGTGACTTTCAACCGTTTTCGCCGAAATATAGAGTTCCCTGGCGATTTCCTTGTAGGTGTAGCCGCGGGCGATCAGGCGGAGCACCTCGCGTTCCCTCGGGGTGAGCTGATCGAGCTCGGGGTCGAAGCTGGGCGCCGGCTGGAACTCGGCTGCCTGAGATGCGAACGCGTCGAGCACGAAGCCCGCCAGCCTGGGCGAGAACACCGCGTCCCCTGCCGCGACTCTCTTGATCGCGTCGATGAGCTCTGCGCCTGAGATGGTCTTGGTGACGTAACCGCGCGCTCCGGCCCTGATCACGGCGATCACGTCTTCCGGCGCGTCAGAAGCGGAGAGCGCGAGGAACCTGGTCTGCGTGAGCACGGGCGCCAGTTCGGCGACGACGAGCTGGCCACCGCCGCCTGGCAGGTGCACGTCAAGCAGCACGACGTCGGGCATGAGCCTGGCGATGCCCTCGATCGCCGGCATGACATCCTCGGCCTCGCCGACGACCTCGACCTGATCGCCAAGCTCGGAACGGACGCCCGAGCGGAACAGGCCGTGATCATCGACGATGAAAACCCTTGGCCTGGCGTCAGCCATCGGTTGCCGTCCGGCTCGGCTCGCGCTCACCAGCGGTTCTCGGCATGGTCAACGATACTTCCGTGCCTTCCCCCAGCACGCTGCGGATGCTTGCCTGGCCGCCGCGCCGTTCCATCCTGGCCCGCACGGACTCGGCGAGGCCCTTGCGGTCGGCTGGCACCGCTTCCGGGTCGAAGCCGCGGCCTCTGTCCCGCACGAACACCGACACCTCGCCCGGCTCGACCTCGGCGAACACCGAGATCACCGGCGCACCCGACCATTTAGCCGCGTTGACTGCCGCCTCACGGGCGGCCTGGAGCAGCGCGCTCAGGTCGTCATCATCGGCGAGATCGCAGTCCCCGACGGTCACGGCCTCGATCGAGACACCGTACTGGGCCTCGACGTCCTGCTGAATCAGGCGGATCGCGGCCGCGAGGGTGGCGGCCACGCCATCCATCGACCCTGGCGCACGGCCGTCGAACAGCCAGGACCGCAGTTCCCTTTCCTGCGCACGGGCAAGCTGCACAACCTGCTGCGGACTATCGGCACGGCGCTGGATCAGCGCGAGGGTCTGCAGCACTGAGTCGTGGACGCGGGCCGCGATGTCGGCCCGCTCTTCAGCCCTGATCCTGGCCTGCCGTTCCACGCCCAGGTCCCTTATGACCCGCAGCCACCAGGGGCCGCACAGGACCGCCACCGCGCCGATCACCACGATCAGCCCGACAAGGGGCCGCAGCAGCACGCCGACATAGTGATGGTCAGAGGCGAGCACGCCGAGCCCGGCGATCAGCAGGCCGCCGGCCAGGAACAGGCGGAGCACGAACCGTGAGCGCTTGCCGCCTTCGGTCGCGCCGAGCAGCGGCTGCGTCATCCCGCGCAACGACGCCTGCTCCTCGCTGTCCGCGTTGCGCCAGATCAGCACCAGGCCCGCCGCCCCGATCGCGTTGGGCCAGCTCACCGCGCTGAAGAACTTGACGCCGAGGATCGAGATGAACGAGAAGATCACGATCAGCATCGAGGCGGTCACGGCGGCCAGCGCGATCCCGCGCAGGTCATGGATCGCACGGCTGGCGATCGTGGTCTCCTCGCCCGCCTTCGGCAGGAACAGCCACGCGATCACGTAAACCGCGAAGCCGAACCCGGTGAAGATCCCAGTGACGCAGAAGATGGTCCTGAGCAGGTTCAGGTTCATGCCGGTCCTGGCCGCGATGCCGGCCGCCACCCCGCCCGCTATCCGACCCTCGTCCGTGCGGCGCAGCGAGGCGAGCCGGCCTGGCCAGTCCGGTCCTCGGTGTTCGTCCACCCATCCATGATGACCCCTAAGAGGGGCTGCTGGCATCGGGGACGAGCCCTGATCCTGTGGCTAAGGAGTCAGGGTCCAATCGGGGTTCTTCCCAATACCCTTATCGCACGCCAGCCAGCAATCTTGAAGCATGAACGATTACGCATCGCAGCCTACGGACCAGGTGCCGTCAGGCGAGCAGCCGGCCAGCGAGCCGGCGCAGGAACAGCCGCCCGCCGCGTACCAGCCAAGGCCCTCCGGGTACGAGGCGCTGTACCGGCCGGTCTCCGGCCGGATGATCGCTGGCGTGGCCGCCGGTATCGCGCAGTACCTCGGCGTGGACGTGACGATCGTCAGGGTCGCGCTGGCGCTGCTGACCGTGATCGGCGGAGCGGGCATCCCGGTGTACGTCGCCGGCTGGCTGCTCATGCCTGACGAGGAGTCAGACCAGTCGATCGCGAGCGAGCTGCTCAGCTCACTCCAGTCCAGGCCCAGCTAGGAGGTCCGCCGGCCATGCCAGCTTCAACCAGCGCGCCGTGGACTCCGGGTCCGGCAGGCTCGGGCTACCGCAGGCACTTCCGCTACGGAAACGCCGACATGCGGGCGTCGGATGCCGAGCGCACCGAGGTCGCCGACCGGCTGTCCAGGCACTACCAGGACGGCCGGCTCGACCAGGCCGAGTTCAACGAGCGGCTCGACCGGGCGATGAACGCGAAGACCCGAGCGGAGTTCGCCGGCCTCTTCGCTGACCTGCCCGACCTGCCCGACGAGCAGGCGAGCCAGAACGGCCAGCCGCCTTCGGCCCAGGTACGCATACCGCGCGGCCGCCCACGTCCGGCGCTTGGCCAGCTCCTGACCATCGCCGCTATCGTGGTCGTGGCTATCGTTTTCGCGCACACCGTGCTGCACTCGACCTTGCTTTGGGTGCTTGTCGCTGTGCTTGCGTTCCTCTGGCTGAGGAACGAGGAGCGCCGTCGCCGCCGGCCGTAAGGAGACACAGCTCGTGCGAGTCGTCGTGGTGGGGGCGGGGTTCGCCGGACTGATCGCTGCTGACCGGATCGTCAGATCCGGTCAGCAAGCCGTCGTGCTAGAAGCAAGGGACCGGACCGGCGGACGGGTCTGGTCGCAGCGGCTGGTACCTGACGACGAGCGCACCGTGATCGAGCGGGGCGCCGAGTTCGTGCTCGGCGGCTACGACGTGATGCGAGCCTCGCTCGCCGAGTTCGGGCTCGAACTGGCCATCACGACGATGTCGTACTACGAGCGGGAACCACGGGGCGGCGATCCGGTGTCCGGCACCGACGTCGCTCGCTGTGCGGCACTCGTTGAAGCCGCGGCGGCCTCGGCATCGCCCGGGTGCTCTTTGGCCGATCTCCTGAATGAAGGGCTAGCGGCCGAGATTTCGCCGGCCGCGCTAGCCGCCTATGTTTCGCGGGTCACGGTCACCAACGGAGTGCCTGCCACCGAATTGTCGGTCGCGGAGCTTGGCGACGTGACCTTCGGGTTCGAGGCCAGGCCGTCGTGGCGCGTCGCCGGCGGCAACGCACAGCTAGCCGCCCGGCTGGCCGGCCGCCTGGGGTCCGCGGTCAGCCTGAACAGTCCGGTGCACGGGATCGAGCACGACGCTGCCGGGGTCCGCGTGCTGACCGGCGCGGGAACGGTCGCCGGCGACGCGGTGATCGTCGCGGTGCCGATGGCGGTACTGCGGACGCTGGTCTTTGAGCCGGCGCTGCCCGACTCTTACTATCAGGCGTGGCGGCGAGCAGGGATCGCGCACAACGCCAAGCTCCACATCCCTCTCACCTCGCCCGCGTTCGCGTCCGCGGTTCAGAGCGTGCCAGGGGTGTTCTGGACCTGGACGGCGACCGACGGCTCCGGGCAGGTCCAGCCGGTACTGCATGCGTTCGGAGGTACGGCCGATGGCCTCGCCGCGCTTGGCGTGGGCGGCGGGCCGTCGACGTGGGCCGAGCGGGTCGCCGAGTTGCGGCCTGAACTGGCGCTTGACGTGGCCGGTGCCCTGCTCACGACCTGGAATGACGATCCCTGGGCCGGTGAGTCTTACTCGGCGCTGACCACGTCGGTGGCACCAGGCGATGACGCGCTGATCGCGGCGCCGTGCGGGCGGGTGCACTTCGCCGGTGAGCACACCGCGGGCGACTGGGCCGGCCTGATGGAAGGCGCACTGCGCTCGGGCCTGCGCGCGGCCGCTGAAGTGCTGGCTTAGACCCTCAGGCCAGTACGGTCGGCGGCGGTCTTCGGCTGATGCGTGATATCGCCTGGCTGGCCCATGACCCGTCGCCAGCAAGCGAACTCGAGCATGATCCCGTCCGGGTCCTGGAAATAGAACGAGCGCACGAACACGCCGGGATGCAACTCGGTCGCGACGCCGAACTCGCTGTCATCGTGATCGATGACCGGGCTGACCTTGACGCCCTTGGCCTTCAGCTTGGCACGGTACTCAAGGAACTTCTCCTCTGGCACGTTGAACGCGATGTGATTCATCGAGCCGACGGCACTTGTCCACTCGCCGAACCCTGGCACCGTGACCGGCGCCGAGATGCCGGGGACGGCGTCAGGCGCGTCGGGGAACCAGAAGAAGGCCAGCGCGTTCCCGCCGCCCATGTCGAAGAAGAAGTGCTGGCCAGAGCCGGCGGGCAAGTCGATGGTCTTGATCAGCCGCATGCCGAGCACCTGCGTGTAGAACTCGACCGTGCGCTTCATGTCCGAGCAGACCAGCGCGAGGTGGTTGACACCGCCGAGGTCGAACTCGAAGTTACGCCACTCCATGGACTAAACCTAACCGAAATAAGAGCACCTTCGGTCCAACCATTCGGGCAACTGCGTCGTCGATAGCTAAGTGCGCGGAGGATTCTCGCGCATGGTCAAATGCGACAAATGATGATTCAGAGGTCGATGATGAAGAAGTCAATCAGCCGGGCGCTGGTGATCGCGGCCGCTCCGGTGCTGTTCGTGGCCCTTGGGGCAGGCACCGCCTTGGCGCGGCCTGCCAGCGGAAGCCCGCCTCCGCCCAAAGGGTTCGAGGCGGACGCCGTCAGTTTCGTGACCGCGAAGACCGGGTTCGTGCTCGGGGCTCGCGGCTGCAGCATCCTGCCTTGCGACGCGCGGGCGGAAAAGACCGTCAACGGCGGCAAGGCCTGGACGAAGGTGTCCACCCCAGCGGTCAAGCTGGTCCCGACGTTCACAAGCTCACCCGCGTCAGCGGTCAGCGGCGTCACCTTCGCCACGTCATCCGATGGCTGGCTGTTCGGCCCTGCCTTGTGGTCCACCACCGACGGCGGCTCCCGCTGGCACCGGATTACGCTGCCCGGTGCCGTCATCGCGATGGCCGCGTCTCCAACCGTCGCCCTCGCGGCGGTCGAGCCGGCCGAGGGAGGCCTGCTGAACGCCAAGCTTTACCTCAGTCAGGTCGGCAGCGGCAAATGGCGGCTCGTCAAGGGCGTATCACCTGACAACGCGCTGACGATCTCAGGCAAGTCAATCTGGGCCGGCATCGCGCCCCAGCTCTGGACCTCAACCGACAACGGCAAGCACTGGACCAAGCTCTCGTTCAAGTGCCAGAAACCCGACATCTCCGCCAGCCAGGTCGCGGCCGCCTCACCGAAGGACATCGCCATCGCGTGCTCGAACCAGGGTTACCCGCAGCCAGGCTTCAGCCAGAAGGAGGTCTTTACCTCATCGAACGGCGGCAAGACCTTCCGTAAGCAGGGCCAGCCGCCCGAGCCTGGCCAGGTCTACGAGCTCGTGATGCCGCCAGGCAAGCCGAAGATCATCACGATGGCTTCCGCCAGCGGGGCCAGCTATCTGTACCAGTCATTCAACGGCGGGAAGACGTGGGGTAGCACGACCTACTTCGACGGCGGCCTGAACTTCCGCGACCTCGCCTACGCCTCAGGTACCACGGGCTATGTCGTCCACTACAACGGCGGCCCGGTCATCGCCTACACCGACGGCCTGCTGAAGACGATCAACTCGGGCAAGACCTGGAAGAAGGTGGCGCTCCCCTAACCCGACCGCGCCACCCGACAGTCGCGGGTATCCCCCGCTGCGTCCCGGCTCACCACTGGGACGCAGCGGGGGACAACGGGGCTACGGACATGATCCCGGCGCCTGAACGCTCCTGGAGAACGCCGGCTCCTCACCCGTCACCGCGGAGCCGATCGTCTTCTTGTTAGGCGTGACCTTGCCGAGTTCCCACTTCTTTTTCTTCGCGTTCCAGCTCGCGGAGCCCTTGAACGTCCAGCTCATCTGGCGCAGGGCGACCCAGATTCCGATGTGCCCGAGCGAGGTCGCCTGGTAGTTGGGCCGGTACATGAGGTAGTCGGTGAAGTCGAGGCTCGCGGTCCAGGTGGCGCCGCGCAGCAACGGCGACGACGGCGAATCTGAGCTGGTGAAGCCCTCGGTCCCGCCCGCCTTGACCGTGAACATGTCAGGGCCTGAGTGGAAACCTGACACGGTGTGCCCCTTGATCACCGGCTTGTCGGTGCTGCTGGGGTAGAAAGCCGAGCCATCGGCCTCCCAGCCCTTCGTGGCGATGCAGGCTGTCTTTTGCGAGCTGTGCTTGAGCGTGCCGTTCACAAGTTGCACCACGGCCAGGTCACCCTCGGGGAGAACCGCGTCCTTCAGCGTGACCTTAGCCGACCAGGCGATTCCCGGTGTGGTCACGCACTTGTTGTTCAGGCCGAGCGTCAGGTCAGGCGGGCCGTACGTGTGGACAGGTAGCTGGTAGGTCCATTTCGTGTTCAGGTTGGCCTGGCACGTCGTGGCCGTCAGTTCGGAGTCAGGTGCCTTGACGTCGAAGGTCGTGCGGACCTGTTCGCTCTTGCCGTTGACCGTCGCCGTGGCCGTGACCGTGTAGGTTCCCGGCTTGAGCCAGTAGAAGCTGAACTTGTCGCCGTTTGAGGCAGGCGTCTTGACGAGCGTGCTCGACGCGTTCGACGGGCCGTCGGTGATGTCGTAGCTGCTCAAGGTGAGCGGGTAGCCGCCCTTAGCGGGAAGGTCCCACTTATAGGGCGCGGTGGGCTTGGCGCCGCCAGGAGCGCAGGCCAGTTCCAGGTCAACGGGCTCGCCGACCCCCACGGTCGTCGTCTTCTCCGCTACGGCCATGCTGCCGCCGCCCGGCTTGTCCATGTTGATCGCAAAGGCAGGCGTCGCGGCTGACCTTACGGCCGGCTGGCCGGCGGAACAGCCGCACGTGCAGACGCCCTTGGCCGGGGTCAGCGTGACGGTCGTCGTCAGCGGCATGTCAGGCGGGCAGTCGCCGTCGACGGAGATTTCCAGGTAATAGATCTGTGCCGTATCGGCGGTCAGTTCGGCACCGTCGTCATCGCCGAGTTCGGCACCGCTCACCGTGCCGTCGCTGTCCAGCAGGCTGACGCTTTCTTGCAAACAGTTGTCCTGGTTGTCGGTCGTGTTCTGGACGCTGATCGTGAGCGGCGTGGAACCCGAGGCGTAAAGGAACACCCAGTCCTGGCTCGTGCCGTTATCCAGGGTGCCGTCATAGGTGACCTCGCCGGTCAGCGGGCCGCCTGCCGCCTTCTTGTCGGCTCCGGCCGGCAGCTTGTCAGAAGCCAGCTTCGCCGGGTTCGCCCAGCCGCCGGAAGGCTCGGGCTCGATCCGGTACGTCGCACCTGCGGTGGGGCAGGCCGTGTCCTGTACCTCCAGGTAGTAGCGGTTCAGGTAATCGGGGCTCCCGGCAGACGGGACGCTTATCGTTGCCGCGCTGTTGTCGCTCAAGGTCGCGCCGCCCGCGACATAGCTGCCGCCGTCGGAACCGTAGAGCGTCACGTACGCGACGGGGCAGGAGGTCGTTCCTGCCACCGTCGTGTTTTCCACCCGCACTGAGGCCGCGCTGGTGCCCGGCTTCTTGTACAGGACGTACCAGTTCTCTTCGACATCGCTGCTGACCGTGCCGTCGTAGGTGGTCCCGCCTTGAAGCGGCGGCCAGGCCGCGCCGATCGAATGCCCTGGCGATGCCTGCCCGGCAGGCAGCTTGGCCGGATTCAGCCACTCCGCTCCTGGTTCAGGCTCGATACGGTAAGAGATCCCGCCGGCAGAACACGACGAAGTGAACTCCAGATAGTAAAGCCCTGCGGTATCGCTGCTGTTTTGCCCAGGGACGGAGAAGGTGAAGGCACTGTTGTCCGCCAAATTAGCGCCACTTTCGACCTGCCCGGTGCCGTTAGTGCCATCGAGGCTGACCGACAGGTCAATGCAGTTCGTCGACCCGGCGACCGTCGTATCCTCGACCCTGACCGTCGCGGCATTACTGTCGGGCTTCTTGTACAGCACGTACCAGTCGTCGGCGCTTGAACTGGCGATCGTCCCCGTGTAGGAAGTTTCACCCTGGAGCGGCGGCCACGCGCCGCCGATCGACGTGCCTGCCCCGATGGAACCGTCCGCTGGCGAGGGGGCGGTACCGCCGCCGCCGCTGGTGAGCGTCAAGGTGTACGTCACCGGCTCGGGCGGCTGGCAGCTACGGGGGGTGACCTCGACGAAGTACCGATCGGAGCCGTTGCTCTGACCTTGCATGCTCTCGCTGGTGCCCGCGCTCAGGTTGACACCGCTCAGGGTCTGCGACGTGCCGTTAGTGGCGTCCAGCGAGGCGACCAGGCCGTTGCAGGAGTTCGATGAACCCGTAGTGTTCTCTACCTTGACGGTGACCGCGTCGCCTGGCTTGGCCGGATAGATCACCCACCAGTCATCGGAAGTCTGCGACGTGAGCGACCCTGAGGCGCTGCTGGTGAGCTGCCCGGCGTTCCCGATGTTCGTGCCGGCGGAACCCGAGCCGAGTTCACTGGCGTAAGCTCCGGCCGCCGGCAGCGCGCCGAGCGTCACCAGACTGGCCGCCGCGGCGGCTACCGCGAAGGCCCGTCCAGGTGACCGCCGACTGCCCGCCCATGATCGCGATCGCCTCATAGTGACCCCCTTGATCAGCGACCCGTTGATTTTACGTGGAGAGGGCCGGACCGGGGAATACCATCATTAAGTCGACGGCTTGCGCACCGCGAGGATCCCGCCGTAGAGGGCCGCTGCGCAGCCCAGTATGGCCAGGATGATCCCGATGTCAGGCGAGTAAGTCTCATGGACCGAGACGAAACCGTCCGACGAAGTAACGCCGACCACGCCGATCAAGGTGAACCCGAGGTAACCGAGGACCCCGAGACCGGAAAGCGCGAGCAAGATAATGCCGAATACGCGCCTTGGTCCGGCGCTTGACGACGCGAATTGAGATGCAATTGCGAGGCCGGCGAGTATCAAGCCAAAAAGAACCGAGACGACCCTGGCTCCGGCATTAATACCGCCATTAACCACATACGAGCCTGAAATGAACGGCAGCAGGGAGCCAAGAAAGACGGCCGCGCCGCCGCCGACCGCCCACCGGGTCGCCACCTGAAGGCCGGAAAGACTGACGCCCGCAGTGCCGGTACCAGCAGCCCCTGGCGAGTAGCCACCAGGCGCAGAACTGCCGGGCCCGTACCCGCCAGGCGTATATCCTCCAGGCCCGTATCCGCCGGGCTGGGGTCCGCCGGACTGGGGTCCGCCAGGCTGGGGTCCGCCAGGCTGGGGTCCGCCGGGCGCGAACCCTTGCGGCGCGATAACGGTCGCCGCAGAATCAGGTACAGGACCAGTGGTGCCCCCGGCAGGACCGTAGCCGCCGGGGCTGTAACCTCCAGGACCGTAACCGCCGGGCGCGGGCGCCGGGGTGTCGTCGACCCACAACTGCCATCCTGGCGGCGCGGGCGGCCACGACGGGTCGGGCTGCCAGCCGGGAGGCGGCTGCCAGCCAGGAGGCGCAGGCGGCCACGTAGGAGGCGGGTTGTATCGCATTGCCATATCAGCTTGCCCTTCGCTCAGTTGTATCTAGTTATACCCAGACGCTATTCGGATGACTCATTAATGCGGCAATCGGCCGCCTGGCATATTTTTGTCAAGTTCCCGGATCCTGAAAGGCACTTACCTGACCCGCGCCCCGGCCATCAAAGTGCCACGATCGTCCGCATAATCCCGCAGCGCCAGCTTGCTTTCAAGCCAGGCCGTCGGCCAGCAGGCCGCTAAAGAACTCGTGGTCCTGCCTTGTCAGTGCCTCGAGTTCCAGCGGGCAGAGCAGTACCTCTGTCCCCGAGCTCGGCACGAAGATCCGCAACCTCGCCCCGTTCCTGGTGCTGACACGTGACACCTCGACCTCGGCGAACTCATTGGCGAGCGTGATCGCGTCCTCGCTCACAGGGTCCGTCACAAGAACACCGCCAGGTTCTGGGTCCGCAGCACCGACTCGTCGGCCTTGACTTCCCTGCGGGCCAGCCGCATTCCGCCTTCTGTAAGCCGCAGCAGGTCGGTACGCCCGGCCGACAGCAAATCTCCCTCGTGCGTGTCGCCCCGGCTGCGGAACAGCAGCAAGGCCGACTCGACGTACAACTCGGTCTCGCTGAACGCGAACGTCCGCACGTTGGACACGAAGTGCCTGGTGCGCGACGGCGGGTCCTCTGCCCAGGCGTGCTCGGTGTAAAGGCGCTGCACCCGCTTGCGCAGCGAGTACAGGTCCTCGTCGAAGTGACCCATGTCAGGCAGCGAATCGAAGCCCGCTCCTCGTGCGGTCGTCACGCGGACCGGCATCACGTACTTGATGTCGTCGCATAGCAGCTCAAGCCAGCCGAGGTAATCGCCAGAGTCAAGCAGCGCGGCCTCCTCGACGAGGAACTGATGCGCCGCCTGGTGCAGCTCGTCGCTATAGGGAAGTGGCTTCAACGCTCGCCTCCAGGCAGTCGCTCCACTGTGCCAGCCAGTGCCGCTGATTGAACTCACCGAAGCCCTGGTACGCGACCCCCGGCCCGGAGAAGCCGGCCATCGGCGGCCTGATCGGCTTGTCTTCAGACGTCAGCCCCATCCGGCTGTTGAGCAGCAGTCGCCTGGCCATGGACCCGCCCGCCATGTCGGTGATCGAAACCCAGTTCTCCACGTCGTCCTGCTCGAACATTCCCGAACTTCCGAAGCACATCAAATAGGCACGGTACGACTGCCGCTTGAAATACTCGG
>DATJLT010000039.1:0-19828 GCA_035509195.1 Streptosporangiaceae bacterium | reverse complement strand
CAAGTCAAAAGAAGTTGAGTCTATTCCGCTCAACTTTCTGGACCGCTCGCAGGCAGGCCTGGAACTCGGCGAACCCGCCCGTCGTCCCGGCGTGGGTGCCCTGCGACGGGTGCGAGTGCCGTAATTTTGGCGGACGGGCGAGGATAGCACTTAATATCCGGAGCATGGCACCGCGCGACGTCGCGGTTGGCGAACCCGGCGCGGTCGCTGACCAGCAGATGGCAGGGCCAGGCGCCGGCCGCGCGGTCGCTCATGGCCTGCCTGCTGTGCTCGCGGTGGCCGGGTACCTGGCCGGCGCGGTGATCGTTACCTGGCATCTGTGGGCCGACCCTGCCTCGAACGCGGTGACAGGGAACCCGGGGGACGCCGACCTGTTCGCCTGGTACATGCGGTACGCGGCCTCGGCGATCTCGCATGGCGGGCTGCCGGCCCTGATCACCACCGCGCTGAACGCGCCGGCCGGCGTCAACTTGATGTGGAACAGTTCGATGCTGCTGCCATGCCTCGCGCTCGCGCCTGTGACGTTGCTGTTCGGTCCGCAGGTCAGCCTGACCGTGCTGACCACCGCGGGTTTCGCCGGCTCTGCGGCGGCGATGTTCCTTGTGCTGCGCCGCTGGCGGGTGCGCATGATGGCGGCGGTGCTCGGGGGCGCCGTTTACGGGTTCTCGCCCGCGCTGCTGCAGTCCGCGATCGGTCACTATGACCTGCAGTTCGCTGTGCTGCCGCCGCTGATCGTCGACGCCGTGCTCAGGCTCGCGATCCCGAGGGAAAGCGATAGCGGCCTTAAGCCGTGGTTCTGGAACGGCGTCGGGCTCGGCGTCCTTGTCGCCGCACAGTTGTTCATCAGCGAGGAACTCACCCTTACCACGGCGCTGACGAGCCTTCTGATCCTCATCTTGCTGGCGGCGCAGTTTCCGCGCACGGCCGTCAGGCAGGCGGCACTGACCGCCTACGGCCTTGTGGTCGCGCTCGCGACGACGCTGGTTATCGCGGGCTGGGCGCTGTGGATGCAGTTCGCCGGGCCGCTGACCCAGAGCGGAAGCCCGTTCCTGCGTGACTTCTACGTCAACGACCTGACCGGCTTCGTGACCCCGTCGTCTTATCTGGTCTTCCACACGTCAGCGAGCGCGGCAAAGGCCGCCGCCTACCAGGGCCAGGCGCCTGAGTACCTGGCTTACCTTGGCTGGCCGCTGATCGTCGCGGTCGCGATCGTCGCGGCGCTGCTCTGGCGTCACGCCCTGATCCGCACGCTCGCGGCGACTGTACTGATCCTCGCCCTGCTTTCGCTTGGCGGGCACCCGCTTGTCTCTGGCACGACCCACCAGGGTGTCACTTTGCCGTGGCGCTGGATCGAGTGGCTGCCGCTCGGCGGGTCCGTGCTGCCTGACCGCCTGTCGATCCTCGCTGACGGTGCCGTCGCCGCGCTGCTCGCGTTCGGTGCCGACGATCTGATGGCCCGCCTGTCGGAAGAAGGCCATCGCGCTACGGCAAGGCTCGCTGGAGGTCTGGCGGTGCTCGCGTGCCTGCCGCTGCTGCCCGCGCCACTGCCTGTGACGCCCGCTGTGCCTTTGCCCGCGGGGTGGACCGCGGCCTTCCGTGCCCTGCACCTGCCGGCGAACGCGACCGTGCTCGTCGTGCCCGTTCCTGAAGTGCACCTCACGGCAGCGATGCGCTGGGCCGCCGACTCCAGCCAGCGGATCTCACTGGTCGGCGGCTACTTCATCGGCCCGGCCTGGGACGGCCTTGCCTATGTCGACGGCAACGGACCCACTTTGACAGCCAATTACCTCAACGAACTCTGGGACACCGGGCTGCGGCCAAGGTCGGTACTTGCCGGGGTCGCCGCCGGGGCCGGCCTGCAACCGCCGCCCGTTCCGCTGGCGCCGGCTCAGGCAGAATCTGACCTGCGGGCCTGGCAGCCGTCGGCCGTCGTCGCCGTGACCGGCAAGCGGTCGGCACTGACCGCCTACCTGAGCAGTTTGCTCGGCCGACCGGCCTTTGCTTCGGGCGCGGTCGTCGCCTGGCGCCGCTAGCCGGCCCAGTTACCCGACATGAACAGCAGCGTGATCGCGGCGCTGAGCGGCACCGATACCGCCACGTACACCCAGCCGGCCCACGGGCGCCGCACCGTGAAGGCGGCCAGGCCGCACCAGATCGGCCAGAGCAGCAGCAGCGACCTTGGCACCGATTCGTACCAGATCGAGGTCGCGAGCGCCACGATCGTCAGCCCGACGTAGATCGCTTCCGGCCAGCGCCGGTACCAGAGCAGCAGCATGGTCGCGATGATTCCGGCCGCGACCGCGAATACCTCAAGCTGGAACACGAAGTTGATCGGCGCGGTGAACTCGTGCCCGAAGCCTGCCGCCCACGCTGTCCTGAAGGTATCGACGGGGTTCGTAACCTGACGTTGCCAGCCCTGCTGCTCGGCTTGCTGCCAGGCCAGCCAGCTCCCCGTCCTGACGTGGAGGTAAAGCTCGTAGCACGCCACCGGCACCAGCGCGGGGACGAACATCGCGATGGCACGCACTCGCTGAACGCCAGCGCGCCTGAGGATCTCGACGAGCAGCGCCACGCACAGGAACAGGCCGTTGATCCGCACCACGCTGGCGAGACCGGCGAGCAGCACCGCCCTGGTCCAGTGCTCGTTCCGAGCGGACAGCCAGCTCGCAGCCGCCAGGGCGAGGAACAGTGCCTCCGTGTAGCCGGCGGCGAGGAAGATAGCCGCGGGCGATACGACGAGGAACAGCACGGCGCGGCTGCCCGACCCAGGCAGATAGTCACGTTCGGCGATCCGGCTGATGGCGACCACGGCGACGCCGCCGGCGACGAAGGAGACAAGCAGCCCCGATACCGTCCACTGGCGCACGATGAGATGCACAAGTCCCTCGGCGACGGGGAAGCCGGGAAAGAACGCCACCTGGTCCGGATAAAGCTTCTCTGCCGGGCTGAAGTACCCGTACTGCGCGATCAGCGTCAGCCTGACCGCGTCCCAGTTCTGCCATAGCTGCAGCCAGCCCTGCGGTGATTTATTGCTGCCGCGGAAAATGAACGCGGCCGGCCAGCTCAGCGCGAGTACCGCGAGCCGCGAGACCAGCCAGATGCCGAGTGCCGTCAGGTCCGTAGCAGACAGCCAGCCGAGACGCCGCGCGGGCGCCTGCCGTTCAGCGGCAACGTCCGCTACGGCCGTCATCGGCGTGACCTCATCTTCCGGCAAACCGGGCATCCTTCTGTCGCAGAGTAGTCGGTCCCCAGGTCACCGGCTGGCCCTGGGCGGGCACGGCGAGCCGCCGGCGTACGCTGGCACCCAACGCCGTCCCCGGAGGTCGCTTTGGCGCTGAGGATCATTATCGGACTCGTACTGACCGTGGCCGCAGCCGCGATCGCCGGCCGGCGACTGTTCTGGCTGTACCGCCTGGCGACGAGCGGCCAGCCCGCACCTGAGCGGATCGAAGCGGTCAGGAAGCATCCGGGCCGTGACGCCGAGGTGCAGGCGACCGAGGTGTTCGGCCAGCGCAAGCTGCTCCAGTGGACGGTGCCTGGCATCGCGCACTTCCTGACCTTCTGGGGATTCATCATCTTGGTGCTCACGATCATCGAGGCCTACGGTGATCTGTTCAGCAAGATGTTCGCGATCCCTGGCATCGGTCACTGGGCCTTCATCGGCTTCCTCGAGGACCTGTTTGCGGTTGCGGTGCTTGCTGGCATCGCCACGTTCACGGTGATCAGATTGCGGGCGAACCCGAAGAGCGAGGGCCGCAAGTCACGCTTCTCAGGCTCGCACACGGGTGCCGCCTGGATCACGTTGCTGATGATCTTCCTCGTCGTCGCGACCCTCCTGATCTACCGTGGCGCGCAGATCGACACCGGTGATTTCCCCTACGCTCACGGTGCCTTCGCCTCGCAGATTGTCGGGCACTGGCTCCACCCGCTTGGCAAGAGCGCGAACATGGCCATCGAGACCACGTTCATCTTGCTGCAAATCGCGGTCATCCTCGCCTTCGGCGTCTTCGTCACCTACTCCAAGCACCTGCATATCGCGATCGCGCCGCTTAACGTGCTCTTCTCGCGCCGCCCCAACGCACTGCGCGCGCTTCCGCCGATGCGCAGCAACGGCAAGGTGCTCGACTTCGAAGAAGCCGACCCTGACACCGACGTGTTCGGCATCGGCAAGATCGAGGACCTGACCTGGAAGGGCATGCTCGACCTGGCGACCTGCACCGAGTGCGGGCGCTGCCAGTCGCAGTGCCCGGCCTGGGTGACCGGCAAGCCTCTGTCGCCGAAGATGCTGATACTCGACCTGCGCGATCACGCCTTCGCCAAGGCGCCCTACCTGCTTGCCCCCTCCGACGAGGCGAGGGAGAAACTGCCTCAGGCGGTCAAGGACGAGGCGGGCAGGCCGCTGGTTGGCACGGCGGACGACAACGGCGTGATCGATCCTGACGTGCTCTGGTCATGCACGAACTGCGGTGCCTGCGTCCACGAGTGCCCGGTCGACATCGAGCACATCGATCACATCGCCGGAATGCGCAGGCATCAGGTGCTGATCGAGTCCGCGTTCCCTAACGAGGCCTCCGGCATGCTGAAGAACCTGGAGAACAAGGGCGACCCGTGGGGCATGGGCGAGGCCAGGCGGGCCGAGTGGATGGAGGACCTTGACTTCGAGGTGCCGGTCGTCGACGGGAAGATCGGCGACGACGTCGAGTACCTGTTCTGGGTCGGCTGCGCCGGGGCACTTGAGGACCGCGCGAAGAAAACGACCAAGGCGATCGCGCGGCTTCTGCACACGGCGGGGGTCAGTTTCGCGGTCCTCGGCCCGGCCGAGACCTGCACGGGCGACCCGGCGCGGCGGATGGGCAACGAGTTCGTTTACTCGATGCTGGCTCAGCAGAACGTCGAGACGCTGAACGAGGCGGGCGCAAAGAAGATCATCGCGAGCTGCCCGCACTGCTTCAACACGATCGCGAACGAGTATCCGCAGCTTGGCGGCAACTACGAGGTCATTCACCACACGCAGTTGCTGGCCAGGCTGGTGTCAGAGGGCAAGCTGACGCCCGTCAACCCGATCGAGGAGAAGATCACCTACCACGATCCTTGCTTCCTCGGCAGGCACAACCGGGTGTTCACGCCGCCCAGGGAAATCATGGAGCAGGTGCCCGGGGTGCAGCCGCAGGAGATGCACCGCTGCAAGGAGCGCGGGTTCTGCTGCGGCGCGGGCGGCGCGCGAATGTGGATGGAGGAGCGGATCGGCAAGCGCATCAACACCGAGCGGATCGAGGAGGCGCTCGAAACCGACCCTGACACGATCTCGACCGGATGTCCCTACTGCCTTGTCATGCTCGGCGACGCGATCTCGGCCAAGAAGGCATCGGGCGAGGCCAAGGACTCACTTGAGGTCGTAGACGTGGCCCAGCTCCTGATCAGGTCGGTGGAGCGGTCCGAGCCCGCCGCGCCTGCCAGCGCGGACTTACGCGGCTAGCGGATAAGGACGCGGCCTGGACCTGAGCGCGGCTCGGCAGCCAGATCCTGACCCTCGTGCCGTGGCCTGTCCAGGACTCAAGCGTGGCCTGCCCGCCGTGGGCGACGGCGATGGCCTGCACGATCGACAGGCCGAGGCCGCTTCCGCCGCCGGAGGAGAAGTCGCCGTTGCCGTTGCCGTTGTTCTCGGCGTCCACGGCGCGCTCGGTAGCACGGTGGAACCGGTCAAAGGCGCGGGCCGCGTCCTCTTCGCCCATGCCAGGACCCGCGTCGGCGACCTCAATGAGAACGCCGCCCTGCACCCGGCCAAGCCGTACGGCGACCGGGGTACTCGGGTCGGTATGAGCGCGGACGTTGCCGAGCAGGTTAGAAAGCACCTGCCTGATCCGGCGCTCGTCCACGACGGCGATGAGCCTTGGCGGTGCCTGAGCGCTGATCGGGCGTTCAGGCTCGACCGCCATCGCGTCGGCGACCGCGTCACGCACCACGGTCGCGAGATCGGTCTCGCTCAGGTCGAGCGACGAGGTACGGTCCAGTCTGGCCAGTTCGAGAAGCTCGGCGACGAGCGTCGACATCCGCTGCGCCTCCTGCTCGATCCTCCGCATCGCGGTCGGAACCTGATCGGGACCAAGCGCCCCCTGCCGGTAGAGCTCAGCGTAACCGCGGATCGTGGTCAGCGGTGTACGGAGCTCGTGGGAGGCGTCCGCGGCGAACTCGCGTACCTTCCGTTCTGAGTTCAGCCGGGCGCCGAACGCCTGCTGTATTCGGTCAAGCATGGTGTTGATGGCAACTCCGAGCTTGCCGACCTCGGTCTGGTCGTCGGGAATCGCCATCCGCTCGGTTAGATCGCCCCTCGCGGTGATGTCGCCTGCCGTCTTCGTCATCCGGTCGAGCGGCTCGAGTCCGCGGGCGATCAGCCAGCGGCCGCCGATTGCCAGCAGCGCGATCAGCCCGCAGCCGGTGACGATCTCGGCGGCGATCAGTCCGCGAAGCTCGTTGGTGACGGCCGTGGACTGCTCGGCGACGACGATGACCTCCGTAGCACGGGTCGGGCTGAGTGTGGCAGGAATGACACGGGCCGCTGCGACCAGGTGGTAATCGGAGTGTCCAGGCGAGGGGGCGATCAGGAACGGACGGGAGTGCCTGGCCCGTCCGAAGACGACGGGCTGCCCCATCCTCAGTATCGCGGTGCGAAGCTGAGTGGTCTTGCGATCGGGCCCTGAGACGTCGTGGACGCGGAAGGGCGCGAGGTTGGCGAGCACGGCGAAGACGCCAGGACTGGGCCGTTCTGTCAGGTCGAGCGGGCTTCTTGTGCTCTCGTCGACGACGATGCTGTTGAACTGGCTGGTCAGGTTGTGCGCGAACAGCTCGGTGCTGACGACGCCGAGCACCAGCAGGAAGATCGCGGTAACCGCGACTTGCAGCAGCAGCAGCCGGTTGCGCAGTGACTGACTGCGGGTTCGGTTTACCCGCTGCGACTGACTGCGGGTTCTGCTTACCCGCTGCCTGGCTCTGCGTGCCATCGCTGCTCCGCCTGATGTGCCTTGTGCGCCGCCGCCTGCTCAGGGAGCCGCAAGCTGTAACCGACGCCGCGCTGCGTGTGGATCAGCGGGGGGCCCAGTGGATCTAGCTTACGGCGCAGGTAGCTTACGTATGTCTCCACGATCTGCGACTCGCCCGCGTAGTCCCAGCCCCAGACGTTCTCGAGCAACTGGGCGCGGGTAAGTACCCTGCCCTGATGGCGCATGAGGTATGCGAGCAGCCTGAACTCGGTCGGCGAAAGCTCGACGGGCACGCCGGCCCTGCGCACCGTCCACATCGCCTCGTCAAGTTCAAGATCCCCGGCGCGAAGCGAGCCGTCGACCGTCCCGAGCTGCTCGGGAGGCGCCGACCGCGCGGCCCGTCTCAGCACTGCGCGCACTCTCGCGACGAGTGCTTCGACGGAGAACGGCTTCGTGACGTAGTCGTCCCCGCCGATCGCGAGCCCGGTCACCGTGTCGGAGGACGTGTCCCTCGCGGTCAGGAAGATCACGGGCACCTCGTTACCCGCGGCCCTGAGGCGGCGGCAGACCTCGAAACCGTCCACATCGGGCAGCATGACGTCGAGCACGATCAGGTCGGGCTTGACGGCCTCGGCCTGGCGCATGGCATCGGTGCCGTTGGCCGCAGTGCTGACCGCGCAGCCGTGAAACTTAAGCGCGACCTGGACAAGTTCGCGGATGTTCGGCTCGTCGTCGACGACAAGCACACGGGGGATTCGTTCCGCGTCGGTCATGACATTCGCCGGCTCACTGTTCGGTGGGATCGCTTGGCGCGAAGCTGCGTGGTCGGAAAGATCAGCACTGTCCTGATAAGGAGAGTACGGGATCGTAGCAGCAGTATCGCCGGCTGTGGGAGTGACTGCGGGCATACTTGCCTGGGCATAGCGACGCCGGCAGCTCGCGGGTTCAGTCGAGCTGCCGGCGTCTAGAGCGGGTCGTTCTTGACAGGCAACCTTCCGGCTAGCCGCGGATGATAATCAGCCTGGCATCGTCGGCACCGCCCACCACGGTGCCGGCAACGAACACCCGCTGGCCTTGCGCTAGCTTGGTCGCGCTGACCAGTTTCCTCCCTAGTAGCGTCACGGTGTTCTTCACAACGTCCCAGGTCCAGGTTGTGCCGTCGCCTGCCTTAAGCGTGAAGGAACCGCTGGCTGTCGACTGGACGACACCCTGCTCGAACGCGACCGTTTTCGTTCCGTTCTTGGCCTTGAAGGTGACCTGACCATATTCCGCGCCGTGTTTGAACAGTGCCCGCAGCAGCAACAGCCCGCCCGCGTGGTACTTCCTGATGCACTGGCGCTCCTTTGCCCAGGCAGCCGCGCGGTGCCCTTCCTTCGCGAGCTTGCGGGCCCTGGCGAGGCACTTGCGTAGCCCGGCCAGGTCCGACTTCAGCGAGTGGGCGCTTTCGCCTGACAGGTTGCTTGACAGCGCGACCAGCCTTGCGTTCGCCGACGGGGTGCCAGCCACCGCTCCGGCTGGGCCCGCCAGGTGCGACCCGAGAACAGCGCCACCGGCGACCAGCAAGGCCGCTGCCGCGACTCCCGCTGCCCATCTGGCTACGGGGCCGATGCGCCTGGTCCTTCGGTCGCTCATGGCCAGAACCCTGCCAGCCCAGGCTGAGACGACAGGTGGTAGAGGCTGGGATTTTTCTGTGAAGCTCCGGTTCGTGCCCGCTACATGCGCTCTGGCACCGGGATGCCGAGGAGGTCAAGGCCTTTGGTCAGCACCTTCAGCGTGAGCGCCGAGAGCGCGAGCCTGGACTGCCGTACGACAGGGTCTTCCGCCTTCAGTACCTGGCACTGCTCGTAGAACGTCGTGAAGTCACTGGCCAGGTCGAACAGGAAGGCAGCTAGCTTGTGCGGCTCGACTGTGTCCGCGGTCTGCGTCACGGCGGCGTCGAACCCGAGCAGCCGCAATGCCAGCGCCCGCTCGGCGGGCTCGCCAGCAAGGATCGGGCCCGAGACCGAGTCAGGGTCAAGGCCTGCCCTGGCGAAGATCGACCTGATCCGCGCGGTCGCGTACTGGAGGTAGGGGCCGGTGTTCCCGGTCAGGGCCAGCATGCGGTCGAAGTCGAGTACGTAGCTCGAATCCCTGGCGACCGACAGGTCGGCGTACTTCAGCGCCCCGATCCCGACCGAGTCGGCGATCTGCGCCCGCTGCTCGGGGTCGTCGTACCTGTCCTTGATCACTTCCTCGGCGCGGGCAGTCGCCTCGTCGATGAGGTCGATGAGCTTGACCGACTGGCCCGACCTTGACCTGAACCGCTTCCTGTCCGCGCCCGCGACCATGCCGATCGGTACATGCTCGGCCCGCACCGATTCTGGCAGCCAGCCAGCTTGCCTGGCGGTCGCGAACACCATCGCGAAATGCTGTGCCTGTTCCGAGCCGACCACGTAGGTAATGCGGTCGGCGTGCAGGTCGGTGACGCGGTACCTGACCGCGGCCATGTCGGTCGTGCCGTAGCCGTAGCCGCCGTCGCTCTTGCGCAGGATCAGCGGCAGCGGCTTGCCGTCGCGGCCGGTAAACCCGGGAGGGAACGCGCAAAGGGCGCCGTCGCTGATCGTGGCGATCCCGGCCCGCTCGAGGTCGTCGCAGACGCTTTGCAGCATCGAGTTGTAAAAGCTCTCAGGGGCAAGGTCGGCGTCCGTCAGCGTGACGCCGAGCTTGCCGTAGATCGCGTTGTAGTACAGCTTGGAGTCGTTGACCAGCATCTGCCAGATCCGAAGCGTTTCAGGCTCGCCTGCCTGCAGCGCGACGACCCGGCGCCTTGACCGGTCGGCGAAGCCCGCATCCTCGTCGAACTTGACCTTCGCGGCCTGGTAGAAGGCGTTGATCTCGCCGGCCGCTAGCTGGGCGTAAGCGGCGTCCTCTCCGATGTCGATGAGGTGCTCGAGCAGCATCCCGAAGTTGGTGCCCCAGTCGCCGATGTGATTGGCCCTGATCACGTCGTGGCCGAGGAACTCGAGCACCCTGACGAAGGCGTCGCCCACGACCGTGGTCCGCAAGTGACCGACATGCATTTCCTTCGCCACGTTGGGCGCCGAGTAATCCACGATCACTCGCTGCGGCGCGCTGCTGACAGGCACGCCCAGCCTCTGGTCAGTGAGCTGCCCTGAGGCCGCGCTGGTGATCCAGGCACCGCTCAGCGTGATGTTGATGAAGCCTGGCCCGCTCACCTCGGCCTTCTCTATGAGCTCAGAACCGGCGAGGCGGCTGGCGAGCCTGGTGGCGACTTCTCGCGGCGCGAGGCCTGCGCGCTTGCCTAGTGCCAGCGAGACATTGGACTGGAAGTCGGCGAACGCCGACGGCCTGATCACCGGATCGGCGTGCTCGAATTCCGGTCCGAACTCGGCGCTCAACGCTGTCCTCATCAGTGCCGCGAGCGCGGCCTGCGGATCTGCCATGCCTCAAGACTATCGATCGTCAGTGACGTTCTGAGCGACGCAGGAAGTGGCCCTGGCGTTGCGGGCCGAGCCGTTCCCTGATTCGCTCGGCGATCTGCCCGCTTGTCATGTTCGCGGCCATACGGCACGCTGCCGCCGCGCCTTTCTCCGTGGACGCCCCGTGCGCGATGACGACGGCGCCCTCGAGCCCGAGCAGCGCCGCTCCGCCGTATGTTTCCGCGCTCAGCCTGTGGTGCAGTTCGCGTAGCTCCTTCCTGGCCAGCATGGCGCCGAAACGGGCTGTACGCGAACCTTCAAGTGCCGACCTGAATTGGGTCGCGGTGAACGCGGCGGTGCCTTCGAGTGTCTTGAGCGCGATGTTCCCCGCGAAGCCCTCGCTCACGATCACGTCCGCCTTGCCCGCCAGCAGGTCGCCCCCTTCCACGTTGCCGGTGAAGTTAACCGGCATCGCGCCGTGCTGCGGCTCGGCGCCGAGCAGTTCGTAGGCACGCCGTGCGAGCTTGTTGCCCTTGCCCGGTTCCGAGCCGATTGAGAGCAGGCCGACCCTTGGCTTGCTGATCCCGAACGCTACCTCGGCGTAGGCGGAGCCGAGTTGCGCGAACTGAGCGATCATCTCGGGTTTGGGGTCGGCGATCGCTCCAGCGTCGATCAGCACTGTCGGCTTCGGCAGCGTGGGCAGTGCCACCGCGAGTGCCGGCCTGATCACGCCTGGCAGGTTACGCAGCCGCAGCCTGGCGATGGCGACGATGGCACCGGTGGACCCCGCGGACATGACTGCGGTCGCCTGGCCCAGGTGCACGAGCTGGCAGGCTACGGCCAGGCTTGACCGAGGCCGCCGCCAGCTCGCCAGCGCGCCGTCGTCCATCGCGACCGCGTCCTCGGCGGTGACGAGGCGGATCTCGCCGATCACGCCATGCGCGGCGAGCAGCGGCCTGACCTGGCCAGGCCGGCCGATCAGTATCACTCGCGTTCCCCATTGCCTGAACGCGGCCACCGCGCCGGCGACGATCGCGTCAGGCGCATGGTCGCCGCCCATCGCGTCGACCGCGATCACCGGCGGGCGCGGTCGCGCCAGCCCAGCCGGGGCGAGCATGCCCGTGCTCCCGGCTGTGCTCCCGGCCGTGCTCCCGGCCGGGACGATATTCCCGCCGGCACCTGTATCGTCCGCCGGGCTGTGCTTCGCCCGACCTGACGGGTCGGTGCCGGCATTGGTCACGCCGGCGCCTGCGAGGCCTCCGGCTGCGGTGACGCAGGCTCCTTAGCTTCTCCCCCTGGCGGGAGAGAGCTAGGAACGCGCTTGATCGCCAGGCAGCTCAGCGCGGTGACGCCCAGTACAGCGATCGGCATGACCAGCGTCTGGTGCATCGCCGTCACGTACCCGTAAGAGAAGGCCTCACGCGCGATGTGCCCGATCTCGGCGATGAGCGACGGCGGAGTGCCCTTAGGCAGCTTGAACTGGCTGCTGCCCTGGCCGACGATGGAGCCGCTCTGGGCTGCCTTCGTGAATCCGCTGACAAGCTGAGCGCGAGCCGCGGGCGGCAGGACCGCGTCGCGTGCCCTCACCGCGGCGGGCAGCGTGGCGGTGAGCCGGTTCTCGAGCAGCGCGCCAACGGCGGCCGTGCCAATCACGGAGCCGACCTGCCTGGTCGTGTTGAGCATGCCTGACGCCGCGCCGGCAAGCTGCGGCTTGACGCTGCGCATGGCTGTCGTTGACAACGGCGCGAACGTGCAGCCAAGCCCGAAGCCCGACACGATCAGCGGCGCCACGAAGTCCTGCCAGGTCGAGTGCGGCGTCGCGATCGCGGCGACCCAGGCCATGCCGCCAGCGAAGCAAAGCAGGCCGGTGAACAAGATGTACTTGCCGCCGAGCCTGTCGGTCAGCCTGCCAGCGAACGGCGCGACGACCATCGACATCAGCGAGGAAGGGGCCATCGCGAGCCCGGCCTTGAGCGGGGAGAACCCAAGCGCCGACTGGAGGTAGATCGTCAGCGGCAGGAAGATGCCGAGCAGCCCGATCGACACCGTTACTGACACCCAGTTCATCAGCGAGAAGTTGCGGTCGCGGAACAGCGCGAACGGCACCAAGGGCTCTTGGCCCTGCGTCCTCGCCTGGACGATGAGGAACACCGCGAGCAGGACAACGCCGACGCCGATGACCAGCGGGATCGAAATAAACGAGGTGATCTTGCCCCAGTTGTAGTTCTGGCCTTCTACCAGGCCGTAGCAAATGGCGAGCAAGGACAGGCTGGCCAAGATCACGCCGGGAATGTCCATCTTGTGCTTGGCTCCGGTGCGCAGGTCGGGAATCAGCACGAAGCCGAGCACGATCACGATGATGCCGATCGGCAAGTTGATGAAGAAGATGTACCGCCAGTCGAAGGCGGTCACCAGCAGGCCGCCGAGCGTCGGCCCGGCGATCGTCGCGACGCCCGCCACGGCGCCCCAGATGCCGAACGCGGCGCCGCGCCGCTCAGGCGGGAACACCATCGTCAGCATCGCCAGGGTCTGCGGCATCAGCAGCGCGGCACCGACCCCCTGCACCGCGCGGAACGCGACCAGCCAGCCGACAGTCGGCGAGAAGCCGCACGCGGCCGACGCGGCCGTAAACAGCGCGACGCCGGCGATGAACAGCGTTCGCTGGCCGCGGATGTCGCCGAGACGACCGGCGGTGATGAGCAGCACCGCGAGTACAAGGGCGTAGGAGTTGATGACCCAGAGGACCCCGTCGAGCGACGCGTTCAGCTTGTCGATCATGTTAGGAATCGCGATGTTAACGATCGTCAAGTCGAGCAGGGTCATGAAGAACCCGAGCGAGACAACTATGAGCACGGCCCAGGGATTGCCGCGGTATTTAGTCACGATCTCTTACCTCTCCCGCCACGCGCCAGCGCCACGGACCTGGGACGCTTCCCGATTCTGTGCCGCTTGACCCATGGTGTCACGATCCCGCTGGCTCAGGCCGGCGGGCCTACCAGTGATGCTAAGCGGAGGTACTGACAGTTCCTGCCTGCCCGAACGTCGCTCGCACCACGAGGCACAGTATGCTCCGCGCATGGACCTGAACGGAGTTGCCGCGATCGTCTCTGGCGGTGCCAGCGGTCTTGGCGAGGCGACTGTACGTGACCTCGCTGCCGCGGGCGCGAAGGTGGTCGTGGCCGACCTTAACGAAGAGCGCGGCAAGGCGGTCGCCGAGTCGGTGGGCGGCGTCTTCTCCAGCACAGATGTCTCCAGCGAGGAATCGGTCACCGCTGCCGTCGCGGCGGCGGAAGCACTTGGGGTCCCGTTGCGCATAGCGGTGAGCTGCGCGGGCATCGGCTGGGCCTCGCGGACGGTCGGCCGCGACGGTACCCCGCATGACCTGAGCGTCTACAAGAAGGTCATCGACGTTAACCTGATCGGCACCTTCAACGTCATGCGGATCGCGGCGGCCGCGATCGCGAAGACCGAGCCTGCCGACGCCGACGGCCAGCGGGGCGTCGTCATCAACACCGCCTCCATCGCCGGGATCGAGGGCCAGACCGGGCAGATCGCCTATTCCGCCTCCAAAGGCGGCATCATCGGCATGACCGTCCCCGCTGCCCGCGACCTGGCCGCGATCGGCATCAGGGTCAACACGATCTGCCCGGGCATCATCGACACCCCGATCTACGGTTCAGGCGCGGCAAGCGAGGAGTTCAAGGCCAAGCTGGTCGCCCCCGTCGTCTTCCCCAAGCGCATGGGCACGGCGGCGGAGTTCGCGAAACTCGTCCGGTCGCTGATCGACAATGACTACATGAACGCCGAGGTCATCAGGTTCGACGGCGGCATCAGGTTCCAGCCGAAGTAGGGAGACTGCGTTCATGGCCGAGCCGGCAAGCACGGCGGTTACCACTGAGGTCGGGCAAGGTGTCGCGGTCATCACGATCGACCGCCCGAAGGCACGTAACGCGGTCAACGGCGAGGTCGCACGCGGGATCGCCGCCGCGCTCGAGGACTTCGACGGCCGCCAGGACGTCAGCGTGCTCGTCCTCACCGGGGCGGGCGGCACGTTCAGCGCGGGCATGGACCTGAAGGGGTTCCTTTCAGGCGACGCTCCGCTGGCGGCGGGGCGTGGCTTCGGCGGCATCGTGGAAAAGCCACCTGCCAAGCCGATCATCGCGGCCGTCGAGGGCTACGCCCTGGCCGGCGGGTTCGAGCTTGTGCTTGCCTGCGACCTGGTCGTGGCCAGCGAGGAAGCCAAGTTCGGGCTTCCTGAGGTCAGGAGGGGCCTGGTCGCCGGCGCTGGCGGCCTGCTCAGGCTCCCGAGCAGGATTCCTTATTACCTGGCGATGGAAATCGCCTTGACCGGCGAGCACTTCAGTGCTGCTAGGCTCGCGGCTGCCGGCCTGGTCAACAAGCTTGTCCCTGCGGGCGAGGCACTAGCTGCCGCGAAAGAACTCGCTGCCAAGATCGCGCTTGGCGGGCCGCTGGCACTCGCGGCGACCAAGCGGGTAATCGTCGAATCGGCTGACTGGAGTTCTGAAGAGGCTTTCAGCAAGCAGGCCGCGATCATTACCCCGATCTTCGGGTCGAAGGACGCGACGGAAGGCGCGATGGCGTTCGCGGAAAAGCGGCCTCCGGTCTGGCGGGGCGAGTAGCCAGCGCCCCTTCCGGCAGGCCTGACCGGGGGCCTGAGCCAGGGAGGACATCATGGCTAAGCCAACGATCAGCGTTGTCGTGCCGTTCTACAACAACGTTGACCTCCTTGGCGCCTGTCTCACCTCGATCGCCGCCCAGACCATGCGGGACCTTCAGGTGATCATGGTCGACGACGGCTCGACGGACGGCAGCGCGGCAGTCGCGGCTGCGCAGGCCGGTGCCGACGAGAGGTTCACGCTGGTCAGGGTGCCTAACGGCGGTCCTGGCTCGGCCAGGAATCATGGCATCGCCGCCGCTGAAGGCGAATACCTGGCCTTTGTCGACGCAGACGACCTGCTGCCGCCCGACGCCTACGCGACCTTGCTGGCAACGCTTGAACGCACAGGTTCCGACTTCGTCTCAGGCGGCGTGCTGCGCCTGACCGCCGAAGGCCTCGTCCCTTCAGGCCTCCACGACCAGGCCATCAGGGCGGCGAAACCGCGGACTAACGTCAGCGTGACCCGGGAGCTCCTTTACGACATCTCCGTGTGGAACAAGGTGTTCCGCAAGGAATTCTGGGACCGGGCGGGGCTGCGCTTCCCCGAGGGAATGCTGTGGGAAGACCTCATCGCGATGACCAAGGCCCACGTACTCGCGAACAGCGTCGACGTGATCACCGAACCGGTCTACCACTGGCGCGATCGTGACAAGGGCGCTCCGTCGATCACCCAGTCCCGTACCAGCATCGGCAACTTCCGCGACCGGGTCGCTGCCCTGGAAATGATCGACGCCTTCCTCCGAGAGCGAGGCACCCCCGCGCTGCTGCGGGCTCATCAGCACAAGGCGCTGGTCAACGACCTGTGGCTGTACGTAAGGGACCTGTCGAGCACCAGTCAGGAGTACCAGTCGGAGTTCAGCGACCTGGCCAGCAGCTACCTGAAGCAGGTTGACCCCGCGGTGAAGGCCGACCAGCCTGCCGCACGCAAGCTCGCCTGGTACCTCATCGAGCAGGGCAGGCAGGAAGAGCTGATCGAGCTCGCCGGCTGGCTGGCGGAAAACCAGGCGAGGACCCCGCCTGTCGTCCGCTCATTCGGCCGCCTGCAGGCCGACCTGCCGCTCCGCCGCTCCGCGCAGCCCGCCATACCGCGCCGCATCTTCCGCCCCCAGTGGCGCGAGCTCGACCCGGTCGTCAAGCTTGACAGCGTCACCTGGCAGGGCACGAAGCTGGCAATCGAAGGCAGCGCCTATGTTCCTTCCGCGGACACCAGCCGTCGCCGCAACACCACCAAGCTCCTCGTCCTCATGCCGCGTGGCAGGCGCCGCCTCCCGATCGTCATCCCTGCCCGTTCCCGGCCAAGCCCTGACCTCACGCGCGCTTCAGGGCAGGACCGTTACAACTACGACTGGGCGGGCTTTCTGTGCGAGGTCAGTCCCCGCTGGTTCCGCCATCCAGGTACGTGGGACTGTTTCCTGCTGGTCAGGTCCCGTTCGATCTGGCGGCCCACGAGGCTCCATTCGGCGGCTGGCGACGTCCAGGTACCCGACCCCGCCTTGCGTGCGCGCGGGATCAGCTTCGGCCCGTACTGGGCGGGCCGCCGCCTTCAGATCAGAGCCGAGCGAGCGACGGCACTAACGCTGAACGCCGATCGCCAGGAACCCGGCCCCTATTTCATCGTCCTCAGCCTGGTCGGCGGCTGGGACCGTCACGTCATCGAGGTCCAGGCCGGCGACGGCCCCCTCACGGTCGACGTCGGCGCGCTCGACTTCTTCGGCACTCGGGCTCCGCTGCGCGACGGGCGCTGGAAGATCACGCTGCACCGTGGCGACCCGGACGGGCCAGCGTGTCCGGTGCTTTTTGGCGGCTATGAAAATCAAAAGCTCAAGATTGGCCGCAAAATTTACCGCACAACTGTAAGCGGCACGTCCGGAGGAGCCGGTGACCTTGAACTAACGGCCGGCCCGGCGCTCGGGTTCGCCGAACGCGGCCGGATCAGGCGCCGGCTGCTGCGCGACCTGTACTACCGGGTACAGCTGAGGCTGCCGGTCCGCGAGTCGATCTTGTTCCTGAGCTTTGACGGCAAGGCGTGCACGGACAACCCGCTCGGCATCGCGGAGGAACTGGCGCGGCGCGGTGACGGCAGGGAACAGGTGTGGGCGATCAGGGACTGGTCGGTGCCTGTCCCGCACGGCGCGAGGCCGGTGCTGATCGGGACGGCGGCCTACTACGCCGCCCTTGGCCGGTCGAGGTACCTGATAGCCAACGACCACCTGGCACAGCCGCACCGCCGCAGGGCCGGCCAGCGCTACATCCAGACCTGGCACGGCACCCCGCTGAAGCGGCTCGGCTACGACATCGTCAACCCGAGCTTCGCCAGCGGCAGCTACTACTTCGAGTTCATGGCCGCCGACGTCGCCAGGTGGGACCTGCTGATCTCACCAAACCCGTTCAGCACGCCGATCCTGCGCGGGGCCTTCGGCTACGACGGCGAAGTCGCAGAGACCGGGTACCCGCGCAACGACGCGCTGTTCTCGCTGGCGCCCACGACACCGATCAGGCAGCGGCTCGGGCTGCCAGAGGGGAAGAAGGTCGCGCTCTACGTGCCGACCTGGCGGGAGAACCAGCAGCACGGGGCGGGTTCCTACCGGCTCGACTTCCGGCTTGACCTTGCAGAGGCCGGACGGCAGCTTGCCGGCGACTACGTTCTGCTCGTGCGCGGCCATCACCTGATGGAGGGCTGGACGCGCGCGGCCGGCCTGCCGGGCTTTGTCTTCGACGTGACCAGGTACCCGGAGATCAACGACCTGCTCAGGGTGACCGACGTCCTGATCACCGACTACTCCTCTGTCATGTTCGACTTCGCGCCGGCCGGCCGGCCAATGCTGTTCTTCACCTACGACCTCGAGGAGTACCGCGACCAGTTGCGCGGCTTCTATTTTGACTTCGAAGCCGAGGCACCAGGACCGCTGCTTGCGACCTCTACCCAGGTGATCGCCGCGCTCGCCGACCTGGACGCGGTCGCTGCCAAGTACGCGGCCGCGCATGCGGAGTTCACCGCGAAGTTCTGCCCGCTCGACGACGGCAAGGCCGCGGCGCGGGCCTGCGACCGGATCTTCAGATGACTAAGCTGCCTGGCGTGGTAGAGACCAGGTCGGGGCCGGCCGGGCTCGGTCATCAGCCGGCCGGCGGGGAGCCTGCGGCATCCGGCTGGCGCCGATGGCTTCGCGGCTGGCCGGTGGTCGTTATCCCGGCTGTAGTCGAGCTGATCGTCGGCGGGTTCCGCATCGGGGTGCCGTCACTGTGGCGCGACGAGGCAGCGACGATCTCAGGATCGCAGCGTCCGCTCGGTGCGATCCTTGACCTGACCTTGCATCAAGATGCCGTGCACGGTGTTTACTACCTGCTGATTCATGCGGTCATCGCGGTGGGCGGGATCTCAGCGACGGCCTTGCGGCTCCCTTCGCTCGCGGCCATGGCGCTGACCGCCGGGGTGCTCGCGGCGCTCGGAAGGCGGCTCGCCGTGCTGAGCGAACTGCCAGCACCCTCGGCGGTGGGGCTGCTGGCCGGGCTGGCACTTGCGGCCGTGCCGATCACCACGCGGTACGCACAAGAAGCCCGGCCGTACGCGCTGACCAGCCTGTTCGCGGTGCTCGCGACGTACCTGCTGGTTCTGGCCTCGTCGTCAGAGCGCGGCCGGGCGTGGTGGTGGACGGGATATGCGGCCGCGCTGGTGCTGACCGGGCTATTCAACTTGTTCGCGGTGCTGCTCGTCGTCGCGCACGGGATCAGCTTGCTGATCGGTCCGGCGCGGACTACTCGCGTCTTGCGGTCGTGGCTGGTCTCCGCGGTCGCCGCCGGGGTGCTGCTCGCGCCGCTTGCCGTGCTGAGCGCGGGGCAATCGGCGCAGCTCGACTGGGTGACCAGGCCCGACCTGTCGACCGTGGCGACCCTGGTTCGCGACTTCGCGGGCGCGGCGCTTGCCATTCCACCGGTCGCTTTGCTTGCGCTGCTCGGCTGTGCGGCCGGTGCCGGCCTGGCTCGCGGCCGCGGCCTGACCCTCGGCGTGGTCGCGTTGCCCTGGCTGGTGCTGCCGCCAGTGATCCTGCTCGCGGTCTCGCTCGCCGACCCCCTGTACGTGGAGCGCTACGTCATCTTCTGCCTGCCCGCGCTCTCGCTGCTCGTCGCGGCCGGGCTGACCTGGCTGGTGAAGCTGACGGCCGACGCGCTGGCTCAGCGCGACTTCGCGCCCTGGCGGGTCAGGCTGCTTTCCTTGCTGCCGTCCGCGGTACTCGCCCTGGCGATCACCGCGACCCTCGTCAGCCCGCAGGTCGCGATCAGGCAGCCGACGTCCCGCGCCGATGACCTCAAGCAGGTCGCTGCCGTGCTCGCGGCCCACGAACACGCCGGCGACGCGATCTTGTACCTTCCATGGGACACGGCAATCGTGGGCATGGCTTACCCCGCGCCGTTCGAGCGAGTTCGCGATATCGGGCTCGGGGTCTCCCCGGCTGCCTCGGAAACCCTCCGCGGCCTCCCCGCGACGTCGGCCGTGGTAGCCAGCCGGCTACGTTCAGTGCGCCGGGTCTGGACCGTGCAGTGGACGCCGTCCCAGCCCTCGGTCGGCCCCGCCGGGTCAGGCAGCACGAGCGAGCTGACGTCGCACAACTTCCACCTGATCCGCCGCTGGCGGATCCAGTCGGTCTTCCTCAGCCTCTACGCCCGCTAAGACCCCGGCCACGGGCGGCAATTCCCTCGCCCCCCTCGCCCCGCGCGCCCCGCGCGCCCCGGACAAATCGCCCATAACGCCGAGGCTG
>DATJLT010000038.1:0-2557 GCA_035509195.1 Streptosporangiaceae bacterium | reverse complement strand
GGCCACCATCGAGGCCGGCTCGGCCGGCAGCCGTCTGCCGCTGGTTTACGGCGGCTACGCCCTCGCGGCGGCCGGGGCCGCGTTCATCGCGATCGAGAACGCCCGCAAGCGCCCCATGCTTCCGCTCTCGTTGTTCCGCATGCGCGCGTTCAGCACCGCCGCCTGCGCCGGGCTGCTGGTCAACCTGGTCTTCTTCGGCCTGATCTTCGCCTTCAGCCTGTTCCTGCAGGACCAGCAGGGGCTGTCGCCGCTTGACACGGGCCTGGCGTTCCTGCCCGTCACCGTCCTGATCGTGGTCAGCAACCTGGTCGCCGGGCGGATCCTGCCCGCGCAAGGGACCCGGGCGGTCGCCTGGGCGGGGGCGCTGCTCATGGGAGCCGGCTGCCTGGCCATGCTCGGCCTGGTGGCCGCACGGGCCGACCCGCTGGTCCCGGCGCTGATCGCCGGCCTGTCACTGACCGGGTTCGGCATCGGCCTGGTCGTCACCGCCGTCACCGCCGCCCTGCTCGGCAGCGTGGCCCCGGCCCAGTCCGGGATCGCGTCCGGCGCCTTCACCGCCTTCCGGCAGACCGGCAGCGTCTTGGGCGTCGCCGTGTTCGGCACCCTGCTCGCCAGCCTCCGCCCGTCCACTGGCCTGGAGGTCACCTTCGCGATCGGCGCCGGGCTCGTCGCCGTCGTCGCCGCGCTCGGCCACGCCGCCGCCTGACCATCCGATCCGCCCGGCCATCGAGCCGCAAAAGAGAGAAGACACATGATGAGGACGACGTACCGCACGATTGAGGTCAATGGACTCAAGATCTTCTACCGCGAGGCGGGCCCCGCCGACGCGCCGACGATCCTGCTGCTGCACGGCTTCCCGTCCTCCTCCCGCATGTGGGAACCGCTACTCACCCGCCTGGCAGATGCCTTCCACCTGGTCGCGCCGGACTATCCGGGGTTCGGGCACAGCGACACGCCAGACCCCGCTGCGTTCGCCTACACCTTCGATCACCTAGCCGAGGTCATAGGCGGCTTCACAGGAAAGCTCGGGCTCACCCGCTACGTCCTGTTCCTGCAGGATTACGGAGGGCCGATCGGGTTCAGGCTGGCGCTTGCGCATCCCGACCGGGTCCAGGCGCTGATCGTCCAGAATGCCGTCGCCCACGAAGACGGGCTGGGACCACTGTGGGAAACCCGGCGCCAATTCTGGGCCCACCGTCCCGAACACGAGGCGGCGCTCCGCGAGAACTTCTTCTCGCCCGCCGCGACCCGGCTGCGTCACGTCGGAACGAGCCCCACGCCAGAGAATTACGACCCGGATCTGTGGACCGACGAGCTCGCGTTCCTGCATCGCCCCGGCCAAGCCGACATCCAGACGGACCTGTTCTTCGATTACCAGACGAACGTCGCGAGCTACCCCGCTTGGCAGCAGTGGCTGCGAGCCCACCAGCCGCCGGTGCTAGTGACCTGGGGCCGTTACGACCCGTCCTTCGAGGCCGCCGAGGCCGCCGCCTACAAACGCGACGTGCCCGACGCGCAGGTGCACGTGCTCGACGGCGGACACTTCGCCCTCGAAGAGCAGGCCAGCCAGATCGCAGATCTCACGCGCAAGTTCCTCGCCACCAAGCTCACCGACTCCCCGCGCAGCGATATTCCAAAAGGGAATCGATTTTCTGAGGAGCGGAATGACTGAAGAACGGTTTTCATCGGACCCGTGTCAGAACATCGCCAGAGAGGGTCCTGGCGAGGAATCGCAACTTCCGGGCGCCGAGCCTGCTGACGGGGGCGTGGCTGCCGTGGTCGGCGCGTTCTACGCGGGGGCGGCCGAGATCGCTGAGGGCGTTCTTTCGCGCCAAATCGGCGACATCGAGGATTTGGCAATGAAACGGCACGAGATGCTCGTCTACAGTGACTCGATCATCGTCTTGGGCGGCCACAGGGAAGGGCGAAAGACCGACGTCAGACTACAGATTCCGTTCGCTCATGTATGGGTGACCCGAGACCATCAAATCGTCGAGTTTCGGCAGTACATCGATCCTGTCAGGTTCCTGGCCGCAGTCGGCCCGACATCCGCGTGACCACCGTCGGCCACGAGAAGCGAGGTGCTGGAGTTCAGCCGCGCCCAAGAAATGCGAAGATGAATCAGCGGCTGAAAGTTGGAGCGTCTCGCGAGCGGGTTCAGATACGCGATGCGCAGGCTGCGCGGCGAGCGCGACGCGAACAGGCTCAGGTCAAGGAGAAGCAACTCAGCACACGCGAGCGTGTCTCCGGCTACACCGATGCCGTCTTCGCGGTGGTGATCACAGTCACGGTACTGGAACTCCACCCGCCTGCGTCTGCCAGGATCGGAGCGCTGCTGAGCCTGTGGCCGACCGCCGTCAGCTACCTCGTCAGCTACGTATTCGTCGCCATCGTCTGGATAAACCATCACTTCGTTATGGGATACGTCAAGCAGACAACGTTGCGCGTGATCTGGCTCAATTTCACTCACCTGTTCTTCGTATCATTGCTGCCTTTCGCCACGGCCTGGATAGCGGCGACCGAACTTGCCCGTGTACCGGTCGTCGTGTATACCAGC
>DATJLT010000037.1:0-2355 GCA_035509195.1 Streptosporangiaceae bacterium | reverse complement strand
TTGTGAAAGTTGTGAACGAAAACCTTACGCAAAACATGCGGCAGATGGCTCTCACGCCCCAGCTCCGGGGACTCGCGACGACGGGACGGCGGTACGGCACCGATTGACCAGCGACATGGCGCAGAGCAGGAATGGCGAGACAGCCCAGGGCCCGGCCGACGTGGCCGGGCCGGACGCGACCGGCGGCACGACGCCGCGGCGCGACGACGGGACCGCCGTCTTCCGCGACGGTGCGGCCGACCGGGACGGGAAGGCCGTCGCCCGGTTCGTCGAGGACCTGGCCTCCGCGCTGATGGAGATGGGGGTGCCGCGGATGCCGGCCCGGATCTTCGCCGCGCTGCTGACCACCGACGCGGGCCGGCTCACCGCGACGGAGCTGGCCGACAGCCTGCAGGTCAGCCCCGCGGCCGTGTCCGGCGCAGTGCGCTACCTGCTGCAGATCGGCATGGTCCGGCGGGAGTCGGAGCCCGGCTCCCGGCGCCACTACTACCGCGCGCCCGACGACGTCTGGGATGAGGTCATCGGGATCCGCGATCGGCTGATGGCCCGGTGGACCGGCGTGCTGCGCGAGGGCGTGCAGGTCCTCGGCGCGGACACGCCGGCCGGGCAGCGGGTAGCCGACTCGGCGCGGTTCTTCGAGTTTGTCAGCACCGAACTGCCGAGGGTCATCGGCCGATGGCGGGAGCGCCGGCCGGCCCGCGACGGGTAAGCCTCCGGCGATCGCTGACCGGCCGCCGTCGCCTTCTAGCGGTTTCCCGGTGGCACCCGGCAAGAACCCGGCGTTAGCCCGCCCAGAGCATCAGGAAGCGCCCCCATCCGCGGGCTTCCCCAGACGAGGGATGCGGAGCACCTGACCGGGGTAAATGGGGGTGCCGGCGGCGGAGACGAGCTGCGGGTTCGCCGCCTGGATCTCCGGCCACAGGTTCGGATCGCCGAGCTTACGCCCGGCAATGTCATACAGGCTGTCCCCCGGCCGGACGGTGTACGTGCCGTCCCCAGCCGATGGGGAGAAGCTGGCGATGGAGGCGACCGCCTGCGGCCACGTGTCGTTGGGGAAGGTGTCGCTGAGCTCCCCGGCCTGCTGCAGGTTCCTGGACTGAACGCCGACGCCCATCTCCAGCGCCCATGTTGCGGCGAAGAACGCCAGCACCCCCGCGCCTATGGCGGCGATGACCGCGATGGGTGCGACCGGAGGGTCCGCCAGGGCGCTGGCTACCGCCAGGACGCATCCGACAACGGCTGCGCCGATCGCAACGTAGTAAACTAAGCCGTATTGGGCGATCGTCGTGCAGCTGCTGGAGATCGTGTTTGACCGCGTCTGGAGGGTATCGACGGCCGGCTCCTGCCCCGACACGGCAGCAGCGAAACGCGCACCCGCAATGCCCTGCCACTCGGCGCTGAACTGCTTCTGGCCTGCGAGGACAGATGCGATCTGGCCGGCCTGACCAGCGATCCCTGCCGCCCCCCACGTCTTGCCAAGGTCCCAGAAGACGGTAGCCGTATGAGACTCCCTGAGAACCTTAACGATCTTTCCCACAAGCTCCGTCACGAGGTGAGCGAACTTCTCCAGCAGTCCCTTGATCGCGTCGCCGATGAACGGTATCCAGTGGGTCAGGCTCTCGATCTTACTTATCAGCTCGTTCGCCTTATTCACGAGATCAGTGAGCTCACGCTCGATCTTGCTGATCAGCGAATCGAACTGAGCAATGCTGAATTCCATGCCTGTCTCCACGCTAACCGGCGCTATCGATCGCGCCGATGTTAGCCCGCTCGGTTGCCTCATAGTTACGGGCGGCCTGGACCAAGGCATCAGCGATGCTCTGCATCTCCTTCTGGCCCTGGCCGGACAATCTGCCGAACTCCGCACTGACCTTCTTGTAAGCGGTCAGCGGCTCACTGAAGAGCCAAGAGTCCAAGCCGTCGACCGCGACCGCGGCCACGGTGTCGTTGATCGCAGTGGCTATCTTGCCCATGGCCGTGCTCTGCGCGTCCCAGACCTTGGCCTGACTCAGCAGTGCATCCGGGTGAACGTTAACTTCCGCGTCTGCCATGCTGGCTCCTTCACGTCTCAGGAGATACGCCGCGGATCCTCGAGCGCGGCGAGAATCTCCGCCATCAGCCGGCCTTGTCTCTCGGCGGCGCCGTCCCAACTGGCCGCCGCGGCGCGCGGCGACGCGGCGAGATCTTGCCGCGCCGCGCTCAGGACCGCGCTCAGTGCCTCGGTGAGCTGGGCACCCGTCCGACCCGCTACCCAGCGCGGATCGGCCCGGCAGGACACCTGCCCGCTCGGCGACAAGGTGAGCGTGAGGGTGCCGTCCCGGTTGGCCGCCGCTCCGCGCGGGCCGTGCGGTACCT
>DATJLT010000036.1:0-18682 GCA_035509195.1 Streptosporangiaceae bacterium | reverse complement strand
CCGCCGCCGACCCCTGGATCGGCGCGTTGAGCGCCATCCGCTCGGCCATCTCGCGCCGCTGCCGGTTATCTGAGGTCAGGTCGGGCAGGTAGCGGCGGCGGCCGAGGATCGTCTGCGTGTAGCCGTCCTGCCTGGCCTGGGCCACGATCGCCTGAAGATAGTCCCTGACCCCTCCGAATACCCCGAAATATTCATCCATATAGCCCCGTGCCTCTGCCGCAGGCACGTTGAGCTGTTGCGACAGACCGTAGACGGACAAGCCGTAGGCCAGGCCGTAGTTCATCGCCTTGATCTTGCTGCGCAGGTCGTTAGTCACATCTTCGGCCGCGATCCCGAAGACGCGAGAGGCAGTCGCGGCGTGGAAGTCGTGCCCCGAGCCGAAAGCGGCTGAAAGGGCTTCGTCGCCAGAGAGGTGCGCCATGATGCGCAGCTCGATCTGACTGTAGTCAGCGGTCAGCAGGCACTCGTAATCAGAGCCGACGATGAAGCCCTGCCTGATCCTGCGGCCTTCCTCGGTCCTGATCGGGATGTTCTGCAAGTTAGGGTCGGTAGAACTCAGCCGCCCAGTAGCCGCGATCATCTGGTTGTACGTGGTGTGGATCCGGCCGTCGACTCCGGCCATCGGGATCAGCGAGTCGACGATGCTCTTCAGCTTCGCCACGTCCCTGTGCCTGAGCAGGTACTCGAGCACGGGGTGCCCGGTCTGCTCGAGCAGGCTGGTGAGCGCCTCTGAGTCCGTCGTGTACCCGGTCTTGATCCGCTTGGTTTTAGGCAGGCCGAGCTCGGTGAAGAGGACTTCCTGAAGCTGCTTGGGTGACCCGAGGTTGAACTCGTGTCCAGTAGCCGCGTACGCACCTTGCTCGGCGGCCTTGACCTCGGCGCCGAGGCTCGCCGACATGTCAGCGAAGTGCTCAGTGTCGGCGGCGATGCCCGCGTGCTCCATCCGGGCAAGCACGCCGATCAGCGGCAGCTCGACGTCCGCGAGCAACTCCGTCGCTCCCCTGCGCGCCAGGTCCTGATCGAGGGCATCGGCGAGCTCTGCCGTAGCCAGCGCACGCTCGGCCAGTGACCGCACGCCGTCGGTCTGTTCCTCCGCCAGGTCGAGCGTGAGCTGCCCGGTCGCGGTCGCTTCGCCGCCCAGCTCACGCCGCGTGTAGCGGAGCGCGAGGTCGGCCAGGTCGAACGAGCGCTGCCCTGGCAGCGCCAGGTAGGCCGCCAGCGCCGTGTCGCTGGTCAGGCCGCGCAGCGCCCAGCCATGCGCGGCGAGCGCGTGGATCGGCCCCTTCGCGTCGTGCATCGCCTTGGGCGCCGACTCGTCGCCAAGCCAGGCCCCGAGCGCTTTCTCGTCGGCCTCCGTGAGCTGCACGGGATCGACGAACATCGCAGGCGCGGCGTCGCCGTCTTCAGCCGGGGCCGCCAGCGCAAGGCCGGTCAGCCTGCCTGTCCCCCGTCCCCAGGTCCCGCTGACCGCGAGGCCTGTCCTGCGGTCGCCGCTGGCGTGCGCGGCCAGCCAGTCACTGACCTCATCGGGCCCGAGCCTGGTCAGCGCCACGTCAAAGCCGGCTTCCGGCGCAACGCTCGCCTCAGCGCTGCGGTGCGCGAGTATGCCGTTCGGCAGCGTCGAGTACAGCCGGTCACGCAGGACGCGGAACTGAAGCGTGTCAAAGAGCTGATGAATCTGGTCACGGTCCCAGGGAACGGGGGCCAGGTCGGCAGGCCCGACCGGAAGCGGCACGTCACGCGACAACTCGGTAAGCCGCCGGTTCCGCAGCACGCTGTCCAGGTGCTCGCGCAGGTTGTCACCGACCCGGCCCTTGACCTGATCGACGTGATCGACAAGCTCGGCCAGCGACCCGAAGTCGGCGATCCACTTCGTCGCGGTCTTCTCTCCTACGCCAGGAATGCCAGGCAGGTTGTCGCTCGGGTCGCCGCGCAGCGCGGCGAAGTCCGGGTACTGCGCCGGAGTGAGCCCGTACTTGGCCTCGACGGCCTCAGGTGTGTACCTCGCCATCTCGCTGATGCCGCGCATCGTGTAAAGGACGGTCACGTCGTCGGTGACGAGCTGGAACGTGTCCCTGTCGCCGGTCACGATCATCACGCGCATCCCGGCCGCCGCCGCCTGGGTGGCGAGCGTCGCGATCACGTCATCGGCCTCCCACCCCGCCGCGGACAACCGCGGGATGCCGAGCGCGTCGAGTACCTCGAAGATCAGGCTGAGCTGGCTCCTGAAGTCGGCGGGGGTCTCCTTGCGTGTCGCCTTGTACTCGACGTACTGCTCATGCCTGAACGTCGGCTCACTGCGGTCGAACGCCACCGCCACGTGACTGGGCTTCTCGTCGCGCAGCACGTTGATGAGCATCGCGGTGAAGCCGTAGACCGCGTTCGTCGGCTGCCCTGTCGTCGTCGAGAAGTTCTCAGGCGGCAGCGCGAAGAACGCGCGGTAGGCCAGGGAATGCCCGTCAAGCAACAGCAGCAGATCGCGCCCGTCTGATTCAGCCACCCGGCAATCCTAGTGCGGCCCGCTGACATTTAGGCTCCTGTCGCCAGCCACTAGGCTGCGCCGAGGAGGTAGCAGTGACGAGCATGGATTCCCAGTCGGACGCCGAGCGCATCAACGCGGTCATGCGGCAGCAGACCCTGGCCAGTCAGATGGGCATTGAGATCAAGGAAGCATCGGCGGAGCGGGTGGTCGGCACCATGCCCGTCGAAGGCAACACCCAGCCTTACGGTCTTCTGCATGGCGGCGCTTCCTGCGTGCTGGCCGAGACCCTCGGCTCGGTCGGCGCCGCGCTGCACGCGGGCCTTGACAGGTTCACGGTCGGCATCGAGATCAACGCGACTCATCACCGCGCCGCGGCCGCCGGAATCGTGACCGGCGTGGCCACCAGGCTCCACGGCGGCCGTACCGTCGCCACCTATGACATCGCGATCAGCGATGACCGCGGGCGCCGTGTCTGCACAGCCAGGCTGAGCTGCCTGCTGCGCGAGACGGCGCCGAGCGGCGGTAGTGACCTGCGTGCCGTAAGTGGCTAGGCTGACGGCGCAGCGCCCGGCCTGGCCCCGCCGAAGGGATGTTTGGCCCATACCGGCCTGGTAATGGCAGTGTCTGCACGCGACCGGGCGGTCATCGCTACGGTGTTCCCCGGAGCTTGACGATTTCGAGTAGAGAACGTGCCAGCCCGGGGAAGGCTGACACGGCACCAAAGGATCTTCCTGCTCCGTACCGTCGCTGCTGAACCGCAGTGGACGGCAAGCAAGCGAGCGGGTGCCTGGTCTGCGCGGGGGTAAGGACCTGGCCCCGCTCGCTTGCCTAAAAACCGGTGCCTAAAAACCGGCTGATCCCGCCTCTGGCCCCTGCCCTGGCTCGGCGGGCGCCGCGCTTGCGGTGTTCTTGTGCTCTTCGATGATCTCCTGAGCCAGCGCCCGCATCGTCATCCGGCGGTCCATCGACGTCTTCTGAATCCACCTGAACGCCTCTGGCTCGCTGATGCCGCGCTCGGCCTGGAGCACGCCCTTGGCCCGGTCGAGAAGCTTGCGCATCTCGAGCCGCTGGCGCAGGTCGCCGACCTCGGCCTGCAGCGCCCCGACTTCAGCGAACCTGCTGACGGCGATCTCGATCGCCGGGATCAGGTCGGCCTTAGTGAACGGCTTGACCAGGTACGCCATCGCCCCTGCGCTGCTGGCCCGCTGTACCAGATCACGTTGGGAAAATGCGGTCAAGATGACCACGGGCGCCAGCCGGCGTGCCGTAATCTGCTCTGCGGCAGAGATCCCGTCAAGTACTGGCATCTTGACGTCCATGATCACCAGGTCTGGCTTGAGTTCAGCAGCCAGCTTGACGGCGGTGTCGCCATCAGACGCTTCGCCGACCACGACGTAGGCGTCCTGACCAGGCTCCTCAAGCATTTCCTTGAGGTCAAGTCTGATCAGGGCCTCGTCTTCGGCGATAACCACACGATAGGGAGTCCGGCTCACCCACTGAAGCCTATCCATAGCCGCTACATTGAACAGATGCACGGCACTCCCTCGCGTGTTGCCATGCCCCTGTAGTCACGCCCCGGTAGACCAACGGCAGAGTCAATGGCCTCAAAATCCATCAAGTGTGGGTTCGAATCCCACCCGGGGCACTAGGTGCGTGGCCTGCCATTCAAGGCATAAACCCCCGCGATAGCTGACGTACCGTCTCAGGTCGCTTCACGGCGGCTCGTACCGCTTATGTCAGTCGGCTCCGAAATATTGTCATGAGATCGTGATGATCTCTTGGCCGCCCAGGCCTCGCCTGCCGTCCGCGATGCGTTAGGGCTCAGGTCGGGGTCGGCCTGACCGCCTGCGGCCACCCGAGTGCGCTTGGGCGCTGCGGTCAGCGGCTCCGGGCCGAGCTTGGTGCGGGTCACGTAGACGTAGGCGACCGCGCCGGCCAGCACAGCGAAAGCGGCCACCTGCTTGATGATGAACCCCGATTCCTGCGCCGCCCCGATCACGGCGAACGAGCCGGCGCTGAGCACCCCGAACGCGTAACCGCCCGCACAGATCGCGACCGCGCGGTCACCAGTGAGGTTGAGCCGCCTGATCAAGAACACCAGTACTATCCCGACAGCCACGTCCCACAGAGCTTCGTACGCGAACAGCGGCTGGAAGCTGCCGAAGTCCTGGTACCCGGCGATCCGGCTGCCTGGCGCGATGGGCACCGACCAGGGCACGGTCGAGGGCGGCCCGTACAGGGTCTCAGAGAACCAGTTGCCCACCAGGCTGACCCCCGCGCCGACGGCGATGCCTGGCGCCGCCGCGGCCAGCACAGGGCCGGTCGCAACGCCACGGCGTGTGCACCACAGCGAGATCACCGCCACGCCCCCGACCGCCGCGCCGGGCAGCCCGAACCCGCCGTCCCAGATCCGCAGGACGCCGACCCAGTCCTTTCCCGCGCCGAAGTACTGATGGAAGTCAATGAGCACCCGGTAGATCCTCGCCGTAAGAAGGCCCACGGGCACTGCGAGAACAGCCAGGTCAACGATCAGCCAGGGCCTGCCCCCCACCGCACGGTACCGGCGCTCAGCGATCCAGAGCAGCGCCAGGATCCCGGCCACGACGCAGACCGCGTACCAGTGGACGGTGACCGGCCCAAGGCGCCAAAGCCCGCTGAACGGACCAGGAAGCGATGCGAGGGGCACACCGTGACGTTACCCCCGCAGCGGAGCGGCCGACGCCAGGATCGGCGCGGGCAGCATCGTCTCCCCTGCGAGGTAACGGTCAGCCGCCGCCGCGGCCGACCGTCCCTCGGCGATCGCCCAGACGATCAGCGACTGACCTCGCCCCATGTCACCTGCCACGAACACCCCTGGCACCTGGTACGCGCCGAACGCGTCGTCCCTTGGCACGCGTCCGCGCTCGTCGAGCGTGATGCCAAGGTCACTCACAAGCGGCCCGTCCTCTGCGCTGACGAAGCCCATCGCGAGCAGCACGAGGTCGCAGGGCAGATCGCGCTCGGTGCCTGGCCTTGGCTCCATCCGCCCGCCGGTCATCTCGACCTCGACCAGCCGCAGCGCCCGCACCCGCCCCTGCTCGTCGCCGATAAATTCCTGAGTCGACACGGCGTAGACCCGGTCGCCTCCCTCTTCATGGGCACTGGATACCCGGTAGATCATCGGGTACGTCGGCCAGGGCTGGCTGGCCAGCCGCTCGGCGGGCGGCCTGGGCAAGATCTCGAGCTGGGTCACGGACGAGGCTCCCTGCCGGTGCGCGGTACCCAGGCAGTCGGCCCCCGTGTCGCCGCCGCCGATGATCACGACGTGCCGTCCGCGCGCGGAGATCGCGGGCTCCTTACCGGTGAAGACGGCCGTATTCGCGAGCGGCAGGTAATCCATCGCCTGATGGATGCCGCGAAGGCCGGAGCCGGGCACCGGCAGGCCACGCGGTACCCGCGCACCGCAGGCGAGCACGAGCGCGTCGAAACGGCTGCGCAACTCGGCCACGCTCACGTCTGACCCGGCGAGCACGCCGCACTCGAACGCGGTCCCTTCCTCGCTGAGCTGCTCAAGCCGCCGGTCGAGCAGTCGCTTTTCCATCTTGAACTCGGGAATCCCGTACCGCAGCAGGCCACCTGGCGCGTCGGCCTGCTCGAACACGGTCACCGCGTGTCCCGCCCTGGTGAGCTGCTGAGCGGCGGCGAGGCCGGCAGGCCCTGAACCGACGACGGCTACTGGCCGACCCGACGCCCGCGCGCCAGCGGACGGCGGCTCGGCGGCAACCCAGCCCTCGTCGAAGGCCCGGTCGATGATCTCGACCTCGACCTGCTTGATCGCGACCGGATCAGCGTTGATCCCGAGCACGCAGGCGGACTCGCACGGTGCCGGGCACAGCCGTCCGGTGAATTCAGGAAAGTTATTGGTCGCGTGGAGCCGCGCGGCCGCGTCCTGCCACCGCTCCCGCCTTACCAGGTCATTCCACTCTGGTATCAGGTTCCCTAGCGGACAACCGTGGTGGCAGAACGGGATACCGCAGTCCATGCACCGTCCGGCCTGACGTTCAAGATCTGACGAGCTTATCCGCAAATAAACTTCGCGCCAGTCCTGGATACGGACGTCGACTGGACGCCGGGCGGCGGTCTGCCTCGGGGTAGTCATGAACTCATGCGAACTCATGCCTTCACCGCCTCCATCACGGCCTCGCCCACGTCGAGCCCTTCCCGCTCGGCACGCTTCGTAGCGGCCAGCACCTTCTTGTAGTCGCGCGGCATCACCCGCCGCAGCCTTCGCGCCGCGACCTCCCAGTCGTCGAGAAGGCCGGCTGCGACGGTTGACCCCGTGCTCGCCTGGTAGCGGCCGATGAGGTCATGCAGATATTCCGCGTCGGCGTCACTAAGCGGCTCGAGATCGGCCAGTTCTGTGTTGATCAGCCCTGGATCGGCGTCGAGAAGGTAGGCGATGCCGCCCGACATGCCGGCCGCGAAGTTCCGCCCGACAGGACCGAGGATCGCGACCCGGCCGCCGGTCATGTACTCGCAGCCGTGGTCGCCTGTGCCTTCCGCGACGGCGACCGCACCCGAGTTGCGCACGCAGAACCGCTCGCCGACCACGCCGCGCAGGAACATCTCGCCGCTTGTCGCTCCGTACCCGATCACGTTGCCCGCGATGATCTGCTGCTCGGCCGCGAACGGCGCGTCCTCGTCAGGCACGATGATGACCCGCCCGCCGGAAAGGCCCTTCCCCACGTAGTCGTTGGCGTCGCCGGTCAGGCGCAGCGTGATCCCGCTCGGCAGGAACGCCCCGAGCGACTGCCCCGCCGATCCGTGCAGGCCGACCACGATCGTGTTGTCAGGCAGCCCTTCGCCGCCCCACCTGCGCGTGACCTCGTAGCCGAGCATGGTGCCGACCGTGCGGTTGACGTTCCTGACCGGCAGCTCGATCTTGACCTGATGACCTTCCTCTAGTGCGCCTTCTGAGAGCTGAATGAGGGTGTTGTCGAGTGCGAGCTCGAGGTGATGCTGCTGCTTCCTGACCTGGTGCCTGGCGGCACCTCCTGGCAACGGCGGAACCGCGAGCAGCGGCGTCAGGTCGAGGAATGACGAAGCGGCAGAACCAGGCTTCGCGGCCGAGGCAAGCAACTCGGCCTGGCCGACGGCCTCATCCAGCGTCCTGAAGCCGAGCGCCGCCAGGTACTCGCGCACTTCCTGAGCCACGAACTCGAAGAACCTGACGACGAAGTCGGGCTTGCCCGCGTACTTGCTGCGCAGTTCCGGGTTCTGGGTCGCGACGCCGACCGGGCAGGTGTTCTGATGGCAGGCGCGCATCATCACGCAGCCAGACACCACAAGCGGCGCGGTCGCGAACCCGAACTCCTCGGCGCCGAGCAGGGCCGCGACGATCACGTCCCTGCCGGTCTTGAGCTGGCCGTCGACCTGAACGATGACGCGGTCGCGCAGCCCGTTGCGCAGCAGCGTCTGCTGGGTTTCCGCGAGCCCGAGCTCCCACGGAGCGCCGGCGTGCTTGATGCTGGTCAGCGGGGCGGCGCCGGTGCCGCCGTCGTGGCCTGAGATCAAGATGACGTCACTGTGCGCCTTGGCCACGCCCGCGGCGATCGTGCCGACCCCGACCTCGGCGACCAGCTTCACCGACACCCGCGCCACCGGGTTGGCGTTCTTCAGGTCGCTGATGAGCTGGGCCAGATCCTCGATCGAGTAAATGTCGTGATGCGGCGGCGGCGAGATGAGACCGACTCCTGGCGTGGAGTGCCTGGTCTTGGCGATCCACGGGTAGACCTTGTAGCCGGGCAGTTGCCCGCCCTCCCCCGGCTTGGCGCCTTGCGACATCTTGATCTGGAGGTCATCGGCGTTGGCCAGGTACTCGGCCGTCACGCCGAAGCGACCGCTCGCGATTTGCTTGATGGCGGATCGTCGAAGGTCTCCGTTCGCGTCCTGCACGTAGCGGTCGGAATCCTCGCCGCCCTCGCCAGAATTCGACCGGCCGCCCAGGCGGTTCATCGCGATGGCCAGAGTCTGGTGTGCCTCGGCCGACAGCGACCCGTATGACATCGCGCCCGTGCAGAACCGCCTGACGATCTCGCTGACCGGCTCGACCTCGTCGAGCGGTACGGGCTCGCGGGCGCCTGGCTGGTCGATGCCCTTGATCGCGAGCAGGCCGCGCAGGGTCATGTGCCTGGCGGACTGGTCGTCGATCTCCTTGCTGTAGGAACGGAAGACCGCTTCCTGACCCGACCTGGTCGCGTGCTGCAGACGGAACACGGCTTCCGGGCTGAACAGGTGCGGGACGCCGTCGCGGCGCCAGGCGTACTCACCGCCTGCCGCCAGGCCCTTGCTCGTTCCCCGTTCCGGATAGGCGGTGTGCAGGCGAGCGGAGACGGCGTCAGCGATCTGGTCGTAGCCGATGCCGCCGAGGCGGGACGAGGTTCCGGCGAAGCACTCGTCGATGACCTCAGGCCCGAGCCCGATGGCCTCGAAGATCTGCGCCCCGGCGTAAGAGGCCACCGTCGAGACGCCCATCTTCGACATGATCTTCATCAGGCCCTTGCCGAGCGCCTTGATCAGGTTGGCGGCGGCCTTGCGGCCGCTGATGCCGCCGAGTACGGCCGAGCGTGCCAGGTCCTGCACGGTCTCGATCGCCAGGTACGGGCACACCGCTGCCGCGCCGTAGCCGATCAGGAGCGCCACGTGGTGCGTTTCGCGGACATCGCCCGCTTCGACGATCAGGCCGACCCTGGTCCTCGTCCTGTCCCTGATCGTGTGATGATGCACGGCGCCGGTCAGCAGCAGGCTCGGAATCGGCGCCAGCCGCGGGTCAGCGGGGGCGCCCGCGGCGCCTCTGTCAGAGAGCACGATGAGCTTGGCGCCGTCGTTGATCGCCTGCGTCACCTCTTGCCTGACCTCATCGAGGCGCTGCCTGAGCGCCTCGCCGCCGCCGGCGGCCAGGTACCGCCCGTCAACCACGTGGGCGGCGAGACCGGGGAGGTCACGGTCCTCGTTGACATGGATGATCTTGGCGAGGTCGCTTTCGCTGATCACCGGGTAAGGCAGCACGATCTGACGGCAGGACGCCGGTCCTGGATCGAGGATGTTGTGCTCAGGTCCGGTCGTGGACGACAGGCTCGTAACCACCTCTTCCCTGATCGCGTCCAGCGGCGGGTTCGTGACCTGGGCGAACTGCTGCGCGAAGAAGTCGAAGAGCAGTTCGGGGCGTCCGCTGAGCACGGCGAGGGGCGTGTCGTCTCCCATGGAGCCGATCGGCTCGGCGCCCGTCGCGGCCATCGGCCCGAGCACGACCCGCCGGTCTTCCTCCGTGTAACCGAACAGGCGCTGCTGCACCGCGAGTTCGGCGCTGTCGGGAAGTTCCCTGTCGCGATCGGGCAGGTCGTCCAGGTGGACCAGGCCAGCGTGCAGCCAGTCATCGTAGGGATGCTCGGCCGCGAGCTTTGCCTTGACCTCGTCGTCTTCCACGATCCGGCCGGCGGCGGTGTCGATCAGGAAGATCTTGCCTGGCTGGAGTCGTCCCTTGCGCACCACGCGCTCCGGCTCGATGTCGAGCACGCCGACCTCGCTGGCGAGAACGACGAGGCCGTCGTCAGTGACCCAGTAACGACCAGGCCGCAGGCCGTTCCTGTCGAGCACGGCCCCTGCCACGGTGCCGTCGGTGAACGCGATCAGGGCGGGCCCGTCCCACGGCTCCATGAGGCTGGCGTGGAACCGGTAGAAGGCACGCAGGCTGGCGGGCATGTTCGCGTCGTTTTCCCAGGCCTGCGGGATCATCATCAGCACCGCGTGCGGCAGCGACCGGCCGGCCAGGCAAAGGAGTTCCAGGCAGGAGTCGAAGCTGGCCGAGTCGCTCTGGGTGTGGTCGAGGATCGGCAGCAGCCGCTCGATGCCGGGGATCTTCTCTGAAGCAAGCATGGCCTCGCGGGCCCGCCACCAGTTCCTGTTGCCCCTGACCGTGTTGATCTCGCCGTTGTGCGCGATGTAACGGAACGGGTGCGCTAGCGGCCAGGAGGGAAACGTGTTCGTGGAGAACCGCGAGTGAGCGAGCGCGACGGCAGAGCGGTATCTCTGGTCGGTGAGGTCGGGGTAAAACCGCTCGAGCTGCGGTGCCGTGAGCATGCCCTTGTAACCGATCGTGGCGCTGGAAAGCGTGACGAAATAGACCTCGGTCTCATGCTCGGCACGCTGGCGCAGGCAGTAAGCGCGCCTGTCAAGATCCAGCCCGTGTTCGCCCGTTCGCGACGCCACGAAGATCTGGGCTATCGCGGGCAGGACCTCGCGGGCGCCCTCGCCGCAGGCTTCCTTGTTGTGAGGAACGTCACGCCAGCCAAGTACCTCAAGGCCTTCCTGGCCGGCTATCGCCGCGATCGCGGCCCGGTCCTGACCCTCGGGCATGAAGGCGAGCCCGGCCGCGTAGTGCCCGGCCACCGGCAGCTCAAAGTCGCAGACCTCGCGAAAGAACTCATCGGGGATCTGCGTGAGAATCCCCGCGCCGTCCCCGGTCTCCGGGTCGGCCCCCTTGGCTCCTCTGTGCTCCAGATTGGCGAGCACGGTGAGCGCCTGGGCAACCGCGGCATGCCCGCGCCTGCCGGTGAGGTCGGCTACCAGGCCGACCCCGCAGGCGTCATGCTCGTAAGACGGGTCATAGAGCCCGTCGCGATGGTCGGTAGCTTCCTGGTTTAGGGGTAGGGGCATCCGCCCTCCTGTCGTCTCGTCCGCCAGCGTTGAACGCGGATAAACGGAGGGACGACATTGGCCCGCCAAGCATGTGCAGGTAACGCTGTACCGCTAAATCACCAAGCTCAAACACCCGTGCCTGACTCGTTGCCCTGGTGTTCAGATCAGCCCAACAATCCCATCATACCAACCACGAACGCTTCGTTACCGTCACGTAAATTCTGCGTTTCACCCACATCACGCCCCAGTCGGCCGCGCCGGGCCGTCCGGGCAGCGCGGCCAGCAGCATCAAGTGACCAGCGATGCTGTAAGCCCGCGCGGTGCTACAGCAGCGAGGGCCCAGCGATGTCACAGGGACAGCATCAGATGACCACCGTTGTCCCTGGCTCCCTCCCGCCAGCAGCATCAGATGGCCAGCGATGCTGCGCGCCGGGCTGGGATGCCCGCGGCGCGGGCGTCTAGCGGGGCTGGCGGACGCCCGCCGCTAGTTCGGCCGCGAGTTCGGCAACCGACGCGGCGCCAGAGGCGGCGTCGGGCGCGGAAAGCATCCGCTTGACGAACGCGGAACCCACGATCACCCCGTCGGCGAAGCCGGCCACCTCAGCGGCCTGAGCGCCGGTGCTCACCCCGAGACCGACCCCGACCGGCAGCGTGGTGTGCTGCCTGACCTTGGCGACCAGACCTGGTGCCGCCGAGCCGACACTCGTGCGGGCACCGGTGGTGCCCATGACCGAGGCAGCGTAAACGAAGCCACGGCACACGGAGGTAATCAGCGCGATCCGCTCGTCGGTCGAACTCGGCGCGACCAGGAAGACCGGGTCAAGCCCCTGTTCCCGCGCCGCCTCGAGCCAGGCACCCGCCTCTTCAGGCGGCAGGTCGGGAGTGATCAGCCCGCTGCCGCCCGCACTGGCGAGATCACGCGCGAACGCCTCGACGCCGTGCTGGACCACCGGGTTCCAGTACGTCATGACCAGGGCCGCGGCCCCGGCCTCCGCGACCTCCTCGACGGTCCGCAGCACCTCGGTAACGTGCACGCCGCGCACCAGGGCCTGATGCACCGCCTCCTGAATCACCGGGCCGTCAATCAGCGGATCGGAGTAAGGCAAGCCGATCTCGACGATGTCGACCCCGGCGTGCACCATGGCCTTCAGCGCATCGATCGCGCCGTCGACCGAGGGATAGCCCGCGGGCAGGTACCCGACCAGCGCCGCCCGCTTTTCCGCGGCCGCGGTCTCGAAGGCGGTCGCTACCCTGCTTACCTGAGCCGCAGTCGTCACTGGCCGGCCCCCTCGTCCAGGTGCCCGAACCACCGGCCCGCGATGTCCACGTCCTTGTCGCCACGGCCGGACAGGCAGATCACGAGCACCGCGTCCTCGCCTAGGTCGCGGCCGACCTGGAGGGCTCCGGCCAGCGCGTGCGCGGACTCAATCGCCGGGATGATCCCTTCTGTGCGGCAAAGCAGCGAGAAGGCCGCCATCGCTTCCTCATCGGTGACCGGGCGGTAGCTGGCCCGCCCGGTTTCGTGCAGCCACGAGTGCTCAGGCCCGACGCCAGGGTAGTCAAGGCCAGCCGAGATCGAGTGAGTCGGCAGCGTCTGCCCTTCGCTGTCCTGCATGAGGTACGTGTACATGCCGTGGATGAAACCGGGCGAACCACCGGAGATCGTCGCAGCGTGCCTGCCGGTTTCCACGCCTTCGCCGCCGGCCTCGCAGCCGATCAGGCGAACGTTCTCGTCGCCGATGAAGGCATGGAAGGCGCCCATGGCGTTCGACCCGCCGCCAACGCAGGCGATCACCGCATCGGGGAGCCGCCCGGTCTTGGCGAGCACCTGCTCCCTGGCCTCGACGCCGATAACGCGCTGGAAGTCGCGGACCATGGTCGGGAACGGGTGCGGCCCCATGACCGAGCCAATGCAGTAATGAGTGTTCTCGACGGTCGCCACCCAGTCACGGAACGTCTCGTTGATCGCGTCTTTCAGGGTCTGACTGCCGATCGTGACGGGCACTACCTCGGTGCCGAGCAGCCGCATGCGGGCGACGTTGAGTGCCTGCCTGCGCGTGTCTTCCGCGCCCATGTAAACGACGCAGTCAAGGCCGAGCAGAGCCGCTGCCGTGGCCGTGGCCACTCCGTGCTGGCCGGCGCCGGTCTCGGCGATGAGCCTGGTCTTGCCCATCTTCTTGGCGAGCAGGGCCTGGCCGAGGACATTGTTGATCTTGTGGGAGCCGGTGTGGGCCAGGTCCTCGCGCTTGGCGAAGACCCGCCCGCCGCCCGCGTGCTCACCGAACCTCGGCAGTTCGGTGAGGCGAGTAGGCCGGGAAGCGTAGTCGTGCAGCAACGCTGCCAGCTCCGCCTGGAACTCCGCGTCTGCCTTGGCCGCCTCGTAAGCGGAGGTCAGCTCGTCGAGCGCGGACATCAGGGCCTCTGGCGCCAGTCGCCCGCCGTACCGCCCGAAATGCCCGAGCCCTTCTGCCAGGCCTGGCGCCTCTTGCGCCGGCGTCGTGGTCAAGAACTGCCTCCTCGGTCGGTGCGAAGGGCCGGATGCGAGCCGGCCGCTACCAGGTCGGCCACCGCTGACCTCGGGTCCCTGCCAACGACCAGGCTCTCGCCCACCAGCACCGCGTCAGCGCCGCAGGCCGCGTAGGCCAGCAGGTCATGAGGGCCCCTGACGCCCGACTCGGCGATCTTGATGACCTCGTCAGGTATCCGGGGGGCGAGCTTGGCGAAGACCGATCGGTCCACCTCAAGGGTAGCCAGGTTGCGTGCGTTCACGCCGATGACGTCGGCTCCTGCCTCGAGCGCCCGGTCGAGTTCCTCGACGGCGTGCACTTCGACAAGCGGCACGAGGCCGATCGACCTGGCTCGCTCGACCAGCGAGACAAGAGCGTTCTGCGGTAGCGCGGCGACGATCAGCAGTACCAGGTCAGCACCGTAGGCCCGCGCCTCCCATAGCTGGTAGGAGCTGACGATGAAGTCCTTGCGCAGCAGCGGAACGTCGACGGAGTCCCTGACCGCGGCCAGATCCTCCAGGCTGCCGCCGAACCGTCTTGGCTCGGTCAGCACGCTGATGACTCGGGCTCCCCCCGCTTCGTAGTCGGTCGCCAGAGCGGCTGGGTCAGCGATCGCCGCGAGCGCGCCCTTAGAAGGGCTGGCCCGCTTGACCTCAGCGATAACGGCGACGCCATCGGTTCGCAGCGCCCCCATGACATCGCGGGGCGACGCCGCCCGCTTCGCGGCTTCCTTGAGCTGCTCAAGTGGCGCGCTCTCCTGCCGCGCCGCCAGATCGGCTCGTACGTCCACGAGAATGTCGTCGAGCACGCTCACGTGGTCTGCTGCCCCCTCGGGGTGGGATGCTTGCGCCCACGATCGTACCCAGGCTGATTTGTCGGCCGAGCGCCGCCCCTGGACCCGCCGTCGCTGAACGAGATCATCTAACTGCGCAGCGTGTTAGTCATCGGCTGCACCTGATGTGGGGTCGGCACCTGAAGAAAGCGACTCCCACAGGTGGGCCGCGCTCGTGGACCGCAGCAACGCCCGCTCACGGCCGGCCACGGCATACGCCTGCTCTGGCGGCCGCTGGCCCGCCCGCTCGTAGCGGCCTGACATGGCGGGCAGCGCCGCGCCCCTGATAATCACCGCGATGCCGACAAGCACCACGATCACGCCGCCGGCCACCATGAGCGCCCGCCACTGCGGCCCAGTGAACAGCACGTGGCTCGGGAACCCGGGGAGTGAGCCGCTGGACAGGCCAGGGTCATTTCCTACCGTTGTCGATCCTGGCGCACTGGCTGCCCCTGACCCGGTCGCCGATGAAAGGCTCGCGTGACTGACCGCCGCGAGCACCGATGCCGTGGAGATACGGCCAAGGGCGGACAGCACGACCCCTACCCCGAGCAGCGCAGCGACCGCCCCGGTGATCCGGCGGAGCACACCACGGGTGGCGAGCACGGCCGCCATGCTGGCGAGTGCGGCAAGCGCGAGCGCTGATGCCGCGGGCAGCAGGTCCTGACCGCTGACCCTGGTGATTGTGGCAGTGAGCGGGTGAACCGGCACGACCTCAACGCGCGCGAACTCCTGCCGCGCGGCGACCAGCACCAGGCAAGCACCTGCCGCCCCTGAGAACAACAGCAGGGCAAGTTCACGGCGTGTACGTCGCACCACGGGATCTGATGTTGTCCCGCTCCCAGTCAATGATCCTCCCTGCCTCAAGTGAACGCTACCGGGCGCCGGCAACTCGCCGGTACCAGGTCCGCCTGCCGCGTTGGCCTTGTCCTACTATCGGGTGGTGACTTATGCCCGAGATGAGCGCCTTGCTTTGTGCGCGCTGCTCGATAAGGCGGGCCCTGATGCGCCGACACTCTGCGAAGGCTGGCAGACCAGTGACCTGGCCGCGCACCTCGTGCTCCGCGAGCACAGACCAGACGCCGCGATCGGAATTCTCGGTGGCCCGATGGCCAGGTATACCGCGCGGACACAGCAGAAATTGGCGGCCCGCACGCCGTATCCGATGCTGGTGGAAACGATCAGGACCGGACCACCCCGCCTTTCCTTGTACGGAATTCCCGGAGCAGACAGCAAGCTCAACTTCACCGAGTACTTCGTGCACCACGAGGACGTCAGGCGCGGGCAGCCGGACTGGCGGCCGCGAGATCTCAGCGACGGGCTGACCGAGGCGATCTGGGGCCTCCTGCGGCAGGCGAGGCTGCTGTTGCGGAAGGTACCCGTCGGCATCGAGTTCGCCAGGGACGACATCAGGCAGCAGGGAGATAACCAGCGCACCGTGCGCCTGACGGTACGCGCGACGACGCCGATGGTGACCGTGATCGGCCCGCCGGCTGAGTTGCTCATGTGGACGTTCGGGCGCACAAGTGCTGCCAGAATCAGGCTAGAGGGCGCTGAAGCTGACGTAGCCGCGCTCAAATCCGCGCACTGGGGTATCTAGGTACATGACAGACATACTGGGAATCGACATCGGCGGCACCGGCATCAAGGCCGCGCCCGTCGACGTGACCGCAGGGCAACTCACCGCCGAGCGACTAAAAATCGACACGCCGCAACCGCCGGTGCCCGCTGCGGTCGGGCCTGTGGTCAAGCAGCTCATCTCGCATTTCAAGTGGACAGGCCCGGTCGGCATGACCTTCCCAGGCGTCGTGACCAAGGGCGTGATCAGGACCGCGCCTAATCTGAACCCTGCCTGGGTCGGCGTCGATGCGGCCGAGTTCTTCGGCGGCGTGACGAACACCGCGGTCTCCGTGGTCAACGACGCGGACGCAGCCGGCCTCGCCGAGGTGAAGTTCGGCGCGGGGAAAGATCAGCCGGGCACCGTCTTGATGCTGACCCTCGGAACGGGCATCGGCAGTGCCTTGTTCTACAACGGCGAACTCGTGCCGAACACGGAGTTCGGTCACATCGAGATCCATGGCGAAGACGCGGAGAGGCGAGCCTCAGAACACGCACGTGAGATCGACGACCTGAGCTGGTCCAAGTGGGCCAACAGGCTCGACAGCTACCTCGACAAGATGGAAGCGCTGCTCTGGCCTGACCTGATCATCATCGGCGGCGGTATCAGCAGGAAGTCAGACAAGTTCCTCCACCGGCTCTCCCTGCGCGCCACGGTGGTGCCGGCAGCCCTGCACAACGACGCCGGCATCGTAGGCGCCGCCATGACCGCCATCCCCGCCTGACGCCCGCACCCCATCGCACGGCAGCAGCATCGCTGACTACCCGATGCTGTTCACCAGCCACCGCCAACGACAACGCTGACCCGTCGATGCTGCTGGAACGACAACAGAGTTCCAACGTTGTCCCTTGACCGGGGCCGGGCAACCGCATCAGATGACCAACGATGCTGCCAGCGGAGCCGGACCATGGCCGCGCACCCGGTTGAGGTTCCGGCTGCCGGAAGGCCGCAGGCCATTCACGGGACCATAACCGTCAAATCCGGCACTGCCCGTAACCAAATGTTCGCTTTGCGTTTCGCTATCCTTCATCTCCCAGAGGTTCAGTCATTACCTGCCGAACAGGAGGTATTCACGCAACACGACCACGATGGGCTCCGTTCTGACCAAAGTTTCCGATTAAGGGTTCAACTTGCCGGAGGGGATAGTGCGGAGTAAGAAGACTCTCGCCGTTGCGGCGGTGGCGCTGAGCGGCGCGCTGCTGGCGGCGGGGTGCAGCAGCGGCTCGAACAGCTCGGGCGGCGGCGGCTCCAAAAGCGTTAACTGGGCCAACTGCGTGACAGTGGCCAGCTGCGGCGGCATGAAGGCACTGATTACCGCTGCGAAGAAGGAAGGCCAGCTCAACGTCATCACGCTGCCTTCTAACTGGGCCAACTACGGCACGATCATGAAGGACTTCACCGCCAAGTACGGCATCCACATCACTGACGCCAACCCCGAGGGCTCAAGCCAGGACGAGCTCAACGCCGTAACTTCACTCAAGGGACAGAGCCGCGCACCAGACGTGCTCGACATGGGCACCCCGTTCGCGATCAAGGGTGACCAGGAAGGCCTCCTCGCTCCCTACAAGGTCGCGACCTGGGCCAACATCCCGGCCAGCGCCAAGGCCTCCGATGCCACCTGGTACGGGGACTACGGCGGCTACGTGGCGATCGGCTACAACCCGGCGAAGGTGAAGGTCGCACCCACCTCGTTCAAGGACCTGCTCAAGCCGATCTACAAGAACCAGATCGCCATCAACAACAACCCGACGGAAGCAGGCGCCGCCTTCGCTGCCGTCTACGCGGCCGCGCTGGCCAACGGCGGCTCGTTCAGCAACATTCAGCCCGGCATCGACTACTTCGCGAAACTGCGCAAGGAAGGTAACTTCGAGCCGGTCGTCGGCGGCCCCACCACCGTGCAGAACGGCTCGACGCCGATCCTGGTCTGGTGGGACTACCTGCTGGCTTCTGAAGTGAAGACCGTCATCCCCGGATTCAAGATCGTCATCCCGTCGGATGCCGCCTTCGCTTCGTATTACGACCAGGCCATCAACAAGGACGCGCCTAACCCGGCCGCCGCTCGTCTCTGGGAGGAATTCCTGTACAGCACGGAGGGTCAGAACCTCTGGCTGGAGGGTTACGCCAGGCCGATCGAGCTGCCCACGCTCGTCGCTAACGGCACGGTGAACAAGGCTGCGTACGACGCCCTGCCGCCGGCTCCCTCAGGAACGCTGACGTTCCCGAGCCAGGCCGAGTACAACAAGGCCGAAGACCTGGTTTCCCAGGATTGGGCCAAGGAAGTGCTCGGCTAGTTCGATGGCCGCGAAATCCGAACTGGCGCCGGCCCCGGGCATCCGCATGGATCCCGGGGCCGCGCCCCGCGGCTTGGCCCGCTCCGCGCTCCGCGCAGGCTTCAGGCTGCTCGGCATCGTGCCGTTCTCCGTGTACGTGCTTCTCGGCCTGGTGCTGCCGACGATCGCGATCGCCATCGGCGCCTTCGAGAACTCCGACACGGGCGCCCTCACGTTCAGCAACCTCGACGTCGCTGCGCACGGCATCTACCTGACAGGTTTCGAGACCAGCATCAA
>DATJLT010000035.1:0-50894 GCA_035509195.1 Streptosporangiaceae bacterium | reverse complement strand
CCGCGAATCCCCGCCTCCGCGAACCCCCGCCTCCGCGAACCCCCGCTCCCGCGAACCCCAGCCCGCGTCCGGGCGGGCTGACCCCATCAATCTGGGGTTTGGTGTTGGCCGGGCGGGTCCGAGCGGGCCATCTGGTGACGGCGGGGTCTGCGCCTAGCACGAGAATTCGCGGCATTTCGGGCGATAGGGACACGCACCGAAACGGCGGGGGAACAATGCCGGGGCCAGCAGCATCGATGGCCCGGCGTTGCTGCTGGCCGGGCGGATCCGGCGACAACGATGGCCACCTGATGCCGTCCCGGTGACATCGATGGAGCTCTGATGCTGTAGCCGGATCGGGGCGGACAGCATCGGTGGCTACTTGATGCTGCTGGCCGGACCGGGTCGGCTGGCCCGCCGGGCGGGACCCCAATGGAAATCCGGGTCTGCCGGGTCTTGCAAACGCGTGCAATGCTGTCGGTTATGGCAGATGCCCGAGTATCGGCGGCCATTGGTCACTGGGCGCCGAGGTTTGTCGCGAACGGGATCGACTTCAGCGACTTCGTGAAGGTGACCGCTGGCATCGAACGATGGGATGACTGGTGCGCCAAGTGGTGCGAGGAAGGCGCGAGACACGAGGAACTCGGCCGGGCCGCCCTCGATGAGGGCCGTACCAGGTCTGCGGGCGCGCACCTGGCGCAGGCGGCGGTCTACTACCACTTCGCCAAGTTCATGTTCGTCAACGATCTTGAGCAGCTCAGGGCCGCTCACCTGGCGGCGGTCAGGTGCCTCAACGAAGCGCTGCCGTATCTTGACCCGCCTGGGGAACGGATCGAGATCCCGTTCGACGGGTCCGTGATCGCCGGCGTCCTGCGCCGTCCAGAAGGGCAAGGGCCGCATCCGATCGTCGTGCTCATCCCAGGGCTTGACTCGGCTAAGGAGGAGTTCCGCCCGACCGAGCGCGAGTTCCTGAGCCGAGGGCTGGCTACCTTGTCAATCGACGGTCCTGGCCAGGGCGAAGCCGAGTATGACCTGGCGATCAGGCCGGACTGGGAAGTACCTGGCCGGGCGGTGATCGACGCGATCGGCGGGCTTCCTGACATCGACGCGAAGAAGGTTGGCATCTGGGGAGTCAGCCTCGGCGGTTATTACGCCGCTCGCGTCGCTGCCGGAGACGAGAGAGTACGCGGCACGATCGCCCTGTGCGGCCCCTACTGCCTCGGGGAGATCTGGGACCAGCTACCCGAACTGACTCGCGCCGCCTTTACCGTCCGCTCGAAGTCGACCTCAGAAGAGCAAGCCAGGCAACGGGCTTGCGAACTCAGCCTGAGCGGTGCCGGGCCGCGCATCACCGCGCCGATCCTGATCATCGCCGGGCAGCGAGACCGGATTTTCCCCTGGCAGGACGCTGCCCGATTGCGCAGCGAAGTCGCGGGGAACGGCGAGCTGATGCTCCTGCCAGACGGCAACCACGGCTGCGCTAACGTGACGTACAAGCACAGAGGCTATGGCGCTGACTGGATGGCGCGAGCGCTAGCCTGACGTGGCTAGTCGGCCTCGGCACCGAGCCCGGAGGCAGCCTGAGCCGGAGGCGCTGTCGATCCCCTGACCTTGAGTTCGGGCGCGAGGTAATTCATCGCGGCGCTGCGCTCGGCGCCGGCGATCTGTTCGAGTATCAGCCGGCCAGCTTCCTTGCCAAGCTCGTAATGCGGGAAGCTGACCGAGGTCAGCGCCGGAGTGAGCCGGTCCATGAACGGCATGTCGTTGAAGCCGACGACTGACATGTCGGCCGGGCAGCTGCATCCGGCGGTCTCAAGCGCGGCGTAGCAGCCGACCGCCAGCATGTCGTTGGCCGCCGCGATCGCGGTCGGACGATGCCCGGCTTCAAGCAGCGCCAGGCAGCACCGTTCGCCCTCGTCGATCGAGTAGGCCCTCGCCGTGACCACGAGCTCGGTATCGACCTCGAGACCGTGCGCTTTCATCGCCTCGACGAAACCGTGGTACCTGCTCAGCCCGGTCGAGATGTCCTGCGGCCCGGCCACGTGAGCGATCCTGCGGTGCCCGAGCGCGACCAGGTGGTCAACCGCCAGCGACATGCCGAGCTCATTGTCGGCGGACACAGAAGGAAGGCCATAGCTTTCCGCGCTCCGGTTGACCAGCACTACGGGAATGCCCGCAGCGATCGCCTCATCGAGCACAGGGCTGCGCAGCCTGGCCGTCGCGAATACGAAACCGTCCACATGCCGGTCCCGCATCAGGTGGAAAACGAGTCGCTCACGCTCGTAGTCCGCGTCGGTATTGCCGATCAGCGCCACGTAACCGTCCGCCGCCAGGCGATCTTCTATTCCGCGCACGATCGGCGGGAAGAGCGGGTTATTCAGATCGGGTATCAGAACGCCGACGGTGTTCGAGCGTCTCGTCCGCAGGCTACGCGCGACGGTGTTCGGCCGGTACCCGAGCGAGTCGGCCACGGCCGTGATCCGGTCCGCGGTTTCATCGCTGACCAGCGGCCTCGTCTCCGGATTAAGGGCGCGCGAGACGGTGGCCGGATGAACGCCTGCCATCGCCGCCACGTCCTTGAGCGTCACTGGCTGATCGTTCACCGGCCTCACGCTCCATCCGCCCCCACCGTTCGGCTGCGAGTTACGCAGCCGGCCGCCCTGCGAGCATGCTAACGTCAACGGCGGATTTTGCCAGCATCAGGCCCGATGACATGGCTGGAGGCCAGGTGAGCGTGGCTGGCAGCGAGCCTGATCCGGGTACTCGCATAGTGCCGGGCGCCACTCCTATACCATGCGAGCACCGTATTTCCGGTTCGTGACTTTGGTGTTCTAGCCTCTTGCTGGTACTCACTTGGATCAGCCAGGATCTAGGCTCGGTCACAGTAACCCGACCCGGCCAGATCGTCCAGGAGCTGCGCACATGACATATGCACTCCGCTACGCGGTCCGCTCCGACGTCGGCGTGCTCAGAGAGGGCAACGAGGACTCGGCGTACGCGGGGCCGCACCTGCTCGCAGTGGCTGATGGCATGGGCGGATACGAGGCAGGCGAGGTGGCAAGCGCCTCGGTGATCAAGAGCGTCGCACCGCTTGACACCAGGCCGATGCCCGAATCCGATCTCGTTGACGCCGTCGCCGCCGCCGTGACCAAGGCGAAACAGAACTTGCGCGCGATCGTCGAAGCCGACCCCGCTGTCGGCAGCATGGGGACGACCCTGACCGCGATGCTCTGGTCAGGAGCCACCGCCGCCATCGTCCACATCGGAGACTCGCGCGCGTACCTGCTGAGGGACGACGACCTTTACCAGATCACCCGCGATCACACGTTCGTCCAGGCGCTGATCGATCAGGGCAGGATCAGGCCAGACGAGGCCGCTAATCATCCCCAGCGGTCGCTTCTCCTCCGCGCGCTCGACGGCCGCACCGACGCCGACCCCGACCTCTCCGTGCTCACCGCCGAGCTCGGCGACCGGTTCCTGCTGTGTTCTGACGGGCTGCCCGTCGTGGTGAGCGACGAGGAAATCAGGCAGACGCTTGCCGACATCCCCGAGCCGTCAGACGCCGTGCTCCAGCTCATCGACCTCGCGATCAGGGGCGGCGGGCCCGACAACATCACCTGCATCGTCGCCGACGTCATTGACACGGAAGAGAGCAGGCTGGCGGCCACCAGGGCGCCCGTGCTCGCCGGCGCGGCCGCCAGCGCGGGCAATGAGCAGACCATGCAGTTCAGCCGGTCAGCCTTTGACACGGACGCCGGCCTGACCAGGTTCGGCGCGACTCCGCCCGGCGCACGCGACGGGCACAACGACCAAGGCGCGTACGGCGATTCCGGCCCGCACTCGGGCGCCGGGCCGACGACCGCCCCGCAGCCGGTACTGCCCGATCAGGAGCCAGCACAAAGGCCGCAACCCCGCACCACGCCACGCCAGGCGCAATCAAGCCGCACGGCTGACAGCAGTCCGCCGGCGGCCGCCGCGGCGTCCAGAGGCCGCCACGGCGGGCAGGACGACCTCAGGGGCGGCAGGCGGCGGCGCGGCGTGCCAGTGATCTCGATCCTGCTCGGAATCTTCGTGCTGATCATCGCGGTCGCCGTCGTCATCGGTTACGAGGTGATCCACAACCAGTACTACGTCGGGAACAACGGCGGCAAGGTCGCGATCTTCCGCGGCATGAACGACAAGGTGCTCGGGCACCGGCTGTACTCGGTTTACACGCCGACGGATATCCCCATCTCGGGCATCCCAGCCGCCTCGGCGCAGGAGGTAGCCAGAAACGACACGGGAAGCCTCGCGATGGCACAGCAGTTCGTCAGCAATATCCGCAAGCAATACACCACGTGCCAGACCGCGGAAGCCAGGCTGCACACCTGGGAAACCACCACGCCACCGCCGGTCACCGTGAAAGTCAACAAGCACGGTAAGACAATCAATGAGAAGAGACCTGGCAAGCGCGGCCCCAAGCCGGTCGTACCTTCCGACTGCCCGGCCCCCGCAGGGACATGAGCGAAAGCCAGGCCAGCCGGGCCGTACTGGTTACCGGCGCGTCCCGAGGCATCGGCCGCGCGATCGCGCTCCGGTTCGCCGAAGCGGGCGACCGGGTCGCGATTCATCACAGGGACTCGGCAGAACTTGCCGCCAAGCTGGCCGCCGAACTCCCCGGCTCTGGTCACGTCGTCGTCCAGGCTGACCTCGCCGACCCCGACGCCGTCGCCGTCATGACCGGCGAGGCGGCTGAGCGGCTCGGCGGTATAGACGTGCTCGTCAACAACGCAGGCGTGTTCACGGCACACCCGATCGCCGAGGTCTCTTACGCGGAGTGGCAGCGGCAGTGGCAGGCTACGCTCGCCGTGAACCTGACCGGCGCCGCCAACGTCACCTGGTGCGCGGTACAGCACATGAAGGAACGCGGCGGCCGGATCATCAACGTCTCATCGCGGGGCGCGTTCCGCGGCGAGCCCGATTCGCCTGCCTACGGCGCGAGCAAGGCCGGCCTTAACGCGTTCGGCCAGTCGCTCGCTATCGCGCTGGCTCCTTACCGCATCGCCGTCTCCACCGTGGCGCCTGGCTTCGTGGAGACCGACATGACCAACGACCACCTGAAGCCGCCGCGCGGCGACGAGATCAGGGCACAGAGCCCGTTCGGGCGGGTCGCCGAGCCCGGTGAGATCGCGGCCGCCGTGCTCTACCTGGCCTCGGCAGAGGCCGAATGGGCGAGCGGCGCCGTACTCGATCTCAACGGCGCGTCCTATTTGCGCACCTAACCGGTCGAGCCGGCTTGGGTGCCTATTTGGTGATCGGAAATCCTTAGCGCGAGTCGCAGGAACGCCAGTATGTCGGCGGATTCGCTTACCACCTTGCTTACTGGTTTGCCCGCGCCGTGGCCAGCCGAGGTTTCCACTCTGATCAGCACCGGCGCGTCGCCGCCCTGAGCCGCCTGGAGTGCCGCCGCGAACTTGAACGAATGCCCTGGTACGACCCGGTCGTCGTGGTCGCCTGTTAGCAGCAAGGTGGCCGGGTAGTGCTCGCCGGCCCTGAGGTTATGCAGCGGCGAGTAGGCGCGCAGCCAGCGATACTGCTCAGGGTCACCTGGATCGCCAACATCGGCGACCCAGGCGCGTCCCACCGTGAACAGGTGGAACCGCAGCATGTCATGCACGCCGACGCTCGCTACGCAGGCACCGAACAATTCAGGATGCTGCGTTAGGCAGGCGCCGACGAGCAGGCCGCCGTTTGAGGCGCCGATGATCGCGGTCCTGTCCGCACGTGACCAGCCTGAACTCTCCAGCCACCTGGCGCAGGCGCAGAAGTCGTCGAACACATTTTGCTTTACCGCGAGCCGGCCTGCGTCGTGCCAGGCCCGCCCGTACTCGCCGCCGCCGCGCAAGTTCGCCACGGCAAGCACGCCTCCGCGGTCAAGCCAGCCAGCATGCAGCAAGCTGAACGAGGGCGTGACCGGCACGTCGAAGCCGCCGTAACCGTAGAGCAGAACGGGCCGGTCACCGGTTGGCCGCAGGTCGCGGCGCCTGGTCAGGAACATGGTCAGGGCGGTGCCGTCAGCCGAGGTGACCCGCACCTGCTCAGTGATGAACGCGACAGGCTCGATCGCGGCGAGCGACGGCCTCATCAAATTGGTGTCACCAGTACGCAGGTCGTGGGACCAGAGCGATCCTGACTCGGCGAATGACGTGAGGCCGAAGTGCACCACGTCGCCGTCGTGACGTCCTGAGATACCCTCTCCGAGCCTGCACGCGTCGGCGATCGAGGAGTAGCCGGGCAGCGGAATCTCCGCGATGAACTCGCCATCGATGGCGTGGATCTTGAGCACCGACCGCGCGTCGCGCAGGTAGTGGCAGGCGAACCGGCCGCCGAAGCAGTAAACGGAGAGCAAGGTGTCTGACGTCTCGCCGATGATCTCGGTCCAGTTTTCGCGCTCTGGCCTTTCCAGTTCCACAGCGACCAGTCGCTTGCGCTCTGCCTCGAAGTCCGTGACCAGGTAGAACGTGGTGTCCTTAGTCCACGCCAGGTCGGCGATCGATTCGAAGTCGCCGATCAGCGGTGTCAGTTCGGCGGTCGGCTCGGTCAGGTCAAGCACGTTGACCCTTGCCTGCGGAGCGGTGCCGACGAACGAGGAGATGACCAGGAAGCGGCCGTCGTCGGTCACGCGGGCCTCGCTGTACCAGTTGGTGCCTGGAGGACTTGACCAGATGAACTTGTCCTCGTGCTGGCTGGTGCCGATCTCGTGGTACATGATCCGGCGCTGGCCCATGGCCGCCAGGTACTCGACGCCGGGCGGCGGGCGTTCCGTCGCGTAGTAGTAGAAGCCGGATCCGTCGCCGCGCCAGGCGGCGGTCGAGAACTTCGACCACTCGACAAGGTCATCGAGGTCTTCACCAGAGTCCGTGTCGCGTACCCGCCAGGTTTGCCAGTCAGATCCGCTGACGCTGATCGAGTAAGCAAGCAGTTTGCCGTCCTCGCTCACCGCCACGCCGCTGACAGCGGCCGTTCCGTCGTCAGAGAGGGAGTTCGGGTCGAGCAGCGGACGGCCCGCGCTGTCAGGCGCCGCGCAGACATAGAGGACCGGCTGGTCCTGCCGCCCGTCGGTGCGGAACTGGAACCAGCGGCCGCCGCGCTGGAAAGGCACACCGTGCCTGGCGTAGCTGGCTAGTTCGGTGAGGCGCCCCCTGATCTCCTCACGCTCGGGTACCTCGCGCAAGAGACTCTCGGTAACCTCGTTCTGAGCGGTGATCCAGGCAGCCGTGCGAGGATCGGACGTCGTCTCTAGCCACCTGTAAGGGTCAGCGATAAGTTCACCGTGGTAATCGTCGGCGGCCTGACCCGTCTCCGTTGGCGGGTAGCTGATCATGCGAGGGTAGCCTCCTCCGGTCGGCTAATTGCCGATCGTAAGCCAAGGAACTGACACCTTCAGAATCGTTATCACGGGAGGAATCGCAGTGACCCAGCAAGCCCCGCAAGCCGAGGTCTATCAGGCTCAGCGTCAGGAAAAGCCATGGGGCCACGAGCAGATCTTCGCGGCGGTCGAAGGCGAGTACATCGGCAAGATCATCTATGTGAACGCCGGGCAGTCCCTGAGCCTGCAATACCACAACAACAAAGAAGAAACGATCTCCCTGATCTCGGGTACCGCGGAGATCCAGTACGGGCCGATCGGCGGCGACCTGACCGAGCGGCGATTCGAGCCAGGCGACACGATTCACCTTCCCGCGCACGTAGTGCACCGGGTAACCGCGGTGACTGACATCGTGTTCGCTGAGGCGTCAACGGCGCCGCCAGGCTGGCGTGAGGACGTGGTCAGGCTTGAGGACTCATACGGGCGGGTGGGTACTACCGCTCCCTGAGCAACTCCTCTAGCACCGGGGCGAAATGCGCGAACGGAGGCGCGGCGGCGGCGGGGTCCTTTGCTTCGTCGTCCCAGCGGCGCAGCTGGCAGGCGGCCTCGGCGTAAGGGCTGGCCGCGAACTCCCTTGCCTCCTCCTCGTTCATCGGGCCGCCCTGCACAGACAGCGTGTAGACGCTCGCTTCAGAGAGCCTGCCGAAGTACCCGGGCTCGACGGCGCAGAGGTAGCGCTTGGCCGCGACGTGCAGCCTGACCGGCTCGGTGACCTCAGGGCCGAACCACTGCGCGAGCCAGGCCGCGCCAGTGTCACTGTGCTTGTTGTCCGTGCCGCGCATGAGGTCGGCACCGCTGATCGCGCCCTTGAAATGGCCGACGTCGTGCAGGAGCGCGGCCGCGACGAGTTCCCTGCTCGCGCCCGATCGCTCCGCCAGCGCGGCCGCCTGGAGCATGTGCTCGGCCTGCGTGACCGGCTCGCCGAGATACTCGGCCGCGCCTTCGCTGCTGAAAAGCTCGCTGAGAGTTTCTACCGGCGTCATGGGTTCCTCCTGCGCAGTGCGGCGCCTCAGTAACGGAAGCTGATCATCACACGGTCTTCGACCGGGCGGTAGCCGAGGCGCTGGTTTAGCGCGCTGCTTGTGGGATTGGCCTCGTTCTAGCGCCAGTTCCGTGCTCGCGACCCGCTTCGGTCGCCACGCGCGCGGCGGCCACGTAGGCGCCCACGTTGTCGGTAAGCGACCAGGACATGGGCGCCATGCTGGCTGATCGCCGACTGGCGGCGCACCTGATTTAAGCCCTGGCCGCTGGCCGCGGCCCTCCTCGCAAGGTCTGATTCCGCACGCGGAGCGGCCTTTGATTGGTAGCGTCACCCTGGATCACAGCTTGTGCGGGTTGTGCCCGTCTGGTTACCTCTTGGAGGCATGGTGAAGGGCTTCAGGGCGTTCTTGCTGCGCGGCAACCTCGTCGACCTGGCGGTAGCCGTCGTGGTCGGAGTCGCGTTCAACTCGGTAATCCAGGCCCTGGTCGCCGACCTCATCACCCCGCTGATCGCCGCCTTCGGCGGCAAGCCCGATTTCAGCAAGCTCAGCTTCACGGTCAATCACTCGACGTTTCTCTACGGGACATTCCTCAACGCGCTGATCTCGTTCGCAGTCGTCGCCGCAGTGGTGTACTTCCTCATAGTCGCCCCGGTGGACAAGGTGATGACCAGGGTGAACAAGAACAAGGCAGCGACCGAGCGCGCCTGCCCCGAGTGCCTGAGCCAGATCCCGGTCGGCGCTACCCGCTGCATGTACTGCACGTCCACGGTCCCGCCGGTCGACTCGCCCGCGCCAGCGGCCAGCTAGCCCGCCTTCTGCGACCAGATGTACGGCGTCGTGACCGCTAGCCTGGTGAAGCCGAGCCGCTCGAGTATCGGCCTGCTGTCCGGCGAGGCGTCCACGGTCAGGTACCTGTACCCACGCTCGGCCGCGAGTTCTGCGCGCCGCCGCACTAGCGCGCGGTAGATGCCGCGGCCGCGCCACTCGCGCAGCGTGCCTCCGCCCCACAGCCCGGCGAACTCTGTACGGGGCAGGAACTCGATCCGTGCGGCAGACACAGGAAGGTCACCTGCCATAGCGACAAATAGCCCCACGAACTCTGGTGCGGCAGCGAGCTGAGCCAAGATGGAGTTCCTCAGCTCTGACCGGTCCTCGCCGAAGACGAGCTCAGACACCGAGTTCATCGTCTCCACCCCGGCCGGGTCGGTCACTTCCTCGATCCGCACGCCGTCAGGCAACTCCGACCCGCTGAGCTCGCGGACGATAGCCTCGGCTTCGGCGACGACGAACGACTCAGGCTCCTCGGCATCGAACCCCGCCGCGACGAGCCTTCGCCCGAGATCGGCCGGCTGGTCGTAGTCGTAAAGCTTCCACTCGAACTCCTGGCCGCGGGCGCAGAAGAACGCGACCTGCTCTGCGATCACCGTGTCAGCGTTGCCAGCGTCAAGGTCGGACCAGTTGACTCCCGAGCCATCATGGCCCGGCCTGGCGATCCGCCTGACCACGTGACCGGCCGCCTCGAAGACGGCCCCGGTGCCATCCGGCTCCGTGGCCCGTCTTACCTGCTCATTGAACGCGGCAAGCACCGCTGCACGATCCATACGCCGAAGATCATCACGGAGTCCGCGCTCCCGCAACCCGATAAGGCAGCGCGCAACGGGGACGGCCGGCCCCGGCCCCGGCCCCGGCCCCGGCCCCCCAGCAGCATCAGGTAGCCACCGACGTCGTAACCCGGCCCGCGGCGAACAGCAATGGTGGCCCCGCGATGCTGCTCGAGCCACATCAACTAGCCACCGATGTCCCCAGCCCCGGCCCGCGAACGACAACGGGAAGCCAGCGATGCGGTAAGCCCCGGCGGAATGCCCCCGAACGCGCCGGATGCCGGATCTGCGATTGGCCTGGGCCTGTCCCTTACTGGGAGCCGTCGCGGCGGGGGTGGCGGTGGTGCCTCGGCGTTCCCCTGCCTTCTGCGGTGTCCCGGCCTCCCTGCCGGTCTCCGAAGCCGCCGGTCAAGTCGATCGGCCTCGTTACCTCGACCGCGCGAACCGAGTCCGGGCTTGGCAGGGGCTCAAGTACATCTGTGGCGTGGATGACCGGTCCTGGCCGGCCGGGCGCGAAGGCATCGGCGGGCAACTCGGAATGCTGGCTCGGCTGAAGCGGCTGCTCGGGCGGGGCCTGCCTGCGGTTCTCTTCAAGCGCCGCCCTGATCCTGGCCTCCGCTTCTGCCCGTGCGGCGGTCGCGGCCTGAGCAAGGTTTCCTGGTACCGCGCCGGCGGGCTCCTGCGCTTCATCATCGGCGGTTCCCTCGCCACGCTCAGCACGCAGCCTGGCCTCGGCGGCTTCTTGCATGGCGGCCGCCGCCTGGCGGAACACGGGCTCGCCGAGGCCGGCTACTTCCCCGTCATCCGGCCGGCTGCCTGACAGGTCAACGAACCGTTCCCGCGCCCATCGCTCGGTCCAGCTCTGGCTCGCGCCCGGCAGGTCGGAGCCCGTACCGGGGGACTGCCGTGGCACGGGCAACGGCGCGAACCGCCCGAGGACGCCGTTACCTGGCCCTGATTCACGCGCACCAGGCGAGGTGGCCACCGCCGCGTAGACCGGTCCGACGCAGTCATGCCGCTCAAGCATCGTGGCGAGTTGCTCGGCGTCCTCCGCGGCTAGCCCGAAAACAACTCTCGGCTGCCCCCATGGCTCTTCCAGTGAGTACCCAACGTAGCTGGAGACGGTCGGCGTCGGATCCGCGGTGAGGCCGTGCACGACGCGCCAGCGGTGCCACGCGCCCTCAAGCGCGGCCGCCGCTAGCTGTGCCCTGAACACCAAGTCTGGATCGCGCATGGCGGCCCCTCCTTCACCGCGACGGCACGCAGTCCGCCAGCTAGCGGACCCCCGCGCGTAGCACGTCGCACAAGCCCCTGTCGTTGCCGCGACAAGTATGGTCCGGCGACAGGTTCAAGCAGGGGTGATTACTTAAAGTTGCAACGCTACTGCGATGAGTGAGATAGCGGCCCGGCCGCAGCAAGCTAGCTGGGCCACCGCTGAGCGCAACCGATCATGAATCTGGCGGCGGATCGACCCCGGCGATATCGCCAGGTCGCCAACCCAGAGCGCCACCGCTCTGCGCATAATCTGACTCCCGGTGCCTGGCCTTCGGCGCTCCCCCGCACCATTCGGCCAGCCCCATTCGGCGAGCACCGCCGGAGCCGATCCCCCCTGTCTTTGCGCTAAGCCGCGCTAAGCATGCGCCGACGCGCGCCTGCCCCGTTCATCCGGGTGTCAGGCGAGCGCGCGCGCTACTCCGAGCGCTGCTGCGGAATGCCCGCGAGCAGGGCACGAACCTCCGTTTCGCGGTAGCGACGATGGCCGCCCAGCGTCCTGATGGACGTCAGTTTTCCGGCCTTCGCCCAGCGGGTGACCGTCTTCGGGTCAACCCGGAACATGGTTGCCACCTCGGCCGGCGTAAGCAGCGGCTCGGCCTCTGGGGTACGTGCAGACATTTTGACGGCCTCTCCTCCTGGACCCACATTGAGATCCTGCGTCTGTTGTATTTCCCTGGCTCCATTCGGAGCCTGCCGTGGATGTCCTATATGGTCTTCTCTTACCATATTGCCATCACCAGCGGTGACAAAGCGACCACCAGGAGCAGAAGTTTTTGACGTGTCCCCGTTGCCCCCGTTGAGCTGCGTCACGTTGCGTGATCCTACAGACACGCATCGTCGCAACGGGCGGATTCGGAAAAGTCATGTCCGCCTCCTGCTGACTACTGGCCGTAGCCGTTCGGTTGAACTCGAACCGACAAGCAGCCTTCAGGGAACGCCTCAGGCGAAGGTCCGCCTAGCCGGGTCTTGTGCTGATAGGAGCCTGAAGCTGTCAGACTCGATCGCCGCTCACCTCCTGGTCACTATAAGTGACGCACCGTGATCACTTATGAGCGCAGTGCAGCTGCATGCCTGCCGTCGCGGTACCCCCCTGGGTAGCGGAGCACCCCTGCACGCCTCAGCTATCGGCAGCGCCGGGATAATCCTCCGCAGTTCTACGGCATGCTCTCTCACGAGGTATTTGCCCCGCAGCGGCGGCTTCATGCGTTCGGCGTCCTCAATACTCCTCTTGCCGTAGTAGCAATTAGTCTTGGCTGGTGGATCTCCGGGTCAACGAGGACACGGAGCGTGAATACGGGAGTTGCTGCCATGGAGCTGGCGAGTTCCTCACACGAGCAAGTTGTCTTCTGCAATGACGCGGCCGCCGGCCTGCGGGCGATCATCGCGATCTACTCCACGCAACTAGGCCCGGCGCTTGGCGGAACGAGGTTCTATCCCTATCCGAGCCACGACGCGGCAGTAGCCGACGCGCTGAACCTTTCCAGGGCGATGGCTTATAAGAACGCCCTGGCCGGCCTGGATCATGGCGGAGGCAAGGCCGTGATCATCGGGGACCCTGCCAAGATCAAGTCCGAGGCCCTGCTGCGGGCTTACGGCCGGTTCGTCGAGTCCCTGGGCGGTCGCTACGTCACCGCCTGCGACGTCGGCACCTACAGCGAAGACATGGACATCATCAGCAGGGAGTGCCGGTTCGTCACCGGCCGCACCGAGTCACACGGGGGCGCGGGTGATTCTTCCGTCCTGACCGCGCTCGGCGTCTTCCAAGGTATGCGGGCCGCCGCTGAGCACGTCTGGGGAACGCCCAGCCTCGCCGGCCGCGCGGTTGCCGTCGAGGGGGTCGGCAAGGTCGGCAGTCATCTCACCGGGCACCTCATCGCCGACGGCGCCATCGTGACCGTCTACGACGTCAGCGGCGACGCTGTGCGCCGGGTCATCGCGCGCCATCCGGACGTCAGGGCGGCCGAGAGCCGTGAGGAGCTGATCTCGGCCGAACTTGACGTTTACTCACCGTGCGCCCTCGGCGGATCGCTTGATGACCGTACGGTCGCGACCCTTCGGGCCAGGATCGTCTGCGGCGGCGCGAACAACCAGCTTGCCCACCCAGGCGTCGAGAAACTCCTCATCGAGCACGGTGTCTTGTACGCACCCGACTACCTCGTCAACGCCGGAGGTGTCATTCAGGTCGCTGACGAGCTCTCAGGATTCAGCTTCGAGCGAGCAAAGCAGCGGACCGAGCGGATTTTCGATACGACAAGTAAGATCCTTCGGATCGCGGACTCCGAGGGCATACCGCCGGCCGTGGCGGCGGACCGTCTGGCCGAGCGCCGAATGTCGGAAATAGGGCGACTGAGGGGTATCTGGCTGGCCAGTTAGCCCGTGCCTGACTAAGCTGATCGATGGTTCAAGATAGGCTGCCAGGAGCCTGAAGGCTAGCTCTCGGCGGACGGTCAGCGGATCAGGCGGGCACCGCCGGAAGCGCGAGCCGCCCAAAACAGGTACGGTTGTCTATGTACGGAGGCACTAGCCAGGCTGCGGGCCATGCGCTGGGACTGCAGCGGCGAGTCTGACGTGCGAAAAATCCGACGACTGTCGGATGAGTGATTCTGTAGGCATCAAACGCGATGACTAGGAACCTGGCAGGTTCCGTACGTTCAAGGGGGTCGAGCCAATGGGGCGCGGCCGAGCCAAGGCCAAGCAGGTGAAGGTGGCCCGTCAGCTGAAGTACAGCGGTGGCGGCACTGACCTTGACCGGCTGCGGGCAGAGCTGGGCGTCGGCAGGGATCAGCGGGACACCGGCGGGCGCGACGCATACGCGGACGGCGACGACCGTTACGGGCCTGACGACGATGATGCCGACGATGATTACTACGAAGATGACGACGAGGACGAGGACGACGAGTCCAACGGTCGTTAGCCGTAGCTAGCTGTGATGCGGTGGTCCAGCTGCGCTCCCGGTAGCTGGACCGGCTACAACGCCTTCTAGCAGGTATTTGCCTTGCTCAGACTCGGCGACCGCCATCGGGTAGTCGCCGTCGAAGCAGGCATGGCACAGCCGGTCAGAAGGCAGTGTGGTGGCGTCGATCAGCCCTTTGAGCGATACGAAGCCGAGCGAGTCGGCTCCGATCGACTCCCTGATCGCCTCGACTGGCAGGCTGCCCGCGATCAGCTCGGCCCTGGTCGCGAAGTCGATGCCGAAAAAGCACGGCCAGCTCACCGGCGGACTCGAGATCCGCACGTGCACCTCAGCGGCGCCCGCCTCGCGCAGCATGGCCACGATGGCCCGTTGCGTGTTACCGCGGACGATCGAGTCGTCAACGACGACGAGCCGCTGGCCGGCGATCACATCACGGAGCGGGTTCAGCTTGAGCCTGATCCCTCGTTCCCTGATCGTCTGGCTCGGCTGGATGAAGGTCCTGCCCACGTAGCTGTTCTTGACCAGCCCTTGCGCGTACCTGATCCCGCTGCCCTGCGCGTACCCGATGGCGGCGGGCGTGCCTGACTCTGGCACCGGAATGACCAGGTCGGCCTCCACCGGATGCTCGGCCGCGAGCCGCTGGCCGACCTCGACCCTGGTCGCCTGCAAGCCACGGCCGCTGATCGTGGTATCTGGCCTGGCCAGGTACACGTACTCGAAGAGACAGCCCTTCGGCTGCGCCTCGGCGAACCGGTGCGACCTGACGCCGCGCTCGTCCACGGAGATCAGCTCGCCAGGCTCGATCTCCCTGACCATGGTCGCGCCGACGATGTCAAGTGCGGCGGTCTCACTGGCCACTACCCAGCCTCTCGGCAGCCGCCCGAGCACGAGCGGCCGGAACCCGTGTCTGTCACGAGCCGCGTACAGGGTCTTCTCGTCGGCGAAGACGAGCGAGAACGCCCCCTGCACGAGCGGCAGCGCGGCGAGCGCGTTCCTCTCGATGCTGTGCGGTTCTACGTCTGCGCCGCCGGCTAGCGGCGAAACGAACAGCGAGGTCAGCACCTCGGTATCAGAAGTGGCGTCCCGCTGCCCGCGACTGTCTCCGGCCAGGGCGGCGAGTTCGCGGGTGTTAATGAGGTTCCCGTTGTGGCTGAGGGCCAGGCTCGCTGACGGCGTCGCGCGGAACGTCGGCTGCGCGTTCTCCCAGACAGAGGAACCTGTTGTCGAATACCGGCAGTGACCGACCGCGATGTAACCGCGCAGCGTCTCGAGCACGGTCTCGTTGAATACCTGGGCGACCAGGCCCATGTCCTTGAACACCATGATCCGCGTGCCATCGCTGACGGCGATTCCCGCGGACTCCTGGCCACGGTGCTGCAAGGCGTAGAGCCCGAAGTAAGCCAGCTTGGCGACTTCCTCGCCATGACTCCAGACGCCGAAAACACCGCAAGCGTCCTTCGGCGGGCGGTCAGCTTGGTCCAGATCGTGGGTCAGGCGGCCGTCAGGCTGAATCACCAGGCAAGTCTACGTGCATGCCAGAGGAAGGTATCCGGACAGGTCGGACCTCGGCCCGCTGGCCTTTACCGCTCCGCCTCCGACGGCCGCCGCCCACTTGACCCTCCCGGCGGCGATGAGCACCCAGCTAAGCGGGTCGATCTCGACAACGTTCGCGGGAGTGCCCCTGGTGTGCCTTGGACCTTCCACGGCCTGCACCGCGCCGAACGGGGGCACCCGCACCTCGACCGCGCGGCCCGGCGCCAGCCTCGACAATTCGTCCAGCGTGTAAAGGACAGCGCCACGCAGCGCCTCACGTAGCGGTTCCTTACCCGCGTCGGCCGCGGCGAGTACGGCTTGCGTGCAGGCCGCGCCTAGCGAGCCGATCGCCAGCGAGCCCGCCCAGGGAGGCAGGCCAAGCTCGGCTCGCTGGGCATCGAGCCCGGCTAGCAGACGGCGCGGATCGAGCTTCCTTGCGGGCATGTACGTATTTTCTCGCAGTGCTCTCTTGCGCTCCAGATTGGCGGGATAATCTCGCGCTATGCCGGGTACCTACGCGCCGTCGCCTGGGCGGGCCAAGGGGTCATGGGCCCCTAGGCTGGCCGGCGTCGCCGTGGTCGTCGTGCTCGCGGGCGGCGTGCTCGCGGTGTACCTCGGCACCCACGGTCACGCACCTGGCAAGGCCGCCGGCCAGGACAAACGGCCAGCGCTTTCCGGGAAGGTCGTCTCGATGCAGACGGTCGGCGTAATCGACTTCGGACCCTACGACGACGGCGATCCGTCGCGGGGCAATCCTCACGGTCACCCTCTCATGCTCACCATGAACGGCTCCTCGGTGGATTTCGTCGGCATACCGGTGAAGGAAATAACTTCCGGCACGCCGCAGTGGACGGCGGACCAGATGAGCGACGGATCGGAAATCTTCATTTACGTGCCGAACGGCAAATGCCTCAGCCCGCAGGGCGACCAGTTGCAGCTCACCCACTGCAACCTGGGCCTGGCACAGCGCTGGCGGACCTTGCACTCGAAGGTCATGCTCGGGCAGACGATCTCGCAATACGCGAACGCCAAGACCGGTGCCTGCCTGACCGCGCCAAGGAGGCCAGGCCCGGCAAAACTCGCGACCTGCGGCAAGGCCCTCACGAAAACGCAGGAGATCGCCCTGTGGTGGAGCGCCTGACACGAAGGTCAGTCGAAAAGCTCGGGTAGCGTGCGCTCGTGCACGGCGCGAAGTTCGCTGAGCGGCACCGTGAACTGGCCGCTGACGTCGAGTTCATCACCGCCGGTCGTGCCGAGCACGACGGCGGGCACGCCGCGATCCGCGCACAGGTCAGCGAACCGTGACTCCGCTCCGGTCCGCACCGACACGATCGCGCGGGCCGCCGACTCGCTGAACAGCATCGTGAACGCTTCCCCTGGCAATACCACGGAGCAGCCAGCATTCCCCGATAGGCAGCTTTCCGCGAGCGCGATCGCCAGTCCGCCGTCAGACAGGTCGTGAGCACTGCTGAGCAGTCCGGCTTCAGCGGAGCCGGCCAGCACCGAGGCCAGGCGCTGCTCCCCTGGCAGGTCAGCTTCCGGCGGCAGTCCGCCGAGGTGCCCTTGGCAGAAAAAGGTCCATAGCGAACCGCCGAACTCCGCGCGGGTGTTACCGAGCAGCATGATCGTCTCGCCAGGGGCGGCGAACCCGCTTGGCAGCCTGCGTCGCACGTCGGCGAGCACGCCGAGAACGCCAACGACCGGGGTCGGATGAATGGCCTGGGTACCCGTCTGGTTGTAGAAGCTCACGTTACCGCCGGTCACAGGCACGCCAAGAGCCTGGCAGGCGTCGGCGAGACCGCGTACAGACTCGGCGAACTGCCACATGACGGCCGGGTCCTCAGGGGAGCCGAAGTTCAGGCAGTTCGTCACCGCCAGCGGCACGGCACCAGTCACGGCCACGTTACGGTACGCCTCGGACAACGCGAGCTGCGTGCCAGCGTAGGGGTCGAGCAGGCAGTAACGGCCGTTGCCGTCGGTGGCGATCGCGATGCCGAGGAAGGACTCCTCATCGATCCGCAGCACTCCCGCGTCGTGTGGCATCGCGAGGACCGTGTTGCCGCGCACGTAGCGGTCGTACTGCTCGGTCACCCAGTTCTTCGCGGCCGCTGCCGGAGAGCCGGTCAGGGCAAGCAGGTCGGCTCTGAGCTGGTCGCCGCCAGGCGCCGCAGGAAGGTGCGGCAGGTCGAGCCTCAGCTTGTCCTGGCTGGCCGGGCGGCGCGCGGGGCGATCGTAGAGCGGGCCTTCCGCCGCGGTCTGCGGCGGCAGCTCAGCTACCTTCACGCCTTGCCAGGTGATGTCGAGCGTGCCCGTGCTCGTGACTTCGCCGATGACGGTCGCGGGTACGTCCCACTTGGCGCAGATCTCCATGAACCTCGGCAGGCTGGCGGGCTCGGCGATTGCCATCATGAGTTCCTGTGACTCGCTCATCAAGATCGCGGCAGGCCCGAGGCCGCGATCGCGCAGCGGCACGTGATCTAGCGTCACCGCCATGCCCGTGCCTCCGGCGGCAGCAAGCTCGGTCGTCGCGCAGGCGATGCCGGCCGCGCCCAGGTCCCCGATCGCGACGACCACGCCCTCGGCGTAGAGTTCGAGACAGCACTCGATCAGGAGTTTTTCCATGAACGGGTCGCCAACCTGCACATTCGGCCGCTTGGCACTTTCTGAGCCCGCCCCGAACGACGCGCTGGCCAGCACTGAGGCGCCGCCGATGCCGTCAGGGCCGGTCGGAGAGCCGAAAAGCACTACCCTGTTGCCCGGGCCCTTCGCCTTGGCTAGCTTCAGGTCGCTGTGCCGCATAACGCCGACGCACAGGGCATTGACCAGCGGGTTTCCCGAGTAGCAAGGGTCGAAGACCAGCTCGCCGCCGATGTTGGGCAACCCGAGGCAGTTGCCGTAGAACGAGATCCCTGCCACCACCCCTGGCAGTACCCGCCGGGTGTCAGGCGCGTCAGCAGGGCCGAAGCGAAGGGAGTCAAGTATCGCCACCGGCCTCGCACCCATCGCCAGGATGTCGCGCACGATCCCGCCCACGCCGGTCGCCGCGCCCTGGAACGGCTCTACGTAGGACGGGTGATTGTGGGACTCGATCTTGAAGGTGACCGCGTAGCCCTGTCCGATGTCGACCACGCCGGCGTTCTGCCCGATCCCCGCGAGCAACGCGGCTGAAGGCGGCGCCTTCTCCCCGAACTGCCGCAGGTATTTTCTTGACGACTTGTACGAGCAGTGCTCGCTCCACATCACCGAGTAGATCGCAAGCTCGGACTCGGTGGGGCGGCGGCCAAGATGGCTGGCGATGCGCTCATACTCTTCGTCGGTGAGGCCGAGCGCGGCATGCGGCTGCCGCATCGCGGGCGTCGCCCGCGCGTTTTCCACGGTGTCGGTCATGCGGTGAACACCGCGGTCATGATCGACTCGAAGAAGCCCCGCCCGCCGGTGCCCGCGCCGGTCAGCGCCTCGACGGCGTGCTCGGGATGGGGCATGAGCCCGACGACGTTGCCCGCTTCGTTCGCGATCCCCGCGATCGAGTCGAGCGAGCCGTTGGGAGCACCGCCGGCATATCGCGCCACGACGCGCCCGGCCGACTCAAGTGCCTTTATCGTGGCCGCGTCGGCGACGTACGCCCCCTCGCCGCTCTTCAGCACCAAGGTAACTTCTTCATTCTCCGCCAAATTGAGCGTCCAGGGAGTGCCGCAGTTCTCGATCTTGATCGTGACCTCCCTGTTGATGAACCGCAGCCGCTCGTTGCGAGTCAGCGCGCCTGGGAGCAAGTGGGCCTCGCAGAGGATCTGGAACCCGTTGCAGATGCCGAGCACAGGCAGGCCAGCTCTCGCGGCCGGTATCAGCTCGGCCATCAACGGACTGTGCGCGGCGATCGCGCCGCACCGCAGGTAGTCGCCGTAGGAGAAGCCGCCAGGCAAGATCACGGCGGAAACGCCTCGCAGGTCGCGATCGGCGTGCCACAGCGGCACGGGGGTGCCGCCTGCCAGGCGGACCGCACGGGCAGCGTCCGCGTCGTCGAGCGAGCCTGGAAAGGTGATGATTCCGATCTTGCGTGCCATCGTTAGCGAACAGGCGGCTGGTACGTAAGCGGCATGATCGCAGGCTACCTGAGCCCGGGTCGCTCCCCAGCCCCCGGACTCTGTCCCCCCTTAGCCGGCGTCCTTAAGTGCCCAGCTCCCCAGCGTGGCAAGCGGCGCGTCGTCTCTCAGCTCAATGCGCTTGCGTAGCTGCACGACCGTGCCCTGCCCTCGTCCGCTGCGCAGGCTCACATCATCCACGCAAGCCTGCATGATCGCCAGTCCCCGGCCAGACTCAGGTAGCTGCGCGATGTCGACTTCTCCGGCACGGCGGCGCAGCAAAGGCACGGCAAGCGAAACCGGCCCCACCGCGGGCGGCCTGCGCAGGCGTGACCGCCTGGCTGCCCGCAGCCTGCTGGCGTCAAGGCCCCTGCCGTTATCGAGTACCTGGAGTACGCAACGGTTCCTGCCGACCTTGACCACGACCTCATACCGGCGGCCAGGCCCGGCGTGCCTCAGCACGTTCGTGCAAGCCTCTGTGACAGCGAGAAGCAGATCGGAAACGGATTCCTCGTCCACGCCGAGCCGGTCAAGCGTGTCGCCAAGCACGCGGCGCATTACGGGAATGCTGAGCGATTCGCGCGGGAACACCAGACAGAACCGGACATCCCGTCCCGGCCCCTGCGTGTGCAACGCCCGCGTACGCATTCGCTCCCGCGATCCCTCTGGCTAGCGGTCTACTCCAGCTATTGTGAGCGTTTCCCTCGCTGAGCCCTGGTAATCATAAACTCGGGCGATCTTCGGACGAACAGTAGCGTTCTTCCAGGTCAACAAAGGATTGCCGCCGTAGATATTTCAGCGGATCGGCTCGACAGAAAATTCCTCTATGACCGGGTTGGCGAGCAGTTCGGCGGCTAGCTCGGCCGCCTTGGCCTCGGCGCCGGCGTCCTCGTCGAACTCGACCTCGAAGCGCTTGCCCTGACGTACAGAACGGACTCCCGTGAACCCGAGCCGATGACAGGCGCCCACGATCGCTTCGCCTTGCGGATCGTGGATCTCTTGCTTCAGCATCACGTCGACAACAATCTTCGTCACCTCACGGAGAGTACGCGAACGGACCACTTGACCAAGCACGCGCATTGCCGAGTACTGTCACTGCGGGACAACCAAAGCGCGCGACAACCAACTAGCAAGGCAAGGAGTGGCACGTGGCCGTCAACGCTGCCGGGCAGGCTGCCTCCCGACCCCGTCATCACGATGGACCGGATCTTCGGCCGGAGCTGATACAGCTCCTCACCCCAGAAGGCGAGCGCGTCGAGCACCCCGACTACCCGCTCGAACTGTCGCCTGAAGAGATCAAAGCGCTGTACAGGGACCTGGTTCTGGTCCGCAGAATCGATTTCGAGGCCATTGCACTGCAGCGTCAGGGCGAGCTGGGGATCTGGGCGTCACTGCTCGGCCAGGAGGCGGCGCAGGTCGGCTCTGGCCGGGCGCTAGAGCCGCGCGACATGGCCTTTCCTACCTACCGTGAGCACGGCGTGGCCTGGTGCCGTGGCCTTGACCCGGCCAAGCTGCTCGAGCTATTCCGTGGCGTCAGCCACGGCGGCTGGGATCCGAAGGCCCACAATTTTCACCTCTACACGATAGTTATCGGGGCGCAGACACTGCACGCCACCGGCTACGCGATGGGCATCCAGCGTGATGGCGCCGTGGGCGAGGACGGCGAGGCGGTGATCGCCTACTTCGGCGACGGCGCGACCAGTCAGGGCGACGTCAACGAGGCCTTCATCTTCGCTTCGGTAAACAACGCGCCGATCGTGTTCTTCTGCCAGAACAACCAGTGGGCGATCTCCGAGCCGCTCGACAGGCAGACCAGGATCCCCCTTTACCTGCGGGCGCAGGGGTTCGGGTTCCCTGGGCTGCGAGTCGACGGTAACGACGTGTTCGCCTGCCTCGCTGTCACGCGCCAGGCTATGCAGGCCGCCCGCGAGGGCCAGGGCCCCACGCTTATCGAGGCCTACACGTACCGGATGGGCGCTCACACGACAACCGACGATCCGACGAGGTACCGGCTGTCAGCTGAACTGGAGTCATGGAAGCTCAAGGACCCGATCGAGCGGGTCAAGCAGTACCTGATCCGTTCGGGAATGGCGAAGGAAGACTTCTTCACCGAGATTGGCGCTGAGGCCGACGCGGTCGGCAGCAGGGTACGCGCGGCTTGCCTGGAGATGCCCGACCGCGACCCGATCACGATGTTCGACTTCATCTACCGCGAGCCAACCGCGCTGCTCGCGGCGGAGCGGGAGCAACTCACTGAATACCTGGCCTCTTTCGCGCAGGAGGGAGGGCGATGACCACGCTGACGCTCTCGCGGGCACTGAATGAGGGCCTGCGCAAGGCGATGGAGGACGACCCCAAGGTACTCATCATGGGCGAGGACGTCGGAAAGCTCGGCGGCGTCTTCCGGGTGACCGACGGGCTGCAGAAGGACTTCGGTGAAGACCGGGTCATCGACACCCCGCTGGCCGAGTCCGGCATCGTCGGCACCGCGATCGGGCTGGCACTTCGCGGTTACCGTCCGGTCTGCGAGATTCAGTTCGACGGTTTCGTGTATCCCGCCTTCGATCAGATCGTCTCGCAGCTAGCCAAAATGGCTTACCGGTCGCTCGGGAACGTCAAGCTGCCCGTCGTCGTGCGGATTCCTTTCGGCGGCGGAATAGGCGCGGTCGAGCACCACAGCGAATCGCCTGAGGTGCTGTTCGTGCACACGTCCGGGCTCAGGGTCGTCGCGTGCGGCGACCCCGCCGACGCCTACGCGATGATCCAGCAGGCGGTGATCTGCGACGACCCGGTGATCTTCTTCGAGCCCAAGCGGCGCTACTGGGACAAGAGCGAGGTCGACACGGCAGGCGGGCTGGCCGCAGCGCCCGCCATCGACTCGGCGAGGACACTGGTCACCGGCGACGACTTGACCTTGCTCTGCTACGGCCCGATGGTACGTACCTGCATCGAGTCGGCCGCCGCGGCCGCCGGCGAGGACACCTCGGTCGAGGTGATTGACCTGCGTTCGCTGTCACCGCTTGACCTGCACACGATCTTCGCGTCGGTGCGCAAGACCGGCAGGTGCGTGATCGTGCACGAGGCCCCGGTCACCGGCGGCCTCGGCGCCGAAATCGCCGCCAGGATCACTGAAGAGTGCTTCTACTCGCTTGAAGCACCCGTACTGCGGGTAGGCGGGTTCTCCACGCCTTACCCGCCGTCGCGGATGGAGGAGTACTACCTGCCCGACCTGGACCGGGTGCTCGACGCCGTCGACCGATCCCTCGCTTACTGAGAGGCCCTCATGGCAGAGCTGAAGAACTTCAAGCTCCCCGACGTCGGCGAGGGCCTGACCGAGGCGGACATCGTCAAGTGGCACGTTCAGCCAGGAGACGAGATCGCGGTAAACCAGATCATCGTCGAGATCGAGACGGCTAAGGCGCTCGTCGAACTGCCTAGCCCGTACGCGGGTGTGGTCAACCGCCTGCTCGTAGCAGAAGGCGAGACGGCGGACGTGGGCACGCCGATCATCGCCGTCCAGGTGGGGTCGGGCGAAATCGCGCAGGAAGCAGCGGAGCCTGCCGCTCCTGCGGAGCCCGCCGCTCCTGCGGAGCCGATCGAGGGCGGTGTGGAGCCTGGCATGCACGGCACGCTGACCCCCAAGCCGGAGCGGCAGGCTGTGCTTGTCGGGTACGGGGTCAAGCTCAGTTCCACGACCCGGCGGCCAAGGAAGCCCGCAACTCCCGCCGCGTCCGCGGTGCCCGCAGCGCTTGCCGCCCCGGCCGCGCCCTCCGCCCCTGTCGCGCCCTCCGCGCCGGCGGGCCACGGGCGGGCCGCCAAGGTGCTGGCCAAGCCGCCCGTACGCAAGCTGGCCAAGGACCTCGGCATTGACCTCGCCCAGGTCACAGGGACCGGCGGAGGCGGCAAGATCACCAGGGAAGACGTACGGGCCGCGGTCGCGTCCCCTGCCGATGACCTGCTGCCACAGGTAAGCCTGGCGCCGGCCGCGCGGCTCAGCGCCATGCCCAGAGAAGAACGCATCCCGATCAGGGGCGTGCGGAAGCACATGGCGGCCGCGATGGTGTCCAGCGCGTTCACCGCTCCGCACGTCACCGAGTTCCTGCAGATCGACATGACCGAGACCATGAAGGCGACGTCCAGCCTCAGGCAGTTGCCCGACTTCGAAGGCGTCAGGGTCTCGCCCCTCTTGCTGGTGGCCAAGGCCCTCCTGATCGCGACGGCCAGGAACCCGCTGATCAATTCCTCCTGGGACGAAGCCGCACAGGAGATCGTGGTACGCCGCTACGTGAATCTCGGCATCGCCGCCGCTACCGAGCGCGGGCTTGTCGTGCCGACGATCAAGGAGGCGCACTCGATGACCCTGCCCGGCCTCGGCCGGGCGATCGGTGAGCTGACAGAAGCCGCGAGGACCGGCAAGTCCAGCCCGGCCGACCTCTCAGGCGGCACGATCACGATCACCAACGTCGGCGTCTTCGGCGTGGACACCGGCACGCCGATCATCACGCCTGGCGAAGCGGCGATCCTGGCCTTCGGCCAGGTCAAGGACGCACCCTGGGTCGTGGAAGGCGAACTAGCCGTCCGCAAGGTCTGCACGCTCGCCCTGTCCTTCGACCACCGCATCATCGACGGCGCCACAGGCTCGGCCGTGCTGCGCGAAGTCGGCGCCATGCTGGCCGACCCACTCCGCATGCTCGCCTGGTCCTGAGCGCCCGGTCCGTACTGATCCCCTGGATCTGGGGTTTGAGGGCACATTTCACCCTCAAACCCCAGATCCAGGGACCTAGAAGGGAGCCTAGAACGCTGCCTCTGGCAGGTTCATCAGCTCATCGGTGGTCGACTCGGCGATCTCCCGCTCGGTGCTCAGCCTGGGCAGGACCGTCGCCGCGAAGAATCTCGCTGCGGCGACCTTCCCCTGGTAGAAGTCGGAGTCGGACCCCGATGCACCGTCATCAAGCGCCGCAGTGGCGATCTCCGCCTGCCGCACGAGCAGCCACCCGATGACCAGGTCACCGAGCGCGAGCAGCAACCTGGTCGTGTTGAGCCCGACCTTGTTGATCTCCTCAGCTCGCTCCATGCTGGCCAGCAGGTACCCGTTCATCGCGCTGACCATGGCTTCGACGTTGTCCGCAGCCCGGCCAAGCGCCGCCCGCTCCTGCTTGAGCCGCCCATTGCCCGACTCCGCCGCCGCGGTGGCCCTGACCGAGCCGAGCAGCGAGCCAAGCGCCGAGCCCTGGTCCCTCACGATCTTGCGGAAGTACAGGTCCATGCCCTGGATCGCGGTCGTGCCCTCATAGAGACTGTCGATCTTGGCGTCTCTGACGTACTGCTCGAGCGGGTAGTCCTGCAGGTATCCAGACCCGCCGAAAGTCTGCAGCGCAAGCGTCAGCATCTCGTAGGCACGCTCCGACCCCACGCCCTTGACCAGGGGAAGCAGGAGGTCATTCATCGCGATCGCCTGCTCGTCGTGCCCGCCTGCTGCCTGGGCGAGTTGCTCGTCGTCCTGGAAGGTCGCCGTGTACTGCACCAGCGCCCGCATGCCCTCTGCGTAGGCCTTCTGCATCAAAAGGATGCGGCGCACGTCCGGGTGATGCGTGATCGTGACCCTGGGCGCGGTCTTGTTGGTCATCTGGCTGAGCTCGCCGCCCTGAACCCGGTTCTTCGCGTAGTCAAAGGCGTTGAGGTACCCGGTGGACAGGGTCGCGATCGCCTTCGTGCCGACCATCATCCGCGCGTACTCGATGATCATGAACATCTGCTTGATGCCGTCATGCACGCCGCCGACCAGCGTGCCGATCGCCGGGTGCTCAGCGCCGAACGTCATCTCGCAGGTGGTCGAGGCCTTGAGGCCCATCTTGTGCTCGACGTTCGTCGCGTAAACCCCGTTCCGCTCGCCGGGAGAGCCGTCAGGACCGACGAGGAACTTCGGCACGAGGAACATGGAGAGTCCCTTGGTACCAGGGCCTGCCCCTTCAGGCCTGGCCAGCACGAAGTGGAAGATGTTCTCGGCCATGTCGTGCTCTCCGCCGGTGATGAACCGCTTCACGCCTTCGATATGCCAGGTGCCATCCGGCTGCTCGATGGCCCTGGTACGGCCGGCACCGACGTCCGAGCCCGCGTCTGGCTCGGTAAGCACCATCGTCGCCGTCCACCGCCGCTCGACCGCATGCTTGGCAAATTCCTGCTGCTCAGGAGTGCCGATCGTCCACAGCGCCCGCGCGAAGGCGGCACCGCTCGCGTACATCCAGACGGCCGGGTTAGCCCCGAGCACCAGTTCAGCCACAGCCCACCACAACGACCGTGGCACAGAACTGCCGCCAAGCTCCTCGGGCAGTTCGAGCCTGAACCACTCGGCGTCCATGAACGTACGGAAAGACTTGGCAAACGCCTCGGGCATTCGCACCGAGTGCGTGGCCGGGTCGAAGACCGGAGGGTTTCTGTCGCCCTCAGCGAACGACTCGGCGACCGGACCGCCCGCCATCCTGCAGACCTCATCAAGAATCCCGCGTGCTGTCTCTTCGTCCAGGTCAGCGTGCGGCTCAGCACCGAGCAGCCGCTGCCGTCCGAACACCTCGAACAGGTTGAATTCGATGTCGCGCAGGTTGTTCTTGAAATGGGTCATCTTCCCCGTCCTTTCGCCGTGGCGCACTCTCGACGTCCGGAGTTACTGGTCAGTAACATCAGTCTACTACTGATCAGTAACAAGGGAAAGCCCGCGCTTTACTTCAGCGGCAGGATGTTCACTGCCCGGGCAATGACAAGCACGCCAAGCACCAGGGAGACCGCGGACTGCACGAGCATGGTCAGCTTCGCCCACCGGGCAAACGGGAGCACATCGGTCGGACTGAACGCCGTAGCGTTGGTGAAGGAGAAGTACAGGTAGTCGACGAAATGCGGCCCCCAGCCAGGCCTGGTCAGCTCTGGTTCGCTCATCTGCGTAAAAAGCAGGTCAACATAGGGCGATCTGCCCTCAAGCCGGGCAACGGGCCCGCCCCTGTCAAACTCCCAGTACCAGAGCGCGAACGCGATGACGTTCGTGCCCCAGATCGCGGCACCAGACAAGAACAGTTCGGCCGCCGCGTGCTGGGCATTGGCGGTGGGGAGATGGTTGGTCACGATCTCGTTGACCAGCGATACCGCAGAAGCCGTGTTCGAGACAGTGATCAGGAAGATCAGGAAGATGCTGGCCGTCCGCACCGGGCGCGACATCTTCTCGATCCTGATCGGGTTCGAGATGAACAGCATCAGCAGCATCGCGCCCTCGAGCCCGAACAAGGCGTAATGCAGCCAAAGCGGCTTCAGTTCAAGCATCGGAGGCAGAAGGGCCTGCAGCACGATCGCGAAGATCACGGCGGCCGACACGGGGAACCTCGGCTCCGCCTTGTCCTGCCGGTGCAGCCGGCTCAGCCCTGCCGAGGAAAGCCGGTTCGCCGCATCGAGCAGATGCAGCATCTCGCCCTTCCACAACGCGTCGGTCGACCCGGCGTCCGCCTGGCGGCCGAGCAAGTGGTGAAGTATGTGGTGCTCTTCGTGGATAGCTTCGGCCGCCATCGCCATCCGGGGATCGGTCTCCGGTTGATCTACGTGCTCCGCGTGCTCGGCGAACTCCGCGAATTCGGCGTGCTCGGCGTACTCGGCAAACTCCGCGCGCTCGGCATGCTCGACGAAATCGGCATGCCCGGCGTCACCGTTACCAGGCTCGCTGTCGGCGTCGTCGCCCTGACCTGGCTGATCTTGCTGACTCATAGGCCCATTCTCACCGTCTGACCGTTCCGTGGCGGGATTTCTGCACTTACAGTGCCGGCGCGACGACGCTTGGCGAGCCCCGCGCTGGCGCGACGCCGGGTTCAGGGCTCGCCCGGCGCCAGCCGACGCCGGCAGGCCCGCCGGGCCGCGCGTGGTTACGAGCCGGGCGTGGGCACTGCGGCGTTGCCGGAACCGCTGCCGGCCAGGGCGGGATGACGTTGGGGGCGAAGGTGTGAGCAACCCGCTAGGGGATGATGTCCGATTCAGGTTCGCCGGAGTCGTCGTGGCTCGGCCCATCTTGCGGAGCCGGGGTGCCGGCGGCGAGCACGGTCGGGGGCGCGGCCTCCTGATCGGTGTTTAGCTCCGTCGGCACGTACTGCTGCACCGGGCTTGGCGACGCCGGTGCTGGCGGAACCGGCTGGGCCTGGGGGTAGGGCGCGGGGGCACCCGGCGCACCTGGCGCCTGGTACCCGGCCGCGCCGGGGAAGGGTGCTTGGCCAGGCGGCGGGTAGGGGCCCGGCTGGGGCGGGGTGCCAGGGAAGCCAGGGAAGCCTGGCTGGCCAGCGGGGGTACCGGGAGGACCGTAACCAGGCGCGCCGCCGGGAGGACCATAGCCAGGAGTGCCGTAGCCCGGAGTGCCAGGCATGGCGCCGGGCGGGAGCGGCGGCGGCGGCTGGTTGGCGGCGGCTACCGCAGCGGCGGCGGCCTGAGCCTGAGCCGCTGCCTGTGCGGCTTGCTGCACGATATCGATGCGCTGCTGCGCCTCGTGCTGCTGAATCTGAGCGACCAGCGCGTCAACTTCCGCGGCCGTGTTCGGACTGCCACGTCCGGTCCGTTCCGCGTAGATCGCCAGGCCAAGATTGCGCAGCAACAGGTCAGTTCGCCTGTTGACCGGCTCAAGCTTGGACACGCTGGCGTTGGCCTGAACCGCGATCTGGTTCGCCTGCGCCTTGACCTTGTCCATGAGACCCACGCGAGTCACCTCCACCCCAACGACGTGCGATTCCAGCTTATCGGCCTTCAGCCAGTCCGAAGGCGTACAAGCCGTTGGTGTTGGCCACATACAGCCTTCCTTGCGCGAACGCGCTCTGAGCGAAGTCGTAGCCGCCGGTCAGCAAGGTGCGAAGGATCTTCCCCGTCGCGGCGTTGATGAGGTAAACCGCGTTCGGCACCTTGGACGTGTCGTAGGTACCGACAGCCATCACCCCCGCGCCGTCCAGGCTCGGCGTACCTAGCACGCTGTCGGGCAAGCCGGTGATCCAGCGACGGTAGCCGGTCGCCGGGTTGAGCGCGGTGACCGAGCCGCGGTAAAGCCTGCCGTTGATCTTGACCTGGTCAGCGCCGATGTAGAGGCTCCTGCCGTCGTAAGCGGTCGCCGAGATGCACCGGCCGATGCCGATGTTCTTGCCGAAGCCGGCCCCGATCCGCTTCTGCCAGACCAGTTTCATGGTCGAGCGTCTCAGTACGTAGAGGATCCCGTTCTTGTTGCACGCCGAGACGTAGGGGCCGAACAGGGCAGGCGAAGCACCGAAGTCACCATCGGGAACGGCCTGCCTGGCCGGGACCTGGAACGCGGCGACCGGCCGCAGGGTGGCGGGCGAGAGCCGCACTACGGATTCCGTGTAGCCGGGTTCGCCGCTTCCCTGGGGATTGCCGGTCGAGGCGTAGACATCACCGCCGCTGCCGACGGCGGAACTCGACCAGACCGAGCCGCCGACCTGCCCAGCGGGCAGCGAGTAGAACGTGGCGATATGGTGACCGGTCACCTGATTGAAGCTCGCCACTCCGCCTCTGATCATCGGCTTGTCACAGTGGGACGAGATGCCGATATAGATTCGTCCGTCAGCGACTGTCGGTGATGACCATTGGTAGAAACTGCTGACTTTCTTCGACGGGCTGGCAACGACTGTTCGCCACTTGACGGCGAGATCCGACGCGTACATACCGAACAGCACGCCGTCGGCGCCGGCCGCATACACCATGAGCTGATGCGTCGAAGGATCGGCGGCCACGGTAGCGGTGGCGATGAAGCCGGCTCCTGCGCTCCCGCATTCAAGACCCGGTATGAAGCCAATGTACCGTTTCGCGAGAACAGCTCCCGTGGTCGCGCTGAGCTTGTAGAACCAGCCGGTGTCCGAGCCGATGTAAACGGCGTTATCGTAGATGACAGGGCTGGCAAGGAAACCGGGAGCGGGCTGGTCGTGCAGCGTGGGCCGGTCTCCGGTGAAATGCCAGATCTGTTTGAGTCTGGAAACGTTAGCAGGGGTAATAGACGTCGCCGCGCTACTGTACGAGGTGTGCAGTGATCCGCCCAGGTAGGCGGGCCAGGTAGTGCCACCAGCGGAACCCTGGCCAACCAGGAAGATTGCCGTCGCCGCGACCGCTGTCCCCAGGAACCTCAATTCGCTGCCCCCCGTGATCGGAAACCTAATTATCCGCAGGAGGCGGGCCAGGAATCGCTATTGACGCGCCGCCGACAGTTCGGCGACCACACCCCGGCTGATCGATTGCGTATCGGATGCCACGTTTATGATTCGGCATCCCTTGGTTGCGTATTTCCGCGCGGTTGCCCCGTCGGTCGAATGAACTTCGACCGGTTTGCTCGCTGTCGCGCATGCGGATTCTCCGTGCATCGGCCAACGCTAGCCGGTGCCCCTGAGGCCGGATGAGGTCGGGCGGAGCGCTACGCTCATGCCGGTGATGTCCCCCGTTATCGCGTCGCCCGCCGTCTCGCTGGCCGCCCCTCTGCTCTGGGTGACCGGCGTGGAACGCGGCTTGCTGCTGATCGGGCTGTCGGTAGCGCTAGGCGGGCTAGCAGGACGCGGACTGGCTAGAAACTACAAGGGAACGCATCCAGGACCGCTGCCAGATCCGTGGGTGATGCCTGGCAGCCTGCTCGGCCTGGTTGCGTCGGCAGCGCTGATCGTTACCGCGCTCGCTGACCCGCACCTGGCCGCCGACCTGGCTCAGCCGCCGGTCATGGGACCGCGATCGGCCGCGACTCTGGACATCGGGATCGCGGAGTTCGCCTGTTTCTGCCTCATCGTCCTGCTCGAGCGGCTCGGGCGGTCCGGTTTCACCGTGCAACTCCTGCTCGTCGTGGTCCTCGCCGAGTCGCTGCGGGCTCACCCAGAGGGCTTGCTGCCGCTGGCCGGCGCGCTGCTGACGATCTGTCATCTGCTCCCTGCCGTCCTGTGGATCGGCATGCTGGCCTACGTACTTCGCACGGCCGTCGCCTGGCGTGCCGAGCCAGCCGCAGCGCAGGCGCTGATCAGGCTGTACGGTAACGCGGCGGCCTGGCTGTTCGCCGTCGTCGTGATTACCGGGATCGCGTCGGCGCTGCTGCTCGTGCCTCTTAGCTCCCTGCTGACCACCGAATACGGGATCGTCCTGATCATCAAGTCCGCGCTGGTCGTCGTTGTTGCTGGCCTGGCCGTCGCCGGGCGCGTCGCGCTGAGCCGCAGCACGGCCGCTAACGGCACCGGCCCGGCTCGCGTCACCAAGGTGGAACTCGCGACCCTCGCGGTCGTCCTGATGCTGACCGGGCTGCTGACGGTCATCACGCCACCAGCAAAGACCGTATTCGGCGGGAAGGCGGCCCTCGTCCACCCGAGCCATCTCCATTACTCCGCATCGTCCGCGCCGGGAGCCGCACTTGAACGTCAGTGAGCATCTGGACAATCTCGCCAGCGCCGGGCCGCGGCTCGCTGGAGCCGCGGGGGCAGCCGGGCCGGACGCGCCAGTTCCGAGCTGCCCGGAGTGGGTAGTCCGTGACTTGGTCAGGCACCAGGGCGGTATCCACCGGTGGGCGACCGGCTACGTGGCTGGCCCGCGCAGGGAAATGTGGGAAGCGGATCTTGACGAGATCGTCGGCACCTGGCCGTCCGACGCCGACCTGCTCGGCTGGTTCGCCGAGGGCCACGCGAACCTGGTCGGGGCCTTGGCCGACGCCGACCCCGACCTGCTCTGCTGGACCTTCCTCGCCGCGCCTTCGCCGCTTCAGATGTGGGCAAGGCGCCAAGCCCATGAGACAACGGTGCACGGCATCGACGCCGAACTAGCCGCAGGCTGGGAGCCCGCCGCTATTCCGGCGGATTTCGCGGCGGACGGCGTGGATGAGTTGCTGACATGCTTCATCACCAGGCCGTTCTCGAAGCTGCGGGCGCAGACCAATCAGCGCCTTGGAATCAGCAGCACCGACGCCGCCGGAGACTGGCTGGTCGCGATCGGCCCTGACGGCCCGCCGGTCACCAGCAGGGGAGCCGCGGACAGCGCCGACTGCGTCGTGACGGGGAGAGCCGAGGACCTGTACCTGGCGCTGTGGAACCGCCGGGCGACCGACGTCCTCACCGTCGAAGGCGATCACCGCGTGCTCGACCTGTTCCGCGACAAGGTCCACGTCCGCTGGAGGTAGCGCCGGGCCGGCGCGGGGCCTGATCGCCGGACTAGGCTGAGCTTTGTGTTTTTCAGGACGCAGATCATGCCCGAGTTGTCGGTGCGGCGCGGGCTCAAGCGGTCAGCGCCGGTGCCCGTCAGATCTACCCGGCAGCCGAGCAGCACGGCTGGCTGCTCGGCCGGATCGCCGACCCGTTCGGGCACCACTGGGAGATCGGCCGGCCGCTCCGTCCGTGGCCGCAGGCCGGGCCGCCGCCCCAAGCCGGGAGCTAGGCACCGCTGAAGTAGTGATCCTGCTCGAGGTCTGCGATCAGGCCAGGGCGTACCGGCTCCCAGCCAAGCAGCTTTCTCGTATTTTCACCGGGCATCGTGACGTCGAGCGTGATGAATGGGAAGCCATTGAAGTGGCTCGCGGCCTCCCCGGCAGGGATGCTGACGGCCGGCAGGTCCAGGCGGCGCCCGATGGTCTCGGCGATCTCGCGAACGGTGATGCCATCCTCGGCGGCGCCGAAAAGCTGCGCTCCGGCCGGAGCCTTGTCAAGCGCCAGCCGGTAGAGGCGGCCAAGGTCAAGAACGTCGACGGCAGGCCAGCGATTGGCGCCTGCGCCGACGTAGGCAGACATCCCAGTATCGCGGGCGATCTTGATCAGCATGGGGATGAATCCGTGCCGGTCGCTAACGCCGTGCGTGACCGAAGCTACGGCGACAAGGATAGTACGGACGTCACGCTCGGCGAGCCCTCGGATCGCGCGCGAGACGACGGAACGGGGACTTGCGCTGATGGCCGCGTCGCGCTCGGCGTCGCCGGTAGGCCCAACGCCAACGCCAACGAACGTCTTGCCGGTGCCTGCCAGCGCATCTCCGAGTGCCTGTACGACCGCCAGGTCGGTGGCGACCGCACCGGCAAAGTCTCCGGCGACCATAGCGGCGTGATCAAACGCCAGGTGAATCACCGCGTCCGAGGAGTTCGCGGCCTCGAGCAGGCTGGCCGGATCGCGGAGGTCGCCAAGGTGCACTTCGGCGCCCATGGCCTTGACGACGGCGGCCGAGGCATCGGACCTGGCCAGCCCGATCACCTCATGCCCGCCCTTGATCAGTTCGGGCACCACGGCAGAGGCGATGTAACCGCCTGCGCCGGTAACAAAGACACGCATGATCAGTTCTCCTCGGTGCGGCTAAGTGATGTGACTTGGTAACGTCACCATACCAACGTCATGTTACCAAGTCACATCACTTAAGATTTCCTTATGAGCCGCTGGGAGCCGAACGCGCGCAGGCGCCTGGTGCTTGCCGCCCTTGAGCTGTTCACCGAACAGGGCTACGACGCCACCACGGTCACGGAGATCGCCGAGCGGGCGGGCGGGCTGACCAAAACCACTTTCTTCCGTCACTTCCCTGACAAGCGGGAAGTGCTGTTCGCCGGGCAGGAACTCCACAGCCAGCTACTGTCCGATGCGATCGCCGCCGCACCGGTCTCAGCCACGCCTCTCCAGGCGGTCGCCTGCGCCCTCGATGCGCTTACAGCTACCTTCACCGACGACCGCCGCGAGTTCAGCGCACGGCTCATGAAAGTCGTCGCCGACAACAGCGAACTGCGCGAGCGCGCCGCCTCCAAGCAAGCGGCCCTCACCGATGCCGTGACCGGGGCACTACGCAAACGTGACGTGCCTGACCCGGCGGCCAGCCTCGCCGCCGAGCTAGGTGTGCGCGCCTTTGACCGCGCCTTCCGGCAGTGGGCCGATCCGGCCAGCCGCGGCAATCAGCACACGCTCACCGAACTCGCGCGCCAGGCACTCGGCGAACTGCGCACGGCGATAGCCACGCTCAGCTAGATGACCTAATCCACAAGCAGAACGGGTGCCCGGCCGGATCCAGGTAGACCCTGACGTCTTCCTGAGGCTGGTACCCGGCGAGCGTCGCACCGCAGGCGACCGCGTAGGCACCGGCCTTAGCCAGGTCATCGACTTCAATGTCGAGGTGCACCATCATCTGCTGATCACCAGGTCCGGCCGGCCAGACCGGCGGGACGTGACTGTCCTCGGTCTGGAACGACAGCCCGGCACCGCCGGATGGGGGCCGCAGCGTCACCCAGTCAGGCTCATCGGCACCCTGCTGCCAGCCGAGCAGTTCCCGGTAGAACTCCGCAAGCACCCGAGCGTCAGGCGCCCCGAGCACCGCGGCGGTAAGCGTCATCTTCGGACGTGTCATCGCCTCACCATACGAGCGCGATCTGACAGTCAGGCCCGCCGTCGCAGGGCGCTCGTGAAGATCAGGGCGAGCAGGCTGCCGCCGATCGTGACCAGCGCGCCGAGTCCCAAGTTGGAGAACTGAATGCTGCTCGTGGAGTGGCTCGACGCATAGAGCCCCAGCCAGAGGCCGCCGGCGACGAACGCGATCGCTGCGAACAGGGCGGCAGGCACAACCCAGCCGAACAGGCCACCCACGACCACAAGAACGCCTGCGATGACTATTACGATCGCGAAAGACTTCGCGAACGAGTTAGTGTGCTGATCCGACCAGTGCAGCAAGCCGGCCAGCGACGTGTGATTGATCCCGGTCGCCGATCGTCCGTGCCCGGCCTTGACCCAGACGAGTTCGGAACCGACCGCGGTCGCGATGCCGCAGAGAGCTATAAAAAGCCCAACACCTACCCGGTGCCGCTTTCCCATGGCTTGATGCTAGTCGCACCGATACGTCGGGGAATAGGGGCAAACCTTGGCCAGCGACGGCTACGATCCCTCCGCCGTGCGCTCGGTCTACGAGGAGATGGCGGCGGATTACGCGGTCAGCTTCGGCTCAGAGCTAGCCGACGCCGATCCGTCCGATCCCGACCTTGAGTTTCTCGCCGCCGCCACTGACCGCTTTCCTCCAGGTCCCGTGCTTGACCTCGGCTGCGGCCCAGGGCAGATCAGCAGGTACATGACCGGCATGGGCCGCCGGGCGATCGGCCTTGACTTCGCGCCAGGCATGCTGGCCGCCGCTGCCGAACTCGTGCCGCAGGCCAGCCTGGTCCGCGCCGACCTGCTCGAACTGCCATTCCGCCCGGCGACCTGCGCCGCCGTCGTCGCGTCCTACTCGTTGCACCACCTGCCGAAGGCACGCCTTTCCGCGGCGCTCGAGCACATCAGAACCGTGCTCAGCCCTGGCGGCATACTGGTGATCATCACCCACGGCGGCTCAGCCGAAGAGCGCATCGACCGCGCGGGCGGCGAGATCGTGCTAAGCACCTACGAACCTGGCGAGCTCACGGCCAGGCTGCGTGCCGCCGGCTTCGCACCGGAACTGACCAGGGTCAGACCGCCCCGCCCCGGTGAGTACCCGGCCGACAAGATCAGGATCGCCGCCCGCCGCTGCCCGCCGAGCGCGGCGCTGCCGTGACGAAAGTGACCATCGTGGCCAGCGGGACCGCTCGGGCCGGGCGGCGATGTCCTGGACACAGCATCTAGGAGCCACCGATGCGGTAAGGCTAGCCAAGGCCGACGACAACGGTGGCCCCTCGACGCTGTTCGCGTAGCATCGGAGAGCCATCGATGCTACGTCCCGCCGCCCGAGACCAGCATCGGAAGGCCATCGACGCTGTTGGGTACGGCACTATAGGCGTTATGCCCGGATCGCTTCCCTGGCATCCCGGCAGGAGGAACGATGCCTCCCAGCATGAGCCCTTGGGCACTCCCGGACACCACGCCTGAAGCGGTACTCGACCTCGCCGGGGGCCGCGGCCTCAGGCTGGTCTGGCACAACGACGACGCATCTACCTACGAACTCGGCGCCGGCGCCGGCCGCTGCTTCGTGAAGTGGTCACCAGCGAGCAGTTCGCTCGACCTCGATGCCGAGGCAGCACGGATGAAATGGGCCGCCACGTACACCCCGGTCCCAGAGGTTCTCGGCCAGGGCAAAGACGACCACGGATCCTGGCTTCTCACCGCCGCACTTGACGGCACCAACGCGGTTGAGCCGCGTTGGACAGCCAGACCGGAACCCGCGGTCCGCGCCATCGGCGAAGGGCTGCGCGCCATGCACGAGGCTCTCCCCGTCAGCTCCTGCCCGTTCTCCTGGACAGCGGAGGAACGGCTCGAAGCCTGCGTCAAGGCCGCGAAGGCCGGCTGGGAAGGCCCAGGCGAAGAATGGCAAGAAGAATACGCGCACCTCACGCTCTCGCAAGCGCTCGAACTAGCAGCCGATATACCGCTAACGGACAAGCTGGTTGTGTGCCACGGCGACGCATGCGCACCCAACACCCTGCTGACCTCGGACGGCCGCTGGTCGGGCCACGTCGATCTCGGCTGCCTCGGTGTCGCCGACCGCTGGGCCGACCTCGCGGTCGCGACCTGGAGCACAGAGTGGAACTACGGACCAGGCTGGGAGGACATGCTGCTCGACGCCTACGGCGTGGCCAAGGACGAAGAGCGCACCTGGTACTACCGTCTCCTGTGGAATCTTGGCTGAAAAAAATTCTTGGCCGGAAGCTAACCCCGGCCAGGCCTTCGGGCACTATCAGATGTGGCCCAGTCAGATGCCGACCTCGTCAAGGCCGCGCTGGCCGGTGACAAGGAGTCGCTCGGCACGCTGATCAAGCGGCACTGGCAGACCGCGATCTTCCTCGCCGCGCGGGTTCTCGACTCCCCAGAACTGGCCCGCGACGCGGCGCAGGAGGCTGCGATCGCGGCGATGACCGGGCTCGACAAGCTCAGGTCGCCAGACAGGTTCGGTGCCTGGTTCTGCGGCATCACGCTCAACGTGGCCCGCCGCTGGCGCCGCAAACTCGGTGCCGAACTGCCAGGCCCGCCGCCCGAGCAGGCTACCGCCGAGCCCGGCCCGGCCGAGGCCGCCGAACTCGCTGAGGTGGCTGGCCTGGTGCGGGAGGCGATCGCGCTGCTCGCGGACGGCCAGGCAGAAGCGGTGAGGCTGTTCTACCTGCAAGGCCTGAGCCACCGCGAGGTCGCCGCCGAACTCGGCATTTCGCTCGGCGCCGTCAAGGCGCGGCTTCATCAGGCCAGGGCCGCTCTCGCACCCAGGCTCGCGGAATCCCTCGCCAAAGAAAGAACTGAGGCAATGACAACTGCATCAGAAACCCATTTTGTATCCGCAAATATCACCGAGATCCGCCGCTCGCACGGCGACGAGGAGCACGGGCATCACATCATGGTCCTCACCGAGGCCGACGGCGATCGCTGGCTGCCGATCTGGATCGGCCGGGCCGAGGCGACCGCGCTTGCGCTGAGCCTCGAGGCAGCGGAAATGCCGCGTCCGCTTACCTACCAGCTCGCGGCCGACCTGGTCACCGCCGGCGGCGCCACCATCACCGAGGTAAGAATCACCCGCCTTGAGGCCCCGGTGTTCTATGCGGAGGTAGTGGTCACCGGCCCTGCGGGGACACGCGAGGTCGATGCCAGGCCGAGTGACGCCGTGAACCTGGCGGTCACCGCGGGCGTACCGATCAAGGTAGACAGCGAGCTTTTCGAGCTGAACCAGGTACAGCGGGACACCGACCTCGAGGCCTGTCCTGTTGTCACCGCCGACATGGCGGCGAAAGCGACAGCCAGGGTCAGGGAGGCGCTCACCGAGCCTTAGCGGGCGTCGGGAACGGTACCGCCGCTGCGCCAGTACTCACCGTGGTCACGGTCGAGGAAGCCCTCGTCGATCAGGTATCGCCGCAGGGTCACGTAGTCGTCGTAGACCTCGCGCAGGATCGCGTTGACCTCGAGTTCTGAGTAATGCACGCCGATCTCGAACTGACGCGCGACGTGATCGAGCAGGACGGTCCGCTTGGCCCGCTTGGCGGGCATGGTCGTAATCCGGCCGTCCCGCATGAACGTCCTGAGCACCGTATCTTCCGCTTGAGTCACCGTCCGCGAGAATATCCCAGCTCACTTGCGGCCCGGAAACGAACCTCCCGCGCAGCAAGTTCTTGTTCCAGACCAGCACCCGGTAGTGAACTACCCGGTAAACGTGAGCGGGCGGGCCGAAGACCGACCGCAACGTGGCCAGGGACAGGCATCCCTTGCAGTACCTGAAGATGACGAACCTGGCGTCGTGAAGGTGCGGGTCATACCAGGACTCTTCGGCGTTCCAGTGCGTGAGCAGCAATCCCCGTGTCGTCGTGCGGATTGGCCTGACCTGCACGTAGTTGTCGCTGTCTACGGTGACGCTGCTGGCCTCCCAGTACGAGGCGAGACCGTAACGCAGATGGTGCGCGGTCAGCCAGGTCGCCACCCGCTGGTTGGGGCTGAACGGCGCCGGCCTGGTCGCGTCGTATAGCAGGAAAGCGGAATAGCAGGCAAGCACGACCGCGAGAGCGGTCACCAGGCGGCGGGCAATTAGCCGTCCGGCGAGCATCCGACCCGCGAGCACGGCGCCAATGGGCAGCAAGGCAACCGCTTCCCATGCGCCCAGCCTGAATCCGAAGAAAAACGCCACGAGCACCATCAGGAAGGACGCGGTCAGTATCTGGACCGTCAGCTCGTTATCGGCGAAGAACCGTCTGGCCGCGACGGCCGCACCGACCAGGGCCAGGGCAAAGCCGGCCAGATGGATAAGCGGCGCGACCGCCGACGTGAGCGATAGCCCGAAGAAGTCGGCACCGAAAAGCACCAGAATATGCTCGACCTTTACCCACAAGTGCGAGTCAAGTCCAGAAGCCCTGGCGAATCCGGCTCCTGGAGTACGCACCGCGAAGCCGCCCGCGAGCCTGACCAGCCGCAGCGCCAGCGTGGCCATCCCGATCGAGGCGATCGCGCCGACACCGAGCGCCAGCTCGTACCATTGCCCGCCCAGCGGTCCGCGCCGCCGGTACATCCGAACCAGGCACACCCCGGCGAGCGGCAGCGCGGCCTCGTAAAGCGCCATCGTGTCGGCGATCTGCACCCAGGCCAGCGCGGCCGTCACCACAACGGGCACCCACCAGCGGGGCCTGACCCGGTCGATGAGCAGCCAGGTCGCAAGCAGCGGCACCTGCGTGCCCGTATGGTCAGGGTAAGCGAGCACCACGAACGTCGTGTTGAGCGAGCCGAGCGCGGGCGCGAGCATGATGCCTGACGCGATCAGCATCCTGATCAGGCCTTCGCGCCCGGTGGCACTGCCCTTCGCCAGCAGGCCCGCCAGCAGCACGAGCGCGGTGTAGGTGAGCGCGGCTGCGATCTGCACTACCCCTGGAGTCAGCCCGCGCAGAATCTCAACCAGCATGTACTCGGGCAGCTCGGTGGTGTAGAACGAGACATCGGAAAGCGACCAGCCCCGCAGGAGTACATTGCCATGCAGCATTGCCCACGCCTGTAGCTCCTGGGACGCGCCATCGGACATCGTAGGCATTGTGCGGGCCTGGCCGAGATAAGCGACGAACAGGGCGATCGCCGCTAGTGCGAACGCGAGGCGCGTGATCCAGATATTCTTTGCTGCCCGTATCCTCCGGTACCTTGCATGCCTGAGCCTTGGCAGGTCAATAGCGGTCACGCCGCAAGAGGCTAGCCATTCAATCCTATTCAGGATCGCTGCTGCGATTAATAGGTGCTGGATTAACAAATGAAAGCTAAGTTGCGGCTTGACCACATAGCAGGCAGAGCGAGAGAGTAGGCAGGCCGTCACGGCGAGTGATCGCTACCTGACTAATTGTCAGCCCATAGCCGGCATGCGTAGGCTATTTTGGAGCCGATGACGCCGAGCCAGAGGAGACCGAACGAATGTCAGCCCTTCGACCGGCGGCGCGGCTTGGCACGGTGGTGGTGGCGTGCACCGCTTTGATCGTCCCTGTAGCCGCTCTGGCGGCGGCCGCCGGCCCCGCAGCCACCCTGGCGGCGGAGCACAAGGGCATCCTGCCGCCGAAGAACCCGTCGAAGAGCCTGGGGCCGAGCCCGAAGTTCTACCTCTCGTCCAAATGCCGAGAGGGCAAGGACACTTCAGCGTGCAACACGCTGGTGCTACGGGCGATCACCCGCGCCCGCAAGGTGCTCGAGAAAATGGGCGGAATGTCATTCTCGCTGACCGCCTACGAGAAGCTGACCCCCGACGAGCAGTTGTTCGCGACCGCGAACCTCGAGCGCATCGCACGCGGCCGGGCACCTGCGACGGTCCTGACCAGGTCGCTCGACAAGGTCGCGCAGGCCGGTGCGGAGAAAGACGAGGATCCGCCGCTCAATGAGGTGCGCAAGCTGCCCGGCGGCGGGTACGCGGCCAAGCTTGGCGCCAACTGGGCAGGCGGCTGGGACAACGCGCTCGGCGCAGACTACGGCTGGATGTACGACGACGGCCCTGGCAGCGACAACGGCGACTGCACCAAAACGAACAAGGTCGGCTGCTGGGGTCACAGGGACGACATCCTCAGCATCTACAGCACCCGGTCATTGTGTGGCGGCGCTTCCAGCGAACTGGCCATGGGCGCCGGGCACGTGACCAAGGGAAAGGCCTACGGCGACAGCGAGACCGAATTGTTCGTCGGTGTCTGCGGCCCTGCGCCGACCGACGTGGTCATTGGCTGGACGAAGGTCAAGAAGCTACTGCACATCAAGTAGCGAGCCGGCCAGCGCTCGCTCGCAACTGCGAGATTTTTCTCTCGGCCTGTCGATTGCCGGGCGAGTCGTTCGTAGCGCAGGTGAGAGGCAGCCGCACGAAGCTGCAAGCACAATCACGAAAGGCAGGCGTTGTGAGGCTTCTCCTCACTTCGGCAGGCATCAAGAACAACAGCATCGGCAACGCGCTTGTCGACGTCCTTGGCAAGCCTGTCTCCGAGTCAAGCGCTCTCGTCATCCCCACCGCGGTCTACCCCATGAGCGGTCCTGGCATGGCATGGAAGCTGATCGCCGGACGAGCCAGAACCCCCTTGTGCGAGGTGGGCTGGAAGTCGCTCGGAGTGCTTGAGCTCACCGCGCTGCCCAGCATCGGAGAAGAGCGCTGGGTTCCCGAGGTCCGAGAGGCCGATGCCCTGCTGGTGTGCGGCGGCGACGTCTTGTACCTGAACTACTGGATGCGGCAGTCAGGGCTGGCGGACCTCCTGCCGTCGCTGCAGGCGGTCTGCGTGGGCGTGAGCGCAGGCAGCATGGTGATGGCGCCCCACGTCGGCGAGGAGTTCATAAGCTGGCGACCGCCCGGCAGCAGCGGCGATGAGGCGCTCGGCATCGTTGACTTCGCGATGTTCCCGCACCTGGATCACCCGGCTATGCCGGAGAACTCCATGGCAGGCGCGGAGAAATGGGCCGCCGCCTTGCCAGTGCCCGGGTACGCGATTGACGACCAGACCGCGATCAAAGTGGCCGACGGTACCGTCGAGGTCATCTCCGAGGGGAACTGGAAGCTGTTCGCCCGCTGAGAGCCCAGCCGCGATCTTCAGGGTTATGCCTGGTCAGCCGCTGCCGCCAGCACGTCGACGACGTCCCGGCCGAACCTGACGTCGCACGGGTGCTCGGTCCGCCCGGCCGCCGCGTTGGCGGCGAGTTCGCTCAGCGCGGTGCGCAGCGGCGGTACGGGGTCGCTGTACTCGGCTGGTGCGACCGACCGCCCGCTCTCGCCCCACAGATATACCTCGGAGAACTCCGATGACTCGTTCGCGCTGAGCGTCGCCGTGACCGTGCTGCTCGCGCCGCCTTCGTGACCGAGTACCAGGTGGGTAACGTCAGCCGGGCCTTTTCGCGCGGTCACCGAGGTGACCGGGCCGAGCCCTTTGATCAGCAGCGCGACCAGATGGGGGCCAACGTCCCACAACCCGCCTTTCTCCCGCCGCCACGGTGTATTGAACGGATTCCCCTCCTGGAACGCCGTCCCGAGCCACGTACCCGCACCACCGAGCCAGCCACCGCGCGCCCGCGCGTCGGCCAGCCAGGCCCGGACGTCAGGCTGGAACTGCGCCGTGAAGAACACGACGGAGGCGACCCCCGCCTCCATGACCGCCGCGACCAGGCGATCGGCATCGGCACTGGTCAGCGCGACCGGCTTCTCGAGCAGCAGGTGCTTGCCCGCCGCAGCCGCCGCGGTCGCCAGTTCGCTTTGCACGTCAGGCGGCACCGCGAACGCGACACCGTCAACAGACCCGAGGAACTCACCGAAGTCGTCATACGCGGCAGCGCCGTACCCGCCGGCAACCTCAGCGGCGGAAGAGTGACCGCGCCCCCACACCGAGACGAAGTCGATCCCCTCTGCCGAGGCCAGCGCGGGCGCGTACGCCAGCCGCGCCCAGTGCCCGGTACCAACCAGCCCGAACCTCATTGACCCCATGACGCTCATTATCCACCGCCCCGCAGCCCCGGCCCGCCCGCAGCCCTGGCCCGCCCGCAGCCCCGGCTCGCCCGCGGCCCTGGCGGCGAGCCGTTACGGACCAGCGAAGACCGGGTGGTGATCGATTAGCTCGTAATAGACGCCGTACGGCGGAAGCTCACCGGCCGTCGCGATCTGTCGTGACAGGTAAGCACGCAGTGACTCGTCGGTGTCGCCGCTGATGCTATGCCGGCGCTCCGCGATCGCCACCGCCGTCGTCACCCCGCTGCCCGCAAAGAAGTCGAGCACCACCGAACCCTCGTACGACAGCGAGCGAACCAGCCGGCGGATTACTTCCCTCGGCTTCTGGGTCGGGTGCCCGACGCGCTCCTTCGAGTTCCCGTTCAGGCGGGCCAGATGCCAGACGTTACCTGGGTTCTTGCCTTTCTCCACGCTGGCGGCCCTCAGGCGCTTGTCTTTCAGGTAGCGCGCTCTGGTCGCCTCGTCGAAGGGCTCGCGCACCGCGTCCAGGTCAAAAAAGTAGCGTCCGGTCTTCGCGAACCAGGCGATCTCCTCGTGGCGACTGGCGAAGAACCGGTGCGCGCTCATGCCCTGCGGGTAATTCCAGACGATCAGGTTCACCAGGCGCATCGAACTGTGCTGCCGCATCTCGCTCATCAGCGCCAGCAGGTCACCCGTACCGGCTTCACCCTGAAATTGCAAGCCGCCAAATATCACCAGGTTGCCCGAGGAGGCGAGTACCCGCTCAGACTCTTTCAGCCATTTATGAGCCCATTGAACGTAATCTGACCGATCATCCCATCCGGCTATGCTGATGTTGTAAGGCGGATCGCAGACGATGAGCTGCACAGAACCGCTGGGAAGCTGAGCGAGCAGGTCAAGGCAGTCAGCCCGCACCACGCAATGCGCGGTCGACCCCCGCCATAGGCCGCTGACGGCAGACTCAGATCCATGCCGGTCCCCGCGCCTGCGCAGCGCGTTCATCGCCATGTGCCCGCTATTGTGATGCGACCTATTCGTCATCGCGACTTTCCCGTTCGCAGCAAAGAATAGCGCGCGACGAAGATCGCCACCTGATTGTCCACCGCGCCGAACCTTACGTTGCGGATCATCCCGCCCCGGCGAAGCCTTACGTCGGCACGACATCGGTGTCACGACACCCGCGCAGGAGCGGCGTGGGGCCGGGGTTCGCGCCAAGCACGAAGCTCGGGGAATTTCGGGCCGCAGGGACCCCCTAGTGCCGGGGCGGCGGAGGAACGGCGCGGGGCAAGCAGCATCCGTGGCCCCGCGTTGCTGCTGGCCGGGCGGATCGGGTGACAACGGTGGCCGTTTGATGCTGTCCGGGTGACATCACCGGGACATCGATGCTGTAGCGGGCACGGGGCCGGCAGCATCGTTGGGCATCTGATGCTGCTGGCCGGGCCGTTTGCGTGGTTGCCGCCGGTCCCGTGCTCTAAGTGACGACGTTGGGTTTCCGCAGCCGACTTCGCTCAACGCGGTACTTGACCTGCCAGGCGTCGAATTCGACAAAACGGTCGACTTGCGTCATCCCGATCGCCGCAAGCAGGCGGCGAGAGCCCCGATTGGCCTGCTGAGTGATGGCGACAACGGCCAGTGGCTCGGGAATGACGTTACGGAAAGCCCAGTCAACGGCCGCCGCAACACTCTCGCGGCCGAATCCGCAACCCCAATACTCGGGAAGAAACTGATAGGAAACCTCGGTATCGCCGCCCGCGCGACTCGCCCGGTCCGTATCTGGATCGACGACGATCAGGCCGATTACCACATCATCCGGGCACATCACCACGCTGAACAGCGTCGTCCCGCCGACGACTCCTCGCGCGCGGCGCGCGGCTTCCTCTGGCGTGACCGGCCCGCCCAGGTACTTCCTTACCTGAGGGTCAGTGAACAGCCGGGAAATCGCCGCGAAGTCGGACACCTCGACCGGGCGCAGGAGCAGCCGTTCCGTTCGGATCGTGGCCGGCCAGGGCGCCGCGCGCGAATTCGGCATGCTTCAGGTTTCCACCGGCGTCATGTGCGCTTCGAGGATTTCGCCGTTTTCCACGCGCAAAAGCCCGATCGTCCCGACGGGTTGCCGTCGGCGGTCAGTGGGCGAGCCAGGATTGAAAATCCTGATGCCATCGCCGGTCTCGTCGAGTGGTATGTGAGAGTGCCCGAACACGACAAGTCGCGCGGCGGGGAACCGCCGATGCAGTCTGGTCAGCCTCCCGGTCGCCGGGCCGCTGTCGTGCACCATCGCCACAGGAAGCCCGGCCAACTCGAACTCCGCCGTCTCTGGCGCGCCCCAGGCAGCGACGTCAGGATCGTCGTTGTTGCCGAGCACTACCCGCACCGGCGCGTATGCGGATAGCTCGTCAAGGACGGCCGCCGTGCAGACGTCACCCGCGTGCAGAATCAGGTCCGCCCGCCGCAGGTGTTCCGCCACCGCCGCTGGGCACCGCCGCCACCGTCGCGGCGCATGAGTATCCGACAGCACCACTACTCTCACGGTCGCCAGTATCCCAGCGACGGCTTGGTATGCCTCTAGGTGAGCGAAGCTGACCGCAATGCGAGATCAAAGCGGCAGCCTCGTCCGAAGCTGCGACTGGTCGAGCGCCGCGGCAATGATGGCTCAACCGCACTCCTCGCGCAACGCACACGGCTACGGAGGCCATGGTCGCGGTGCCTTGGCCAAGTGGATATGGCTGTCGGTAAACCACAACGGCGGTTGAGCCGGGCTGAATTCGTGAAAAGGGTAGCAGCACTTTGCGGCAACTCGGCATGACGCGGGATTGTCTACGTCGTGCACCAGCATGATGCAGGGCAGGCCATCGGCGCCAAAGCTGCTGAATGCCCAGGCCGTCACCGCGCGCACAGCGGCGGACGCGATGCCGCGGCCGCGCGCGTCTTCTGCCGTCCAGTAGCCGATCTCGCCGCGCTCGCCGATGCCGAGCTTGCCGCCATCGCGGTTTTTCAGCCCGACATGGCCCACCGCTTTGCTCCCGAGAGTGTCCAGCACCGCGAAGGTGAGCCAGTCGCCACGTTCCCAGCCCATTTCTTGGCCTGATAGCCAGATAGCGGCTTCCTGCTCGCTTCTCGGCCCGGTCCACCTTTGCGGCCCAGGCACATCGACCTCAGGATGCGACCAAAGGCCGCGGCTCGGATACTCCCGTGCCATCGCCGCGAGCAGGTCGGGCATGTCCGCCGCCAGCCACGGCCTTACCCGCAACGAGGGCGTGCCCGCGGCTGCGGCGACGCTCAGCACGACGGTCATGGACGACACAGTGGGACTGGCGGCCCGCGCCCGGCAACTTGTTTTCGTGCCACCCGCGAGTGGCCCCAGACGACGCGAAGCGCTCTCGAGTTCCCGGCGATCGAGCATACCGAGAATTTCCTCGCGGCCTCGCTCCTATCCGCTCACTGCACGGCCGCCAAGTCCTGCGGTTCTGGAATATCGCCCAGCGGCACCATGGGCCGTGTCCGTACCTGCGCGATAAAGGGATCATCGTCCGCGTTCCAGCGGTCGACCGTCAAGGTCACGGTGTTGATGTCCCGCCCGAGCTTCTGACGTGCCCGGCCAACGGCCTCGTGCAAGTCGTCGCGATCCGGGCGGCCAATCACGAGCAAGTCGATGTCGGCTGGGGCCGGACCCGGCTCGCCGCTCACCCTCGCTGCCCAGGACCCGAAGATCGCTGCGGCCTCGACGCCGGTCAGCCCTTCGAGTTCCTTCCCGAGGATCTGCGCGGGACCAAGGACGATCACGACCGTGCCCGTATCCGTTTCACTTGTCGCAGCCAAGTCGGCCACCGAGTATTCGCCGTCCCCGATGTAGGTCCGCGCCAGCACTGCGGCAGTGAGGCGCGATCGGAGAACCGGGAAGACCGCTGGAGCTCGCTCACGCATGCCAGTCCTCACCTCCAGACACACCTACTGCACACTGTCGTTACACCAGCACACACTGGTTTATTGACAGTAAGAGCCCGACGGGCCCGGCGCGCATAAGACGCGAGGAACCAGCCTGTCATTTAATCAGGAAATATGACTTGACCTGGGTAGACATGGAGCGGGTGACGGGAATCGAACCCGCACTGTCAGCTTGGGAAGCTGATGTTCTGCCATTGAACTACACCCGCTTGGCAGTAGCAGTACCGACTACCGCGCAGACATCGTACCGGAACCGGTAGGTTGCCGTCGTGCTGCTCTCCGACAGGGACATCAGGATTCAGATCGAGACCGGCCGGGTCAAGCTCGACCCGTTCAGCCCAGAACTGATCCAGCCGTCGAGCATCGACGTGCGTCTCGACCGCTTCTTCCGTGTCTTCGAGAACCACAAGTACCCCCACATCGACCCGGCCATCGAGCAGCCTGACCTCACCCGCCTCGTGGAAACCGAAAGCGAAGACCCGTTCGTGCTCCACCCTGGCGAGTTCGTGCTCGGCTCGACCTACGAGATCGTGACCCTTCCTGACGACATCGCGGGAAGGCTGGAGGGCAAGTCGAGCCTGGGCCGCCTCGGCCTGCTGACGCATTCAACGGCGGGCTGGATCGACCCCGGTTTCACCGGGCACGTCACCCTCGAACTCTCCAACGTCGCCACCCTCCCCATCAAGCTATGGCCCGGCATGAAGATCGGCCAGCTCTGCCTGTTCCAGACCAGTTCACCGTCTGAGCACCCGTACGGCTCAGCGGTCTACGGCTCGCGGTACCAGGACCAGCGCGGGCCGACCCCGTCCCGCTCCTACCTGAACTTCTACCGGACCAAGGTTTAACCGGCGTTCAGCGGCTGCCGGTCACCGCCAGGCCCGCCAGCGCCGCGGCCATCGACAACGGCACCGCTACCGCGCCGATCAGGCTTGCCCGCGCCAGCGAAGGCGTGGCGCCGGCGCGGCGCGCCGCCCTGAGCCAGAGCAGCCACGCGAGCGAACCGGTGACGCACAGGTTAGGCCCCAAGTTCAAACCCACCAGGATCGGCCAGAAATCACCATGCGCAGCTCGCGCGGCGAGCAGTGAAGCCGCGGGCAGATTGTTGAATACCACGGCGGAAGCGGCAGCGAGCACAGCAGTACCCTCCGTGTCAAGATGCCCGAGCAACGCCGCCGGTCCCGACCAGGCCCGTCCGACCGTTCCGAGCGCCACCGCGACTCCGAACAGCCCGATGAGCAGCGGCAGCCCGAGCACTTCAAGTACCTCACCCGTGGTGGATCGCCCGCGTACTACGTGCACGACCACCACAGCCACGCCGACCCCAAGCACGGGAATCGCCGGAGCGCCGAGCACCAGCACGAGCAACGTTCCTGCGACGATCGCGGCGAGTGCGATCAATGGCCAAAGACCCGCACGGATTGCCCTTTCCTGAGCCTCGTCAACCGAGCAGCCCGCGACTTCAGGCGCGCGGAGCGACCGCCGTTCGAGCACGCCGACGACGACAGTGGTGACCCCGAGCGCGCCGAGCGCGGGAAGCCAGCTAACGGCGAGGAACTGCCGCCCGGACAACTCTTTGTGCCCGAGCACGATCAGGTTCGTGAGATTGGCCCCTGGCAACAGCAAGGAACCGGCGTTGGACAGCATCAGGCACCCGTAAAGCAGTGCCTCGCCGCCGGCCCGGTTCCGACCGGCGTAGACAAGCACAGGGGTAAGGAAAGCGACCGACGTGTCCAGGTTCAGCGTCGCGGTCACGAGCCCGATCATGATCGCTGCGCCCGCGAACAACGCGACCCCGTTAGGCGCGATCCGTCCGAGCCAGCCCCCTGCGGCGGAAAACAACCCCTCGTCACCGGCCACAAGCCCGATCAGCAGCAGCCCCGCGACCAGGACAAATGCCGGGTAATCCTGACTCGCGCTGGCCAAGGCGTCAGCCGGCCGCAGCAAGAAAGCAACAGCCGCCCCCGCAACTCCCAGGGCAGCAAGCAACCAGCTAACCGGAATCCGCACGCCCACCAGATACCCGCCCGCCTGCCCCCTATGCCCCGTTTTCCTGAGTCGAGTCCACCGTGCCCCGCCCGACCCCCGAGGGCAGCCCGCACCCACACACCCCGGTTTGAGGGCAGTCCCCGCCCTCAAACCCCGGATTGAGGGCGGGGGCTAACCTGACGGCTGCGCTATCTAGCGGGCGGGGTGCGGGTCAGGGCAGCCAGGATCTTGTCGCGCTCGGCAAGGGCAGCGAGCAGGGCGTCACGTTCGTCCTCAAGGACCTTCACCTGCTGTTCTAGTTCGAGTACGCGACGGATCGCCGCCAGGGTCATGCCCTCGTCGGCGAGCTGAGCGACGTATTGGACGACCGTGACCTCGGTACGTGAGTACCGTCGCTGCCCGCCGTTCGAGCGCGATGGCCTCACAACGCCGAAGTCGTCAAGCCGGCGCAGGAACGCCTGCTGAACCTCGAGCATGTCGGCAACCTGACCGACCGTGAAAAGCGGCAGGTTCTCGTCGTCAAACGGCAGCACAGTTCACACACTCCAGCATCAGAGCCTCGCCAGGCAAATCCCGGTCGCGGCTCGTGAAGCCGAAAGCCGGGCAAGCGGTTCGCTACCGCTCGACCCGGCCCGGCATCTTGATCACATCTGATCAGGCGGTGAGCTGAGGAGCTCCCGGCCGCGTGATCTCGATCTTGTGTGGCTTCGCCTGCTCGGCGACAGGCAGGACGATGGTCAGCACGCCGTTCTCGTACTGGGCGTTGACCTTCTCGGCGTCGATCGTCTCAGCAAGCCGAACCTTCCTGGTGAACGAGCCCATCACGCGCTCGCGCACAACCGGCTTGTCCTCCTCGCCGTACTGATCGTCGCGCTTGGCGGAAACGGTCAGCACCCGGCGGTCGGTCGTGACCTCGATGCTGTCCGGGTCGGCGCCGGGCAGGTCGATCCGCAGCACGACATCGCCGTCGCGACGGATGACGTCCATCGGGAGAGCGGCACGTCCTGCGGAAGCGCCGTCAGCCCAGCCAAAGGTCCGCTGAACGAGCCGGTCGAAATCCGTTACGAACGGGTCGAATGAAGTCAGCAGCACGGTGATCCACCTCCAGTGATAGCCCAGGTCCAACTCCGAACCTCGGTTACTTCAAGTTCTATCGCAGAAGAACCTCTAAGTCAAATTAGAGGTTAGCTCGGATCACGTGCTTAGCTAAATTCGCTCTATGATTGTGGCGTTCGCCTGGCCACCGCCTTCGCACATGGTCTGGAGCCCGTACCGGCCGCCGCTGCGCTGAAGCTCATGCACCAGCTTGGTCATCAAGATCGAGCCGGTGGCGCCGAGCGGGTGCCCGAGCGCGATTGCGCCGCCGTTGGGGTTGGTCTTCTCCAGAGACGCACCCGTCTCCGCCGACCAGGCGATCAGCACTGGGGCAAACGCCTCATTGACCTCGAACACGTCGATGTCACCGATGCTCAGTTTGCCCTTGCCAAGCGCTAGCTCGGTGGCCGGGATCGGTCCGGTCAGCATGAACACGGGGTCGGCACCGATGACAGCCAGCGCGTGGATCCTGGCCATCGGAGTAAGCCCGTGCCGTTTGATGGCTTCCTCTGAGGCGATCAAGAGCGCGCCGGCGCCGTCGGAGATCTGAGATGCCGTGGCCGCCGTCAGCTCCCAGCCTTCGCGCAGGGGCTTGAGCTCGGCCATCTTCTCGAGCGTGGTATCACGGCGCGGACCCTCGTCCGCGCTGACGCCGTTGACCGGAGTGATCTCGCGCTCGAACCTGCCCTCATCGATCGCCTGAATCGCACGCCGGTGGCTTTCCAGCGCGTACTCCTCGAGCTGAAGCCGCTTGATGTCCCACTTCTCGCACATCAACTGGGCGCCGCGGAACTGCGAGATCTCCTGCTTGCCGTACCTGTCCTGCCAGCCCTGCCCGAACGGGAACGCCATGCCCTTCTCAAGCGGCAGCGACACCGTGGTACCCATCGGCACCTGGCTCATGCTCTCGACCCCTGAGGCGATCACGAGGTCCTGAGTTCCTGACATCACGCCCTGCGCGGCGAAGTGCACAGCCTGCTGCGATGAGCCGCACTGGCGGTCGATCGTGACCCCGGGCACCGACTCGGGCAGCCCGGCGGACAGCCAGGCATTCCGCGCGATATCCACCGATTGCGGTCCGATCTGCGAGACGCAGCCCATGATCACGTCCTCGACGGCAGCCGGATCGACCCCGGTACGTGTCACGAGCTCCTTCAGTACGTGCGCGCCGAGGTCCACAGGGTGGGCGTTCGCCAGACCTCCGTTCCTTCGGCCAACTGGAGTCCTGACCGCTCCAACGATGTATGCCTCCGCCACCACAACCTCCACTGACGCCCAGACGCCTGACCGGCGATTTGCTATCGAGGTTACCCTCCGGTAGCCGAACTGCCATAGCACGGGCCAGCGTTATGCTCATAGCAGGATTAACCGACAGGAGGCGGCCATGACCGACGGCCTTATCCTGCTTGCCTTCATTTCCATCCTGATCGCGGTGGTGGCGGCGAGAATCAGGCGCCGTATGGGCTTCCCCGTCCGTCAGGGCTTCTACGGCACCGCGATCGTCGGCATCGGGATCGCGATCCTCGTCTACTGGGTGGCCAGCAGCAGCCACTGAGTGCGATCGGTGCCGGGGTGCGATGGGTGCCGGGGTGCGATGGGCGCCGGGGTGCGATGGGCGTCGGGGTGCGATGGGCGCCGGGCCGCTCCCGGCCCGCCCGGCCACGGGCGGATACCCTCAAACCCCGGATTGAGGGCAGCACACACCCACAAACCCCGGATTGAGGGCTCCCCTGCTGGTTCCGGTGATCGTTTTGGTGGTGCCGTGGGTGGCCGCTGGCC
>DATJLT010000034.1:0-8574 GCA_035509195.1 Streptosporangiaceae bacterium | reverse complement strand
GGCCCCGCCCCCGATTTTCACCCCCGAACGCACGTCCCGCCAGGGATATCAAAGGCAAATGTGAAAATAGGCCCCACTGAAACGTGAAGACCTCACTCGTGGGCCTGCGAGGACTTGAACCTCGGACCTCTTCCTTATCAGGGAAGCGCTCTAACCGCCTGAGCTACAGGCCCCGGAGCGACGCACCAGCAAAGATCGGGCCTCGTTCTGAGGCTAACTGGGCGTGCCGAGTTAGGTTATCGCACTGCAAGCCGGAGCGCGAAACGGGTTTGAACTTTGCCGTAGAGGAAGGGGCGCAACGACGAGACCGCTGCCGGCACGATCGGGTTCTGGTCGCCTGGGCTGGGTTTACAGCATCGCTGGCTCGTTGTTGTTGTTCGCGGTCCGGGGCCAGCGACATCGGTGGCTCCTTGATGTCGTCCGCGTAGCATCGCGGAGCCATCGATGCTGTTCGCGCCGGACCAGCAACGACATCGGTGGCTCCCTGATGCTGTTGCAGAGCGACGGGGGTTTGGTGGGGCTTGCCGCCTCCGCCGAGCCGAACCTAGTCGGCTTCCCTGAGGGTTACCTCTACGCCGCCGACGATGTGAGTTATGAGGTTGTAGACGACGGCGCCGACGGTGGCCAGGGCGGTGAACATAACGACGTTGATCGCGCCGACCAGCATTGTGTAGCCAAGTACCGTCGAGGCGGAGAACCAGCCAGCCGCGTCTTCGCCGGCGTGGTTCTTCGAGGCGGTGACCGTGGCGACGGTCTGCTCCAGGTCGTGGAAGACGCCGAAGGCGCGCAGCGCGTAGTAGAGCAGCGCAATGGCGACAAACAGTACGATCCAGCCGACAAGCGAGGTGATGAAACTGAACTTCATCACCGACCAGGGCTCGACCCTGGACAGCACGAGCTGGGCGTCATGGCGGGGCTCGGAACCTGGCTGGCGGGACGCCTGAGGTGCGGCCGCCGCTGCCGGGCGCTTCGTGGCGGTTGGCTTGGTCTTGACAGCGGCCGAGATACCCGCTGCCGCTGCTATGCCGGCTGCCGCCGTATTTCTAACCTTCGTCGAGTTACCCTGCCTCGGAGACGAGCCGGACTGGGCGGGCTTGCGCTTCTTGGTAACGGTCGAGAACGGCGCCTTGAGTTTTGAAACGAGATCCTCGGCCTGCGAGGGCACGGAAGCGGACGGCGCCTTGCTCGCGACGACCCGGCCGGGAAGCTGGGTGCCCGCCGCGATGCCGGCGGCCGCTGCTCCGGCGGCCGCTCCAGCCGCCGCGGAAGCGGCGGCTGATGGCGCGGCCGAGGGAGCGGCGCCCATGCCAATGTTGCCGTCCGGGCGCTGGCTGCCGGAAGGTGAGTATCCGATCTTGCCCGAGGTCGGCTCCTGACTGGTCCAGATCGAAGACGACCGCGCGCCAGAACTCGCCGAGGAAGGCGAACCCGCAGCGGGATCGACCGGCACGTACCCAGCCGACAGCCTCGAGTTTTCGCTGCCCGCAGGCGGGAAACCAGACGCGGCCTGGCGAGTGTCCTTCGCCGGCGAGGGAGAGGGCGAGGGAGAGGGCGAGGGCGACGGCGAACTCGGCCAGACGGAGTCCTTCGAGGAGTATCCGGGCGGCGAGTAGTCCGAATAGCTAGCCGGCGTGTAACTCGGCGATACCGGGTCGCCGGCCAGCGCGGCGGCGGCAAGGGTCGCCGCGCTTGACAGCTTCGGGTCCTGGGTGTTGTTCACCGGCGGCGGAGGCGCCGCGTTTCCCGACGGCGAGATGGGACGGCCGCTCTTGTCATCGTGGGCGGACGGCACGTCGTCGGTCAGGCCTGATTTGTCGGACTTCGGAATCGGCAGGACGGCCTTAGCCGTTGTGTTCGGGTCAGCCGAGGCCTCAGCCGGAGCTGAGACCGAGCCGTTCGCCTCGTCCTTCGCTGCCTTCTTTTTCGTGTCGGCCGGAATGAACCGGGGACTGGTCGGCCGCGACGAAGCGGCGACGCTGGCGGCCGAGGCCGGCGGCGGGGTCGAACCCGACGCCGACGTCTTAGCTGAGGAGCGAGCCGGGGAGTTCCTTGAAACCGTCACAGGTTCCTTAGAGCTGTCGAAGGCCGACGAGTCGCCCGCACCTGAAGTACCTGAGGTACCTGAACTAGTCGCCTGCTTGTCCGTGTCGGTGCTGGCGTCGACCTGGTCCCGGACGACAGTATCCTGCTGAGCAGTGACACTGCCTGCCGTCCCGGCCGCAGCCACCGCTGGATCCACGCTGTCGTCCACCCGTCCTCCCGCCCTCAGTGCTACCTCGACATTATCCGCCGCACGCGATGCCCGCGCCGTAGATAGCCGGATCGTCACGATAGACACAACTCAAGACGATCCACTACCTGAAATAGTTGCGAACTTCACGCAATGCACCGGTTCAGCCGTCCTGCTCGGGGGTCCGATCAGGGCCGCTGTCCTGCGCATCCAGGTTCTGCCCGCTGTCAGGATCTTCAGTCGCTTCTGTCTCGACCTCGTCTTGGTCTGAGTCCTGATCCGACTCCTGATCAGCGATCTCCTCGTTACGCGCAATCGCGACGAGAGTCGTACCTGGCGCCAGATTAACCAGACGAACGCCCATCGTCTGCCTGCTCGACTGCTTGATCTCCGCCGCCGAGGTCCTGATCACGCCGCCAGCAGAGGTAATGGCGAACACCTCGTCGTCCGGCCCGACCATCAGCGCGCCAATCAGCTCTCCCCGCGCCTCAACGATCCTGGCCGTCACCACGCCGAGGCCGCCGCGGCCCTGCACCGGGTACATATCAGCGGGCGTCCGCTTGGCGTACCCACCACCGGTCGCCACCAGCACGTCAGGGTCGGCCCCTGCCTCGACGACATGCATGCCGAGCAATCGATCGCCATTGGTGAATCGCATGCCGATGACACCAGAGGTGGCCCGGCCCATCGGCCGCAACGCCTCGTCGTCGGCGTGGAACCTGATCGCCTGGGCGTGGCGGGAAACCAGCAGCAGATCCTGCTCTGGCGACACCAGCCGCGCCGAGATCACCTCATCGTCCTCGCGCAGGATGATCGCGATGATCCCGCCGGCCCGCGTGGAGTCGAACTCGCTCAGCCTGGACTTCTTCACCAGGCCGCCGGCCGTCGCGAGCACCAGGTAAGGAGCGACCTCGTAGTCAGGCAGCGCCAGCACCTCGGCGATCCGCTCGTCGGGCTGGAACGCCAGCAAGTTAGCCACGTGCTGTCCCCTGGCGTCTCTGGCGGCCTCTGGCAGCTCGTAGGCCTTGGCGCGGTACACCCGCCCCTTATTAGTGAAGAACAAGATCCAGTGGTGCGTTGACGTCACGAAGAAGTGCTCAACGATGTCGTCGGTGCGAAGCTGTGCACCCCGCACGCCCTTGCCGCCGCGCCGCTGCGCCCGGTACAGGCCGGTCTTGGTCCGCTTCGCGTAGCCGCCGCGGGTGATCGTGACGACCACGTCCTCCTCGGCGATCAGGTCGGCCTCGGAGACCTCGCCGTCCCAGGCGACAAGCTCTGTCCTGCGGTCATCGCCGTACTTCGCCGTGATCTCCGCAAGCTCGGTGCCGATGATCTGGCGCTGCCGCTCGGGAGAAGCGAGGATCGCCTCGTAGTCGGCGATCTGCGCCATCAACTCCTCGTACTCGTCGATGAGCTGCTGCCGCTCGAGGGCCGCCAGGCGGCGGAGTTGCATGTCCAGGATGGCCCGCGCCTGAATGTCGTCGATGTCAAGCAGTTCCATCAGGCCCTGCTGGGCCACGGCCGCCGACTCACTGGCCCTGATCAGCGCGATCACCGCGTCGATCTGGTCGATGGCCTTGATCAGCGCTGACAAGATGTGCGCGCGCTCACGAGCCTTGCGCAGCAGGTACCTCGTGCGCCTGACGATGACCTCGATCTGGTGAGCGACCCAGTACCTGATCATCTGGTCCAGGCGCAGGGTGCGCGGCACGCCGTCGACCAGCGCGAGCATGTTCGCGCCGAACGTCTCCTGAAGCTGCGTGTGCTTGTAGAGGTTGTTAAGCACGACCTTCGCGACCGCGTCGCGCTTGAGCACGATCACGAGCTGCTGCCCGGTACGCGAACTACTCAGGTCCTGCACGTCGGCGATGCCGGCGACACGGCCGTCCTTGGACAGCTCGTCGATCTTGGCGGCGAGGTTGTCGGGGTTGACCTGGTAGGGGAGTTCCTTGACGACAAGCGTGGTCCGGCCGCGGCGGTCTTCATCGATCTCCACGACCGCCCGCATCGTGATCGAGCCCCGACCCGTACGGTACGCCTCCTGGATCCCGCGCCGGCCGACGATCTGCCCGTAGGTGGGGAAATCAGGACCCTTGACCCGCTCGATCAGGGCCTCGAGCAACTCCTCGTCGGTGGCCTCGAAGTTCTCCAGGTACCACTGCACGCCAGCGGTGATCTCGCGCAGGTTGTGCGGCGGGATCTTGGTCGCCATGCCGACCGCGATGCCCTCAGAGCCGTTGACCAGCAAATTGGGAAAGCGGGCGGGCAGTACTACCGGTTCCGACGATCGCCCGTCGTAATTTGGCCGAAAATCGACCGTGTCCTTGTCGATGTCCCGCAGCATTTCCATCGCGAGCGGCGCGAGGCGGCACTCGGTGTAGCGCATCGCGGCCGGCGGGTCGTTGCCCGGCGAGCCGAAGTTCCCGTGCCCGTCGACCAGTGGCATCCGCATCGACCAGGTCTGCGCCAGCCTGACCAGCGTGTCGTAGATCGCCGAATCGCCGTGCGGGTGGTACTGGCCCATGACGTCGCCGACGACCCTCGAGCACTTGGAGTGCCCGCGGTCGGGCCGGTACCCGCCGTCGTACATCGCGTAAAGCACGCGGACATGCACCGGCTTGAGGCCGTCGCGCACGTCAGGCAGCGCGCGCCCGACAATGACCGACATCGCATAATCGATGTAGCTTCGCTGCATCTCGACCTGGATGTCGACAGGTTCAAGCCGTCCGCCGCCAGTGCCGTCGGCCTCAGTCGTGTCAGTAGTCACAGAAATGTTCTCCTAGATGTCCAGGAACCGGACATCCTTAGCGTTGCGCTGGATGAAAGCGCGCCTGGCTTCAACGTCCTCGCCCATCAGCACGCTGAACAACTCGTCGGCCTGGGCGGCGTCGTCCAGCGTGATCAGCCTGAGCACTCGCCCTGCCGGGTCCATCGTGGTCTCCCACAACTCGGTCGCGTTCATCTCGCCGAGACCCTTGTAGCGCTGCACGCCATCGCGCGGCCTCGGGTCCCTGCGGCCCTCGCCGATGCCCGCGTCGATGATCGCGTCCCGCTCCCTGTCTGAGTAGGCGTAGCTCGACTCGTTGCCGCGGCCATCCCACTTGATCTTGTAGAGCGGCGGCTGCGCCAGGTACACGTAGCCCGCCTCGATCAGCGGCTTCATGAACCTGAACAGCAACGTCAGCAGCAATGTGGTGATGTGCTGACCGTCCACGTCCGCGTCCGCCATCAAGATGATCTTGTGGTAGCGCAGCTTGCTGATGTCGAACTCGTCGTGAATGCCGGTGCCGAGCGCCGTGATGAGGGACTGGACCTCGTTGTTCTTCAGCGCCCTGTCGATCCGCGCCTTCTCGACGTTCAAGATCTTGCCGCGGATGGGGAGGATCGCCTGAAACATCGGGTCGCGGCCGCCCTTGGCCGAACCGCCAGCCGAATCGCCCTCGACGACGTAGATCTCGCATTGCGCCGGGTCGCCAGACTGGCAGTCGGAGAGCTTGCCTGGCAGGCCTGAACCACCGGACAACCCCTTGCGGGTCAGGTCGCGAGCGTGCCGCGCGGCAATCCGCGCCCGCGCGGCCTGCGTCGCCTTGATGACGATCGACTTGGCCTCGCCCGGGTTGCGCTCGAACCAGTCGCGCAGATGATCATTACAGGTCTTCTGCACGAACGACTTGGCCTCTGTGTTACCTAGCTTGGTCTTCGTCTGGCCCTCGAACTGCGGCTCGGCCAGCTTGACGTGAATGATCGCGGTCAGGCCCTCGCGGACGTCGTCACCGGTGAGCGCCTCGTCCTTCTCCTTAACCAGCTTCTGCTCACGGGCGTAGCGGTTCACGATCGTGGTCAGCGCGGACCTGAAGCCCTCTTCGTGCGTGCCGCCTTCGGCGGTGTTGATCGTGTTAGCGAAGGTGTGCACGGACTCGGCGTAGGAGCCGCTCCACTGCATCGCGACCTCGGCCGAGATGCCGATCGCCTCTTCGCCGAACTCGATCACCGAGTCGTGGATCGCGTCCTTGGACTTGTTGATGTAACGCACGAAGTCCGCGATACCGCCGTCGTAGCAGTAGCTCACCTCGGCCTGCTCGGTGGTCCGGTCTTCGTCCGGGCGCTCGTCCTTGAGCGTGATCGACAGGCCGCGGTTGAGGAACGCCATCTCCTGCAGCCGGCGAGACAGCGTCTCGAAGCTCCAGTTAGTGGTCTCGAAGATGTTGCCGTCCGGCCAGAACGTGATGATCGTGCTGGTCCTGTCGGTCTCCTCGCCCTTGACCAGCGGGCCGGTCGGATCACCTAGCTCGTAAGACTGCCGCCAGACGTAGCCGTCCTTGCATATCTCTACCTCAAGGCGCGCGGACAGCGCGTTGACGACGGAGACGCCGACGCCGTGCAGTCCGCCTGATACCGCGTAGGACTTGCCGTCGAACTTGCCCCCCGCGTGCAGTGTGGTCAGCACGACCTCGACTGCCGGGCGGTTCTCCACCGGGTGATTGTCTACCGGGATGCCACGGCCGTTGTCGAAGACGCTGACGCCGCCGTCGGCCAGCAACGTCACCAGAATGGTGTCGCAGTAGCCGGCCAGGGCTTCGTCCACAGCGTTGTCGACGACCTCCTGTACCAGATGATGCAGGCCGCGCTCGCCCGTGGAGCCGATGTACATGCCAGGGCGCTTGCGAACCGCCTCAAGGCCTTCGAGGACCGTGATCGAGCGTGCGTCGTAAGACAAACGATTCGCTCCTGTCAGAAAGCGGGCCGACCAGAACCGCGTCGACCGCGTCGGCGATCAACGGGCGCGCCGGATTTGCCGCTGCTCTTCCCCGTCCGCAGCTGTCCCGGTACGCTTGCCTATTTTACCTGCTTGTACCGCCAGTCTGGGCCGCATGCGGTCGCCTGTTAACCGTAAGTGTCGCGCTCACCCCGACCGCCGCGCACCCGCCACCCGCCAGCTTGTGGATAACCGCTTCCCGGCCCGCGTACAAGCACCCTGAGCACGGCTCCGTCACCCAGTTCGGCGTTCAGCCGCCGCACGAGCTGGCTGGCGAGCAGCCTGAGCTGGGTCGCCCAGGCGGTCGAGTCCGCTGACACGACCAGCTCCCCTTCCGCGAGACCGACGGGCGTGGTGTGGGCGGCGAGATCGGGGCCCACGATCTGCGCCCACCGGCCGAAAACTGACCCGGCCGCCACGGAAAGCTCCCAGCCGGCCTCCCGCATCAGAGCGCTGATGGCCGCGTTGAGCGGTGCCGGGTCCTCGCGGCGCACCCGGCCGCCTGAAGCGGTGGCCGCTGCGGGGCCAGCCGGTTCGGCAAGCTTTTTTTCGCCAAATTTTCCCGTGGCGACTGCCTGCGGATGAGTTCCTCTCGCTGCCGCGTCCACCTTCGCCCTGGCCAGTGCCTGCGCCGCGAGTGCGGCCCTGTCCTGCGTTTCGCCCTCAGCCACGCCGCACCTGCCCCCCAGCAACCAAATAAGACATGCCCTCCCCAGCGAGCCGCACCGGCACGTCCGCCGCGACGGCCGCTGTCACGAGTACTTGCTCGGCACCGGCGGCCAGCTCGGCGAGCCGTTCCCTGCGGCCGGCGTCAAGCTCGGCGAATACGTCATCGAGCAGCAACACGGGGTCCTCGCCGTCCGCGCGCAGCAAGCCGAACGCGGCCAGCCGCAGCGCGAGCGCGAGCGACCAGGATTCGCCGTGGCTGGCGTAGCCGCGGGCAGGCAGCTCGCCGATCTTCAGTTCGAGCTCGTCCCGATGCGGGCCGGCGAGGCAGACTCCCCGCTCAAGTTCGGCCCGCCGCAGCCGGTCAAGCGACTCGGCCAGCGCCTGCCGCAGCTTGCCGGACTCGGGCTCAGGGTCGTAGACGGCCGAGCGCTCAGAGCCCTGGCGGTAGCTGATCGACGCGGAACGCTGGTCGGCGGCCACGTCGGCGTAGCTGGCGGTGACCTGGGGGCGCAGCGCTGCCGCGAGCCTCAGCCTGCCCTCGGTCAGCTCGGCTCCCTTGGCGACGAGCTGCTCGTCCCAGATGTCCAGTCCGGCCGGCGCTCTTCCGGCCGTCCTTGCCGACTTGAGTAGCGCGGTCCGCTGCTTGACGACGCGCTCGTAGTCCGAGCGGACCGCCGCGTACCTGGGACGGCTGGCTACGAGCAGATCGTCGAGGTAGCGGCGCCTCTCTGACGGGTCGCCCTTGACGATCGCGAGGTCCTCAGGGGCGAACAGCACGGTCCGCAACACACCGAGCACGTCGCGGGCCCGGCTGACGGGGGAGCCGCCCAGCCGGGCGCGGTTTGCCTTGCCGGGGGTGAGCTCGATCTCGACCAGGGTTTCGCGCTCGTCACTGACCACTCGGCCGCGGACCACCGCC
>DATJLT010000033.1:0-19171 GCA_035509195.1 Streptosporangiaceae bacterium | reverse complement strand
CCTCGCTGGCGGCTGGCCTTCCGGTCGGGAGGCTTTCCGTTCGGTGCCTGGTGGTCGCCGCCTACGCGGTGCCCGCGGTCTTGGCGTGGGCGCTGGCCGGCGGTCTGCTCGGCCTGCTTCCGCTGGCTCCCGTATGCCTTGGACTCGCAATTCTCTACGGCTTGTACTACGGGATTACCGAGGTCAGGGGAATGCGAGGGCTGCCGGCTCCGGGACGGCGCTGGCAGGTGCCGCAGACCATGATGATCGACGCGTCCCCGTCGCGGCGGGTGGTGGTGTGGGGGTCAGTACTCGGACCGGGGTTCCTGACCAGGAACCCGTACGCGGGGTTCGGGATGCTGCCCCTCGTCGTCGCGATCGCGGGACTGGCGGGGCCGTGGGCGGCGGTCGCGCTCGGGGCATGCGCCGGCCTGGCGCACGGCGGGGCGCGGGCCGTCGCGCTGCTCGGCGATCTCAGGGTTACCGCTCCTGCGGTCGCCGGCGTGCCGTCCGCGCCCTCGGCTCAGCTCGATCTCCTGCTCAAGGCCGTCTACGCGCGGCGACTGGACGGCGCGGTTCTGCTCGTGATCGCGGTGACCGCGGCTGCTCTGGCGGTCAGTTACTTCTAAGGGAGGCCAAATGGCACGAACGACTCGGCTTAGCCTGTCCGGGGCAGCGTTCGCGGTGATCGCAGTGTTGTCCACGGCCGGCTTCGCCGCGGCGCCCGGAGTGCCTGGCACGCCGGCCAGGCACGGGAAAGAGACATTCAAGATAGTCGCGACCACGCCGGGACCGATGCACGCGCCGGTCACGGCGACCGGTGCGTTCAAGGCCACGGGCTACTTCTGGCGCAAGCGCGCCAGCCTGGTCTTCCCGCACGGGAGGATCGCGGTGCGCAGGCACCTCACCTCCACTACGGTCAACCCGCCCGACCTGTCGACTTGCGTGTTCACCGCGAAGCAGACAGGAACCTTCGACGTCTGGTACGCGACCGGCTGGTACAAGGGCCTTCGTTACAACGGCGACTACACGACGTACATCACCGGGCACCTCAAGAAGACCGGCCACGACCAGTGCGGCTCCACCATAGTTTCCTACCGTGCGGTCACGTACGAAGTGGGAGTGATTCCCTAGCCAGGAGGTCAGATGCCGGACTTGTCGTTGCTGCCGCCTTCGGCGGCCATCGCCGGCGAGGACCTGATGATCGGCGGCTGCTCGCTGCGGGAAGTGGCGGAGCGGTTCGGGACGCCGGCTTACGTGATCGACGTGGGCGCGCTGCGGGAACGGGCGCGCGAGTACGTCTCCGCGTTGTCTTCCGCCCATCCGCGCGGCAGGGTCTGCTTCGCGGTCAAGGCGTATCCGTCGGTTTCCGTGATCAGGGTCCTGGTCAGCGAGGGTCTTGGCGGCGACGTCGTCGGAGCGGGCGAACTGCGGATGGCGCTCGCCGCGGGGGCCGATCCCGCCGCGATCGTCATGCACGGCAACGCGAAGTCCGACGCCGACATCGCGGCCGCACTCTCCGCGGGGATCGGCCACATCGTGGTCGACGGCCCCGACGACATTGACCGCATCGAGCGGCTGGCCAGCGGACCGGTGCCGGTGCCCGTGCTGCTGCGGGTGAGCCCAGGCGTTGACTCGGCGACGCACGCGGCCCTCGCGACGGGCGGAAAGAACTCCAAGTTCGGTGTCCCCGTCGAGCAGGTGCCAGCCGCGATCGCCAGGATGCGGGCCGTGCCCGCGATCGAACTGCGCGGCCTGCATGCCCACATCGGCTCGCAGATCGCCGCGCTCGGCCAGTTCGAGGAGGAGGTCGAGGCGCTGGCGAGCCTCGAGCGGTTCGGTGTGTACGACTTCGGCGGCGGGCTCGCCGCGCGGTACGTGCCTTCCGATCCTTCGCTATCGGTCGGTGAGTACGTGTCGCGGCTGACCGGAGCCGCGCACAGGGAACTCGGCGAGGACATCGAGATCATCATCGAGCCAGGACGCTCAGTAGTGGCCAGGGCCGGGCTCACGTTGTACCGGGTGGTGACGGTGAAGCGATCGGGCGCGAAGGTTCACGTCGCCGTCGACGGCGGAATGGGAGACAACCTTGACGCCTCGCTTTACGGGCAGCGGTTCGCGCCCTTGGTCGCTGGCCGCTGGGATGCCTTGCCTGTTATGGCCGATCTCGTCGGGCGGCACTGCGAAGAGGGTGACGTCATCACGCCGGACGTCGCACTGCGTGACCCTCGGGTCGGTGATCTGGTCGTGGTGCCGGTGACCGGTGCTTACTGCTTTACGATGGCCAACAATTACAATGCCGCGCTCAAGCCTCCGGTGATCTTCTGCGAGAACGGGGCCATGCGAGTCGCGGTACGGCGGGAAACCTTCGATGAGCTGCTGGCCAGGGAGGCGTAGGCGGATGCTCCTCTCACAGCATCGTTGGCCCTGCGTTGCTGCTGGCGGGGCGGATCCAGGGGCAACGGTGGTCATCTGATGCTGTAGCTGTGACATCGCTGGGACTTCGTTGCTGTTGCCGGGGCTGGGCTAGCAGCATCGGTGGACGTCTGATGCTGTACGGATTAGTCGGCCGAGTGGATGGTGTCTGCCTCGATGATCTCGTCTTCCGCGGCGGTGGTTTCCGCGAGTTCCTCGGCTGAGGGGGCCTCGGGAGCGGCCGGAGCGGCGGCCGCGGCCGAGTCAACCGCCGCGCGTTCCTGCAGCGCCTCTGAGCCGCTGTGCCGCAGGGCCAGGAGCGCCGCGATGACCAGCACGGTCATGGCCATGCCGAACACGATGACGAGCCCGTGGTGGAACGGGCCTGAGATGAGCTGCGGGAAGAACTGCCTGCCGGTCAGCACGGCCACGTTGTGCTTTGGCAGGTGATTGAGCACGCCGGTCGGCGCGAGCAGCGTGTGGACGGGGTTGTAGCCGAGGAACGCGGCGAACAGGCTGCCGACCGGCGGCAGCCCGCCGATCTGGTGCGCGAGCGCTGAAGGCACGCCCTGCTTGATCAGACCGCTTGACATCGTGGTCGGCAGCGTGGAGGCAAGGCCGGCGATCATCAGCGAGAAGAAGATGCCGATGGACAGCACGAAACCCGAGTTGGTGAACGTCGCCATCATGCCGGCGGCCGCGCCGCGCTGCTTGGGCGGCACGCTGTTCATGACGGCGGCGGCGTTCGGCGCGGAGAACAAGCCCATGCCCGCACCGGAGATGAAGATCAGCAACGCGAAGACCGGATAGCTGAAGTCGGTCGGGACCAGCAGGAGCCCGAAGAACGCCACCGCCGACACCAGCAGGCCGCCTGAAGCGAAGTACTTGGCGCCGAACCTGTCGGAAAGGAAGCCTGACAGCGGACCGGCGATCAGGAACCCGCCGGTCAGCGGCAGCAGGTAGATGCCCGACCAGAGCGGCGTGTCAACGAACGCGTACCCGTGCAATACCAGCCAGATGCCCTGAAGCCAGATGATCAGCATGAACTGCATGCCGCCTCGGGAGATCGAGGCGAGCAGCGATGCGCTGACGCCGGTCGAGAACGACCTGATCCTGAGCAGCCGCAGGTCAAACATCGGGTTCTTGATCCGCAACTCGATGAAGCAGAACGCGGAAAGCAGCGCCACGCCGCCGATAAGCCCGGTCAGCACGGTCGGGCTCGTCCAGCCCATCGAGTGCCCGCCGTACGGCTGAATGCCGTAGGTGATGCCGGTGAGCAGCGCGATCAGGCCGACCGCGAACGTGATGTTGCCCAGCCAGTCGATCTTCGCCGGCGTCTTCGCGCCGATCTCGCGCAGGCTCAGGTAAGACCAGATCGCGCCGCCGATGCCGATCGGCACCGACACGATGAACACGAGCCGCCAGTCGACCGCGGCCAGGATGCCGCCGAGTATCAGGCCGATGAACTGCCCGGAGATGCCCGCCACCTGGTTGATGCCCATCGCCATGCCGCGCTGGTTCGACGGGAAGGCGTCGGTCAGGATCGCGGGCGAGTTGGCCATCAGCATCGCGCCGCCGACCGCCTGAATGATGCGGAACCCGATCAGCCAGAGCGCACCGCCAGGCCCGGTCAGCGGGTCGAATGGCAGCGCGAGCGCACCGAGCCCGAACAGCGTGAAGCCCAGGTTGTACATCCTGACCCGGCCGTAGATGTCGCCGAGCCGCCCGAGCGTCACCACAAGCACGGCCGAGACCACCAGGTAGCCCATCAGCATCCACAGCAGGTAGCTGATGTTGCCGGGGGTGAGCGGGTTCAGGTGAATGCCGCGGAAGATCGCCGGGAGCGAGATGATCACGATGGACGCGTTGACGGTCGCCGCGAGGATGCCGAGCGTCGTGTTCGACAACGCCGTCCACTTGTAGTGCGCCGCGCGCAGCCCGCGCTTGACGTCGCCGGCCGCAGCCGGCGCGCCGTTCAGCCCGCCGCCCTCAGGCGTGCTGCCGTTCGCGCTGGCGTCCGGCCCTGACCCTGCGTGCCTATCTGTCCTAGCCAAGTTCGTTAAGCCTCACTGACGAGATCTGACTGACGGATGACGTCCGGGCCTCTGCCAGGCGGACGCCTACCCAGAACCCCCCGCCTTCCTAACTTATTTCATTGGCTAACTATCCTCCAGAGCCTCCCTGGCCGTCACGCAAGAATTCGGCCCGGCTTTGCTCCCCGTCCGCGTGCTCGGGGCAGGTGCTGAGACCTTCAGTGAAGGCGCGAGAGACCCGCCCGGGCACCCGCAAGCCACATCTGAATCTTGGTTGTCACCGGGGGGCACGAGTCGCTTAACCTGAGTCAGGGAGGTCAGCCATGACCGCGATCAGCGAACGTGCACACGGCGCCAGTCCAGTCGACTTCGACACCTACGGCGACTACGGCGCCTACAAGGGCAAGAAGCCGCCGCAGCAGCGGGAGAAGGAGTTCGTCCGCGCCGCCTACCCGTTCAGGGGACGGATCACCGCGGACGGCTCGAGCGGCTATCCGGCCGAGGCCGGCCGGTACCACCTCTACATCTCCCTGGCCTGCCCGTGGGCGCAGCGCACCGCGATCGTCCGCGAGCTGCTCGGCCTCGAAGACGTGATCTCTCTCAGCGTGGTCGACCCGATCAGGGACGGCAGGGGCTGGGCCTTCCGCCAGGGTCAAGATCACGGCCCGGACGAGCTCAACGGCTTTGAGTTCCTCAGCGAGGCCTACGAGCAGACCGAGCCGGGCTACGACGGTCACATCTCTGTCCCCGTGCTCTGGGATAAGCAAGAGCGCCGCATCGTCAGCAATAACTTCCCTGACATCACCATCGATCTCGACACGCAGTTCGGAGCCTGGGCCAACCCTGGCATCAGGCTCTATCCGCCCGAACTGCGCAGGGAAATCGACGAGATCAACGAGAAGGTCTACGCCACGGTCAACAACGGCGTCTACAAGGCCGGCTTCGCTCCTGACCAGCAGGCCTATCACGCCGCAGTCACCGATCTCTTCGCCACCCTCGACGAGCTCGAGCTGAGGCTCGCTGACCGCCGCTACCTGACCGGTGACACGCTCACTGAAGCGGATGTGCGGCTCTGGGTCACGCTGGCAAGGTTCGACTCGGTGTACTACAGCCACTTCAAGTGCAGCATCAGGCGCCTGACCGAGTACCTGAACCTGTGGGGCTACGCCCGCGACCTGTACTCGCGCCCGGCGTTCCGCGATACCACGAACTTCGATCACATCAAGCGCCACTACTTCATGACGCACCCGCACCTCAACCCGCGCCGCATAGTTCCTGAAGGCCCGGTACTTGACTGGACCGCCCCGAATACGCGCGCCGAACTCGTGCTTACCCGGTGAACTCGACCAGCAGCGTGGCCGGCATCCGCAGGTTAGGTGACGGCACGTAGGTGAGCTGCTGCTCGGCCAGTTCGCAGGACTCGAGTACCGCCTCGACCACACCGGACGCCAGGGCCTTAGCCTGGGCTTGTCCAGGGCAGGGCCGACGGCCGGCGCCGAACGTGCAGGTGCTGATGTCGAGCGTTATCGCGGTGCCGTCAGGTGCCAGTCTCCTTGTCCGCCGCACCGGCGGGTCGCTGCTCAGCGTGCTCTCGACGACGTCGTCAGCTCCGTCAGCGTCCGTTTCCTCACCGCCAGCGAACGCGCCGATCAGGGCATTGCCGATCAGCGCGGCCGTCGCGTCGCAGGCCTGCTCGAGCAGCCCGATCCGGTTCGCGACCGCCTCATCGGTCCCCGGCCCGAGTGCCGCGGCCAGCGTCTTGACCGCCGCGTCGGCATCCGGGCCTGCCGCATCGGGGTTCGGGTAGCCAGAGGCGGACGCGAGCACGGCGTCGACGGCGCTCGCGGTCACCTCGGGTGCGACGCCGAGCGCCGTCGCCAGCACCGCGACGGGAACGCGCCGCGCGACGATCATCACGTCGAAGGGCACCGTCCCTGCTGCCCGCACCAGCCAGGCACGGGTCAGTTCCGCGGCAGCCGCACGGAGCCGGTCAGGGTCAAGCCCCGCCAGCTCGTTCTCGGCCAGCAGGCAGCGCCGGTCATGGACCTCGCCGTCGCAGAAACGCGCGACGTGCGCGCGCAGCCAGGCCAGCGTGCCGTGCTCGCCGGCCGGCACAGGGGGAGCGGGCGGCACGACATAGGCAGGGTCGGCCAGGATCGCCAGCACTTTGAGTTCGTCTGTGACCAGTTCATTCGGATCTGTTGCCATGCCGGCAACGTTAGGGCAAGGCGGCGCCGACTGCCAGCCCTAATCGGTAATAAAGGTGACCGTGGGCTTTAACGCGCCGGCCTGAAGCATTGCGAAGAACGAGAATACCTTGCGCAAATTCCGGCCTTAGATAGCTCATGAACTGGGCAAACGCAAGTGATGACACGCAGCTCCGGCTCGCTTGCTTAACGGGGGAACGGCTTCGTGATTGCATTTGTGTCACTGGCCGTCCACGCCAGGAATTTATCCACGAGAATGGGCGCCGCGACCGGCACCGGCCGGGCAGAAGCGGTTGCCGGTCGGGCTTAAGGATGAGTGACAGCAAATGCGACTCATAATGCGTGTCATCGTGACCGAATCGAGCGAGGCCGCCGTCGCCGCGACTTCCCCCGCGCCCCTCACGATCTTCAACGCTGCCGCAGGCAGCGGCACGGGGCCCATGACCATCGGCGGTCACGCCGCTGTCAGCCCTGCTGGCTGGTGGATCACCGTCCCGGCCAGCGCGCTGGCGTCGCATGCGGCCGGGAGCGGCGAGGGCGCAGAACTAGGCACGCGATTCTTAATCGGGTTGGACGGGCGCCGGCTGGCGGCGACAATGTCCGGTGTGACGACGCCGATGGATGTGCCGGTTCTGGCGACTGGCGACGCCGCGCCCAAGCGCGGGCTCTGGCGGCACAGGGACTTCATGTCCTTGTGGACCGGGCAGTCGGTGAGCGAGGTCGGATCTTCGGTGACGACCGTGGCGCTGCCGCTGACAGCCGTTGTCTTGCTGCACGCCTCGACCTTCGCTGTCGGGCTGCTTTCCGCGGCGAGTACGGCGTGTTTCCTGCTCGTCGCGCTGCCTGCCGGGCTGGTGGTTGACCGGCTGAGGAAGCGCTGGCTGATGCTGTGCTGCGACGTGGCGCGGATGCTGATCATCGGCTCGGTAGGGCTGGCGGCCGCTTTCGGCGTGCTGACCATGGGCCAGCTTTTCGCCGTGGCATTGCTGGCGGGCCTCGCGACCGTGTTCTTCGACGTCGCCTACCAGAGTTACGTGCCTTCGCTGGTCGACAAGGATCAGCTTCACGACGGCAACGGCAGGCTCGCCAGTTCGCAGGCCTTCGCCAGCGTCGTCGGCCCCAGTCTTGGCGGTGCCTTGTTCGGGCTGCTGAAGGCCGGCGCGATGACCGTCGATGCCTTCTCCTATGCGATCTCGGCCGGCTCGCTGCTGCTCATCAGGGCCAGGGAGCCTGCGCCGGTGAAGACGACCGGGCACGTCAGCGTGCGCAAGGAGATCTTCGCCGGTCTCCGCTTCGTGCTCGGGCACCGCGTGCTGCGCAAGATCGCCGCCTGCACCGGCTCGGCCAACCTCTTCGGCGCCATGACCTCGGCGCTTGAAGTGCTGTTCCTGGTGCGGATCGTGCACGTGAAGCCGGCCGAGATCGGCCTGCTCATCGGCATCGGGAGCCTCGGCGGTATCGCGGGCGGCATCCTGTCAGGCCGGATGGCCAGGTGGATCGGGAGCGCACGGATCATCTGGTTCTCGATCCTGGTGTTCGGCGCAATACCTATCCTTTTGCCGCTCACGGCGCCCGGGCCGAGGCTGATCTTTTTCCCTGTCGCGACGGCCGGCCTCAGTTTCACCGTCATCGTCTATAACATCGCCCAGCTCAGCTACCGCCAGCTCATTACCCCGACAGAACTGCTCGGCCGGATGAACGCGGCGATCCGCTGGATCGTCTGGGGCACGCTGCCGCTCGGCGGAGTCATCGGCGGCGTGCTCGGCAGTTCCTCGGTGCTCGGCATCAGGCCGACCCTGTGGATTGGCGTCATCGGCTCGTGGGCGGCCGGCTTCTGGGTGCTGTTTTCCCCGCTCGGCCGCCTGCGCGACATCCCCGACTAGCCTGCCAGGAGCCTCAGCAGCATCGTTGGCTTCCCGATGCTGTGTCCCCCCGCTAGGGCCGGCCGCAACGATGGAACTTCAATGCTGTGCCCGCAGCATCTACGGTCCACCCTTGCTGTTGCCGCACGCCGGCGGACAGCATCGGAAGGCCAGCGATGCTGCGACCTGTGGCCAGCAGGAACAGGCCGCCGAGCACGATGACGACCCAGGTGACAAGCGCGACGGCAGACATGAGTACCCCGGTGATGATCTCGGTGAGGTCCGGCCCACAGAGGTACGGATCAGCCATCCGCCCGGTTCAGGCATCCGTTGCGTAGGTCGTTGCGCAATCGCCCAACTCCATATGTTCGTAGGTATTGACAATCTCATGTACGGACCTAAACGATGGTCACGAGTCCGCCGGAAGGTCCTGATTGCCGGCCGCGGTCCGGCGGCGTCGGCACACCCCGCAGGGGAAACAGGAGGTCGGCCCGGTGGCAAGCAGCAGTGACGTGGGAACCCAGAAGGCCGAAGGCGGCGAGTCTGGGCGGTTGTTCATCAGGCAGACCTCTGGCCTGGTCAGGGAGCTCGGCGTGCCGGCCGCGGTCGGTATCTCGCTGGCCTCGGTCGCCGTGGTGAACACCTTCATCAACTTCAACGCGGGCCTGACGGCGTTTCCCAAGGCGGACATGTTCCTGCCGCTGTTCGCTGCCGCGTTTATCTGGCTGGTCGCGATGTTCGCGTACAGGAACCTGCTGCGCGCCGTCCCGCGCGCGGGCGGTGAGTACGTCTACCTCTCCAGGACCGTGAGCCCGGTCGTCGGCTCGATCGCCGGCCTTGGCATCGCGGTCGTGTTCACGTACATCCTGTCGACCAACGCGCACTTCGCTGCCCAGTTCACGCCCTTCTTGCTGAGCGGTCTCGGCCTGGTCTTCCACAGCAAGGGCCTGACCAATGCCGCCGGGCACGTCGGCAGCGACGGCTCCATCTTCGTGGTCAGCCTGATCGTGATGGTGATCGTGGCGCTGCTCTCGCTCACCGCGGTGAAGCTGGTCGCGCGGATCATCTTCGGACTGATCATCTTGCAGGTGCTCGCGTTCATCGTGCTGATGATCGTGCTGGCCGCGAACTCCCGCACCGACTTCGCCTCCGCCCTGGCCACGTTCAGCCACCACCCCGGCGCCTACCAGGCCATACTTAACCTGGGCAAGTCCAACGGCGTCGCGATCGGCAGCTCGGTCGCCTCCATGGTCGCGATCATTCCCTTCATGGTCCTGAACTACAACGGCGTCCTTTACTCCTACTACGTCGGCGGCGAACTGCGCCGCCCTGGCCGCACCTACCTCTACGCCTCGGTGATCAGCCTGGTCGTGCTGGTGGTCCTGTGGGGCGGGGTCTGGGCGCTGCTGCGCGCTCACGTCGGCCTGCCGTTCATGCAGTCGCAAGCCAACCTCGGCGCGTCAGACGCGGCCGGCTACGCCAAGATCACCAGCCTGAACTCGGTCGCCGGCGGCCTCGGCTACGGCATGATCCTGACCAGCAACCCGATCGCGCGGCTGCTGTTCGCGACCGCCGTGCCGCTGGCCGAGATCGCGGTCAACCTGGCCTTCGTCACGGTCACGACCCGCGTGCTCTTCGCCCAGGCCTTCGACCGGCTGCTGCCTGTCAACGTGGCCAAGGTCGGCGAGCGCAACCACGCGCCCAACGTCGCGATCGGCATTGTCCTGGTTATCGGGGCCGCGTTCTGCTACGTGACCAGTTTCGTGAACCTCAGCAACATCGTCGCCCTGCAGAGCCTGTTCTTCGCGCTGATCCTGCTGGCGGGCGGCGTGGCGGCGTGGTTCCTGCCGTACAAGCGGCCAGAGCTGATCACGCCGGCCGGCCTCGACGACGCGGCGAAGGCCACGTTCCTGCGCAAGGTCTCGTGGACGGGCGCCGCGACGACCGTGCTCGCGCTGTTCACGGTCTTCGAGATCGTCAGCCACACCTCGGTCTACGGCAAGTTCAGCTGGGAATCCATCCTGACGCTGGTGATCGTGCTCGGCGCGGGACCGCTGATCTATCTCATCGCCAGGTACATCAGGCGCCAGCGCAACTCGCTCGACCTGGCGATGGCCATGCACGAACTGCCTCCGGAGTAAATTCATGCCCTTGTTCGGCAAGGCGAAGAAAAGGCGCGTACTGCGCCTCTTCTTCGTCAGCGACATCCACGGTTCAGAGGTCTGCTTCCGCAAGTTCCTCGCCGCGGCGAAGGTCTACGAGCCAGACGTGCTGCTGCTCGGCGGTGACTTCGCTGGCAAGGCGATCGTGCCCGTACTCGAACGGGGCGATGAGCTTTCCACGTTGTTCGACGGCCAGGAGTCGGTCATCCCCGCCGGGCAGTACGACCAGCTAGCCTCCGACATTACCAAGCGCGGGTTTTACCCGGTGCGGATGGACGACGCCGAGTTCCGGCGGCTGTCCGCCGACCCCGAGGCCCTTGAGCAGTTGTTCAGGACCGAGATCGCTGCTCAGGCCGCCCGTTGGTGCCAATTGGCAGCCGATCGCCTTGATCAGAAGATCCGCATCATCATCACGCCTGGCAATGATGATCCGTGGGAGGCGGACTCGGTCTTTGACAGTTCAGACCGGATCGAGTTCCCCTCGTTCAAGACCTGCGAGGTCGGACCCTTCACGATGGCGAGCGTCGGCATGGTGCCGACGACGCCGTGGAACACCGAGCGCGAATGCTCGGAGGAAGAACTCGGCAAGCGCATCGATGACCTGCTCGAGCCGCTCGCCCAGGACACGATGCTGATCATGAACTTCCACTGCCCGCCTTACGGGTCGACCCTGGACGACGCGCCCGAGCTTGACTCGACGCTGAAGCCGGTGATCAGGGGCGGCAGGCCGAGCATCGTCCCGGTCGGCAGCCACGCGGTCCGCGACGCGATCAAGAAGTACCAGCCAGGCGTGGCACTGCACGGGCACATTCACGAGTCACGAGGCGTGCAGAGGATCGGCAGGACTCTATGCATCAATCCGGGCAGCGACTACTCTTCAGGCGTATTGCGGGGTGCGGTAGTCGATCTCGCTGAGGATGGCACGTGCATGGACTTCCTGCTGACCACGGGGTGAGCGCGCCTCTCGCCGATCCGGTGGCCGAGGCGCGGCGGCTGATCGGGCTGGCGCGCGACCGCGGTCTCGTGCTGCGCGCGCTCGGCGGAGTCGCGGTCTGCCTTCAGGCACCGGAAGCTCAGCCAAGAATCACCAGGCTGGTCAAGGACATCGATCTCGCCGCTGTCAAGGGGTCGCACAAGGCCGCGATCAAGGTGCTGCTCGAAGCCGGGTACGTGGCCGATGAGATGTTCAACGCGCTGCGCGGGTCGCGGCGGCTGCTGTTCGGCGACCCGTCTAACGGCCGGCACCTCGACGTGTTCGTCGGCGAGTTCGCGATGTGCCACGACCTGCCGCTGACGGCCAGGCTTGACCTCGAGGAACTGACCGTGCCGCGCGAGGAACTGCTGCTTTCCAAGCTTCAGATCGTCCAGCTCACGGAGAACGACCAGGGCGACATTTACAACCTGCTCTTTCACAACGAGGTCGATGCCTCGTTCATCGCGGGGCTGTGCGCGGGGGACTGGGGCCTGTGGCGGACCTGCACGATGAACCTCGAGCGGTCGCACGGCAACCTGGATTCTTCCGCGCTCGAGCCGGAGGAGCGGGCTCTTGTCGCCGGGCGGCTGACCGCGCTGCGTGCCCGTATCGACGCCGAGCCCAAGCCGGTGAAGTGGCGGATGCGGGACCGCGTTGGCGACCGGGTCCGCTGGTACAACGAGCCCGAGGAAACCTAGCGCGGCGAGTTCGGCATGCGGGTGGTGAACGCGTACCTCGAGGCGCGGTAGAGGTGCTGGCCGAACTCCACGGGACGGTCGTTCTCGTCGAAGGCGACGCGCTCCATCGTGAGGAGCGCGGCACCCCTGGTCTCGCTGAGCACGCGGGCCTCGGCCGCCGAGGCGTTCTTGGCCGACATGCGCTGGCTCGCCGAGCCGAGCCTGATGCCCCCGGCGCGCAGGAGCTCGTAGAGGCCGTGCTCGGCGAGCATGTCGCTGGGCAGGTGAAGAAGCGCGGCAGGCAGGTAGTTGTGCATGAGCGCGATCGGCTCGCCGTCGGCCAGCCTGATCCGTTCCAGGCAGATCACCAGGGCGCGCTCGGGAAGCCGCAGCGCCTCGGCGACCTGCTCGCTCGCGTGGCCGACCTCGTTGCGCAGTACCTGGGTCTGCGGCGCCCTCCCGGCCGCCGCGAGATCGTCGTAAAGGCTGGTCAGCTCCACATCGCGGTCGATGCGCGCCTTCGCGACCAGCGTGCCGGCGCCGCGCTTGCGCACGACCATGCCCTTATTGGCGAGGTAAAGGAATGCGGCCCTGACCGTGGGCCGCGAGAGCCCGAGCCGCTCGGCCAATTCGACCTCGTTGTCCAGGCGGGCGCCCGCCTTGAGCGCGCCGGACGCGATCGCGGTCTCGAAATGCTGCGCGAGCTGGAAGTACAGCGGAACGGGGCTGGCGCGGTCGATGCTGATCGCGGTGCCGCTGGCCTCCGGCTGGCCCGCGGCTCGTGCGGGCAAGGTCATAGCAGGCTCACCGCGATATCCACGGCCGCCGCCACGTCATCGTCCGGCGGATAGAGCAGGTTGCGCCCGGCCACGAGTCCGCGCACGTTCGGGAGCGAAAGCGCGTGCCGCCAGCGCTCGAACATCTCATCAGGATTATCGCCGACCTCGCCGCCGAGCAGCAGCGCAGGCAACATGGACGCCTCAGCGACCCGCTCCATTTCATCAACGACCGGTATCTTCAGCCAACTGTATGCCGAAGAGGCGCCGAGCCCTGACGCGATCGCGATCGATTTGATGACCGCGTCCGGCGACAGGTCGTTGACCCGCAGGTCTTTCTTTCGCCGCACGAGGAACGGCTCGATCAAGGCGATGAGCTCCCGGCCGGCGAGCTCGGTGATCGCGGTGCCGCAGTTCGCCAGCGCGCCCGCGGTCGCCGGGTCTTGCGGGTCTATCCGAAGCAGCATCTTGCCGCCGTCGAGACCGGCCGCGGCGATCGCGGAGGCGCTGTAGCCGGTGAAGCGGTCGTCGATCTCGAAGGCAGATCCTGGCAGGCCGCCCCTGTTCATCGAGCCGAGCGCGACCTTGTCGTCGAGCGCGCCGAGCAGCAGCAGGTCGTCGATGACGTCGGCCGAGCCGAGCACGCCGTCCACGCCAGGCCGGCTGAGCGCGAGCATGATCCGGTCGAGCATGCCGGCGCGGCTGGCCATCGCCATCGGCCGGTCCCCGGCCGCGAGCACGCCGCGTGCCGAGTGATCGGCCGCGATGATCATCAGCCGCCCGGTCGGGCCGAGGAAGGAACGCCGCTTGCGTGCCGTGGCGGCCGCCGCGATCGCGGCAGGATTGGCCGCCCTGGCTTCGCTGATGATGCGCCGCTGCTCGTCAAGCACCAGGTGCCTCCTCCCGCCCGCAGGCCGTGCTGAGCTATATGTTATTAGTTACTGACATACTCTCATGACCTGGGGTGCCCGGCCAGGCAGAGTCTCGCCGGCTCGGGCAACATAGCGTTGTGGCTGACGGGGGAGGAGACCTATGGCAAGCGCACCTGGCCGGGTTCGCGTTGGGATCGTGGGCGCAGGCGTCATCGCGCAGGTGATGCACCTGCATTACCTGGCCGAGCTTTCCGACCTTTACGAGGTCACCGCGATCTGCGACATCGTCGGCGAGAACGCGCGTGCGTGCGCCGGCCGCTACGGCATTCCCGCCGCTTACAGCGACTGGCGGGAACTGATCGAAGGCCCGGTCGACGCGGTATTCGTGCTCACTTCAGGCAGCCACGCGCCGATCGCGATCGCCGCGGCCGAGGCCGGCAAGCACGTGTTCACGGAGAAGCCGATGTGCTTTTCCGCAGCTGAAGGACAGGCCATGGTCGACGCCGCGGACGAGGCCGGGGTGACGCTGATGGTCGGCTATCCGAAAAGGTACGACCTGGCTTACGTCAAGTTCGCGAGGCTGGTATCTGAGCTTGACGGCAGCAGGCTGCTCCGGGTCACCACGATGGAGTCGCCGATCAGGCCCTACGTGGCGCACTATCCGCTGCTGCCCGCCGTGCGGCCGCCAGAGGACGTCTCCGCGCGGTTGCTCGCCGCCTCGGCGGCGGCAGTGAACGCGGCGATCGGCCCGGCAGGCGAACTCGAGCAGCGGGTCTACGCGAACGTGCTGCTCGACACCCTCGTGCACGAGATCAACTCGGTGCGGGGCCTGCTCGGCGAGCCAGATCAGCTCGACTACGCTGACCTGTCAGAGCAGGCAGTGACCGTGATGCTGCGCTTCGGTGACCTGCGAGCCGCGATCTTGTGGGCGGACCTGCCAGGCATCGCCCGCTACGAAATGGAGTTCGCGGCGTTCGCGCCTGACCGGCGGGCCACGCTGTCGTTTCCCTCGCCTTTCCTGCGCAACGAGCCGTCCAGTCTGGTGACCGAGGGCGGTGATCTCGGCACCGCCAGGTCCTGGCGCACCGAGGAGATCCTCGGTTATGACAGCGCGTTCCGGCGTGAGCTCGAGGCGTTCCATTCGTGCGTGGCCGCCGGGGCGGTACCGGTGACCTCTGGCCGTGACGGGCTGGCCGACATCGCGCTCTGCCAGGCGATCATCGAGTGCCATCGCGAGAAGCGGCCGGTTCAGAATCCGACCGTTCCGAAGAAGGAGTCGTACTTATGGCCGCCCGCGCCTATGCCGCTCCCGAGCTGAGGATCGGGATCGCCGGCTACGGGATGACGGGCCGAGCCCACTGCTACGGGTACCGGGTCGCGCCGATGCTGCGTTCCCTGCCAGTGACCCCGGTGGTGACGGTCATGTCCGGGCGGGACGCCGCCGCCGTTTCCGCGGCCGCCGCCTCCTACGGCGTTCCGGAGACCGTGACCGACTGGCGGGTGCTTGTCGCTCGCGACGACATCGACGTGGTCGACATCTGCACCCCGCCTGGCACGCACGCCGAGATCGCGATCGCCGCGGCCGAGGCGGGCAAGGCGGTGCTGTGCGAGAAGCCGCTCGCCGTTTCTTACGCGCAGGCACGGGCCGCCGCTTCGGCCGTGGCCGCCGCGGGAGTGCGCAATGCCGTGGGGTTCAACTACCGCAAGCTCCCCGCGGTCGCCTTGATGCGGCGGATGATCGACGAGGGCGCGGTCGGCCAGGTGCGGCTGTTCCGTGCCACCTGGCTGTCCGACGAGTTCGCCGACCGCGCGACGCCTTTCGACTGGCGGTTCGACCGTGACCTGGGCGGGACCACGATCGCCGACCTGGGCAGTCACCTGCTCGACCTGGCGCTGTGGATGGCCGGCGACATCAGCGACGTGTGCGCGCAGTCGGAGACGTTCATCAGGGAACGGTCGCTGTTCGACGACGGGGTCGCGGAGACCGGGGTCGCCCAGGTCACCGTGGACGACGCGTCTTCGGCGCTGGTCAGGTTCGCCTCAGGCGCGCGGGGGACCGTGGAAATGGCGCGGTCGGCGGTGCGGCGGCCATGCGACTTCACGGTCGAGGTGAACGGCAGCGGAGGGACTCTCGTCTTTGACTACGCCAGGCTGAACGAGCTCTGGTACGGGTCCGTGCACGACGATCCCCGCCAGTACGGGATGACCAGGATCAGGGCCGAGCATCAGAGCCACCCGTACGCGGCCCAGTGGTGGCCCGTCGGGCAGGGTGTCGGGTACGGGTCGACCTTCGCCAACCAGGTCGCCGACCTGCTCGAAGGCTGGCCGGAGGCGGTCTGGTCGCCCGGCTTCGACCAGGGCGCCAGGGTTCAGGCGATCTGCGACGCCATGGAACTGTCCGCTGCGGGCGGGCGCTGGGTTCCGGTCAGCGAGGTCAGCGGCTAGCTTTCCCTCCACGCCTTGCTCAGCAGTTGTATGCCGAGTATTGTGCTCGACATGATTCCTGGCATGGTGATCTCATGAGCGTTCCGCATGTGCTGCTGGCGCTGCTGGCAGAAGGACCCAAGTACGGGCTCCAGCTAAGAGAAGAGTTCGAAGCGGGCACGGGCGAGGTGTGGCCGCTGAACGTGGGCCAGGTCTACAAGACTCTTGGCCGGCTCGAGCGTGACGGGCTCGCCGAGTCCGAAGGCGCCGGGCAGGACGGACCGCAGAAGCGGTTCAGGATCACGCCGCGCGGCGAGGAGGCGCTTGCCGTCTGGCTGCGCACGCCGCCCGACCTGACCTCGCCCCCCCGCGACGAGCTGGTGATGAAGGTGCTCGTCGCCGCCCGTATACCTGGCACCGACGCGCATGAGGTGATCCAGGCGCACCGCCTGTACCTGGTCGAGCTGATGCAGCAGTGGACCAGGCTGAAGGAGGGCGAGGCAAGGGATGACCTGAGCCTGGCGCTTGTCGTCGACGCCGAGTTGTTCAGGCTCGACGCGGTGATCAGGTGGCTCGATGCGGCCGACACAAGGCTCAAGCGGGCGGCTGCGGCGCCGCCGGGAGCCGTGCCCGCTCCCTCTCCCGCACCACAGCTCAGGCGGCTTGGGGCAAGGCGGTGAACGTGCTCGAGTTGCGGGGCGTGAGCAAGACCTACGGCCATGAGCCTGCCGTGGTGCACGCGCTGGCAGGGGTGGACCTGTCGGTGCGTGCCGGGGAGATGGTCGCGGTGATGGGGCCGAGCGGCTCAGGCAAGTCCACGCTGCTGACGATCGCGGGAAGCCTCGAGGAACCGACGAGCGGTGCCGTGCTGGTCTGCGGCACCGCGCTGGCTGGAATGCCGGCGAAAGGCAAGGCCAGGCTGCGGCGCCGGGTCATCGGTTTCGTGTTCCAGGACTACAACCTGCTTCCCGGGCTGACCGCCGCGGAGAACGCGGCCTTGCCGCTCGAGCTTGACGGCGTCGCGGTGCCTAAGGCACGAGCGTCCGCGCTGGCCGCGCTTGACATGCTCGGCGTCGCCGACCGGGCCGGCCGGTTCCCCGACCAGCTTTCAGGCGGCGAGCGGCAGCGCGTCGCGATCGCCCGCGCGATAGTAGGTGACCGGCGCCTGCTGCTTGCCGACGAGCCGTCTGGCGCCCTGGACTCGGTCAACGCCGACGAGGTGATGCGGCTGCTGCATGAGGCCTGCCAGCGGGGCGTCGCGGCGGTCGTGGTGACCCACGACGCGCAGCTCGCCGCCTGGGCCGACCGCGTGGTTTTCCTGCGCGACGGCCGGGTAACCAGCCAGACCACCCAGCCGCCAGGCCCTGAATCCCTGCTTACCCGCGAGGAGATCAGGTGAGCGTGCAGACTGAGCTGCGCGAGCCTCCCAGCCTGGCCAGGGAGTCCGGCGGGATCGTCGCGCGGCGGGCCGTCATCCGCTGGGCCTGGCGGCTGTTCCGCCGTGAATGGCGCCAGCAGCTCCTCGTGCTCGGGCTGCTCACCGTCGCGGTCGCGGCGACGATCTGGGGCGCCAGCGTCATCACGAACGCGCAGCTTGCCAACCCCAACTGGATCACGTACGGCACCGCGTCCGCGAAGGTCACGCTGCCTGGCCGCGACCCTGACCTGGCCGCGGACATCGCCGCTATCCAGCGCCGCTGGGGTCCTGCCGACGTGATCGAGAACCAGGGCATCGCCGCCGGCACCACGCAATCCGTGCAGCTTCGGGCAGAGAGTCCGCACGGGCACTTCAACGGACCGCTGCTCGGCCTGGTCAGCGGCGCGTACCCGGCGGGTCCCGGCCAGGTCGCGCTGACCAGTCAGGTCGCGGCCCTGTACGGCGCGCACGTCGGCGGCACCTGGCGGGCGGCAGGCAAGACCTGGCGAGTGACCGGAATAGTGCAGGACCCGAGCAGTCTCGCAAATGAGTTCGCTCTGGTCGCACCTGGCCAGGTCAGGCACCCGAGCCAGGTGATCATGCTGCTCGGCACGGCCGCGGCGCGGCTGGCGGCCAGCGGCGCGACGGTGCCTGGCGTGCCTCTGGCTTTGCTGACCGCTCCCAATGAGCAGGCGGGCGGGTTGTCGCAGGCCACGCTGGTGCTGGTGGCCGAGGTACTCGGCCTGGCGTTCATCGGCCTGGTGTCTGTGGCCAGCTTCTCCGTGATGGCACAGCGCAGGCTACGCGCCCTCGGCATGCTCAGCGCGATCGGCGCGACCCAGCGCAATCTGCGGCTGGTCTTGATCGTGAACGGCCTCGTCGTCGGCGTGGTCGCGGCGGCGGCAGGGTCGGCGGCCGGCCTGGTCGCGTGGTTCGCTTACGCGCCGGCGCTGCAGCGCGCGGCCGGCCACGCGGTCGACGCCGCTAGCCTGCCCTGGTGGGCGTTCGCCCTGGGAATCGTGTTCGCGATCTCGACGTCGGTGCTGGCGTCCCGCCGCCCGGCTAAGGCCATGGCCGAGGTGCCCGTGGTCGCCGCGCTGTCCGGCCGGCCGGCCGCGCCGAAGTCCGCGCACCGCTCGGCCGTGCCAGGCGTCATCGCGTTCGGGCTCGGCCTGGCCTGCCTGGCCTTCACCGGCGGCCTGGCGGGCGCGCCAGGCGGCGGCGAAGGCCGGCCACCGCTGTTCCTGCTCGGCGCACTGGTCGGCGTGATCGCCGGGATCATCCTGCTCGCACCGCTGGCCATCGGCGTGCTCGGTGCCCTGGCTCGCCCGCGGCTGCCTGCCGCGATCCGCATCGCGGTGCGCGACCTGGTCA
>DATJLT010000032.1:0-7340 GCA_035509195.1 Streptosporangiaceae bacterium | reverse complement strand
TGGGGGTCGCGGTCGGTGAACAGCACGGCGAGGTCGTACCGCGCTAGCAACTCGGGTTCCGGGTCGAACTTGACTGGCTCGAAGCCGGCGGTGACGGCTCCGAGCCGCAGCGCGGCGAGGTCAAGCAGGACCCATTCGAGGCGGTTGGCGGACAGGATGCCGACCCGGTCGCCAGGCTCGACGCCGTCCCCGCGAAGTGCGACCGCGAGGAGTTCAGCTTTATCATGCAGTTCCGTCAACGGCATCGAGCTGATGCCGCCGAGCGTGGCAAACGCGATCTTGTGACCCGGCCCAGGCGGACTGGACACGATGCGGTTGATGACGGAGTTCGTCTTTTTTGAGGCGGTCATGGTCTGCCCGCCAGTCCCGCAACGGCCGCAGCCATCGCCCGCAAGTGCCTGAGGTCGTAGAGGCGGTCAAGGGTGATGCTGACGCCGAACTGCTTGCGGATTCCCGTGAAGATCCTCGCGCCGGCCAGGGACTCGCCGCCTAGGTCGTAAAAGTCGGCGTCCTTGCCGATCGATTCGGCCGGGATCCGCAGAACGGAAGCCCACAAGGCGGCGAGCCTGGCCTCGATCTCCGGGTGCTCGCTAGTGGCGGCCACGACCTGCGGCGTGCCTTCAGGCGAGGCGACCGTCATGAGATTGCCACGGTCGACCTTGCCATTGCGGGTAAGCGGAAGGCTGTCGTGCCAGATCACGCTCGAAGGTGTCATGTAATCGGGCAGGTACTCGCGCAGAGCGACCCTGATTTCCTCCTCCGTTGGCCTGGCGTCTCCGGCAGGGACCAGGTGAGCGACGAGCCGGTCGCCGCGCGTACCTGCCTGCCTGACGACCGCCGCCTGCTTGACGGCGCCGATCGCGCCGAGGCGCGTTTCGACCTCGCCAGCCTCGATACGGTACCCGTTGACCTTGATCTGGAAGTCGCTGCGGCCCGCGATCTCGATACTGCCATCAGGCAGGTACCGGCCGAGGTCCCCAGTGCGGAAGAGTCGCTCGCCGCGACGTTCGTCGAACCAGAACCGCTCGGCGGTGCGTGCGTCATCGGCCCAGTAGCCGCGGGCCAGGCCGGCTCCGGCCGCGCAGATCTCGCCGGTGACCCAGTCGGGACAATCCAGGCCGTCGGCGTCCAGGATCCAGGCGCGGTTGTTACGGTTGGGCCGTCCGTAAGGGATCACGTCGTCGTCACCGCGCGCACGGTCGATCGGGTGCGAGATGTTCCAGATCGTGGTCTCGGTCGGCCCTCCGAGCGACATCAGGGTCAGGTCGTCTTTCATGCGCCACAGCGCGCCGGGAAGGTGCGGCGGTATGCGGTCGCCGCTCATCATGACCAGCCGGAGAGCCCGCGGCGCGCGGCTCTCGGCAGCGGCCTGCTCGGCTAGGAGCCCGGCGATCTGGGGCACTGAGTTCCAGATAGTCACGCCGAAGCGGTCGCAAAGGTCGAGCCAGTGCCCTGGGTCGGCGGCTTTCTCAGCGTCGGGGAGCACTATAGCCGCGCCGGCCGACAGCGCGCCGAACACGTCGTAGACCGACAGGTCGAAGTTGAACGCGCTGACGCCGATGAACCGGTCGCCTGGTCCGACCCCGAACCTTTCGTTGCAGTCGGTGATGACGTTGACGACGCTGCGATGACTGATCATCACGCCCTTGGGGCTGCCTGTCGTACCCGAGGTGTACAACACATAGGCGAGGTCGTCAGGGTTGGCGCCCGGCTGCTTTGGCCAGGCAGCAGGGGTTCGCCAGTCAAAGACGGTCTGCTGGCCGTCAGCTAGTTCGAGTGAGCCGATCCCGGTCAAGGCGTCGTCTTGCCAGCCGACGTTACTGAGCACGAGGCGGACCCGGCCGTCTCTGAGCATGTAGCGGATGCGCTCGGCGGGCAAGGCAGCGTCTACGGGGAGGTAGGCCGAGCCGGCGAGGATGGTCGCCATGATGCCGGTGATCTGCTCGGGTCCACGGCGCATGATCAGGGCAACCAGGTCGTCCCTGCCCGTCCCTTGGTCGCGCAGCCAGGTGGCCGCGCGGGCGGCCTGGCCGGCCAGGTCACGGTAGGTGAGGGTGCCGGCCGCGCCCAGGACCGCGGGCGCGTCAGGGGTGCGGGCAGCCTGGGCGAGGAAGGCCTCGTGCAGTAGCTGCCCGTCCTGCCCGTCCTGCCCGTCCTGACCGGTCGAGGTGTCGTTAGCAGCGAGCCTGCGGGCACGCTGATCGACGGGAAGGAGGTCAAACCGGGTCGCGGACCAGGCTGAGTGTTCGGCTGGTTGTTCGGCGGCTGGTTGTTCGGCTGCTGGGTGTTCGGCTGCAGAGAGACGGTCGAGCAGTTCCTGGTAGCCGGCGATCATGGCGGCGATCAGGCCGTCGGGGAACAGGCCCTCGACGGCGTCGACCTGGACCACGACGCCGCCGTTTGACTCGAAAGCGAACGCGTTCAGCCAGAGTTGCGGGGTCTGGCTTGAGGTATAGACCTCGGGACCGAACAGTTCGACGGCCGAGCCGTCGACGTCTTCCCTGATGTAGCCGATCGTACTGTTGAACGTATAAGGCATGCGCGCGTCAGTGCCGACGTCACGGCGGGCTAGCTCGCGGAGTACCTCGATGCCGGAAAAGTGGCGGTTGTCCAGGTCGCGGCGCAGGCGGTTCTGTAGAGCCCGCGCGCGCTCGGTGAAGCTCTGGCCGTGATCGAGGCTGACTTCAACGAGGAGGGTAGAGGAGAAGTTGCCGAGCGCGCTCCCGATGTCCTGATGGATTGGCAGGCGGTTCGCCACGGTGGTGGTGAGCGTGAAGCGGGCGCCGGCACCCCAGCGCGACAAGGTTTCCGCGTAGGCGGAGAGCAGGACCGTGGTCGGGGTCAGGCCAGCGTTCGCGGCCGCGGCCTTGAGCCTGGTCCAGGCATGCGCATCGAGCCTGGCCGCGTACTGGGTAAATCTGGGTCTCGTGATCGCCGACGGGTTGGTGCGCAGCGGCAGGCCCGGATGCGGCGGCAGGTCGTCGAGGCGGTCGAGCCAGTACTCGCGCGACCTTCTGGCCGAGGCCTGGCCGCGCGCGGCCTCGAGGGCGGCAATGTAACCGGCGAACGGCACGTCCTCGCCGGGCGGCGGCGTTCCTTCCGTGTACGCGCGGTGCCAGTCGATGAAGAACATGAACATGCTGATGCCATCGAGCACCAGGCCGTCGGTGCTGACGTGCAGCCGCTGGCGGTCGTCGGCGAGTTCCGTCACGTCCACGGCGATCATCGGCGCGCGATCGGTCGGCAGCATCCGGTGCGAGCGTTCCTCGCGCAACTCGGCGAGCTTCGCTGCCTGCTCGCTGGCGGGCAGATCGCGAAGGTCGAGTCGCTCGATCCTGACATCGACCTCGGGCTGGGTGACCTGACGCCCTTCGTCGGTGAAGTACGTGCGCAGCATGCCGTGCCTGGCCACCACGATGCGCAGCGCCGACTCGAGACGGTCGACGTCCCAGTGGCCGTCGTACTCGTGGTAGACATGGCTGGCCACGTTGCCGATCTCAATTGAGTCGCCCCGGCCGATGAGGTAGCCGCGCTGCAGCAGGGTCAGGCCGAAGCCGTTGTCCCTTGCCGCCTCGGCGGCAGTGAGGTAGTCGATGAGCTGGGGTTTGGCTGCCCTGATTTGCGCGACGAGGTCGGCGTCGATTCGCTGCCTGGGGCCCTGCAGTTTCAGGTCAGCGCCGGCCAGGGTCAGGCTGAGTCCGCGTCGCTGGACTTCGCGGAGGACTTCGAGGTGCGTCACACGACCACCTCTTCTTCCGTGCCCTCCTCTTCGCGGTTCGCTACCAGTTCCGCGAGATCGGCTACCGTGCGGTCGCCGAGTAGGTCATCGATCGCGATGTCCTTGCCGGTGCGCTGGAGTATCTGGTACTGAAGCGCGATCGCATGCATGGACGTGCTGCCGAGTCCCGCCAGCGTCGCTTCGGGATCCACGGCACCGTTGATCTGCAGCACCTCGGCGACCGCGGCGGACAGCCAGGGGAGCAGGTCGCCAGGATCACGGAAGAATACCCGGCCGGCGAGGCTGACCTCGGTGCCCGGCGGCACCAGCGTGACCAGGTCGGGCCACACGGTCGGCTCGCCGATCCCGAGTGCGCCGCCGAGTTTCGCCGCGAACCTCGGCATGACCGGGGCCGCGCAGTGCGCGAGCAACTTCGCGGCCGCGAGTTCGAGAGCGATCGCTGTGCGGTTCTCGTCCTTCCAGTCGGGCAATCCGGCGGTGAGCGCCTCGGAGTCACGGAACCTGAGCGCTTTTGTCACCACCTCATCGAGGGCGCGGGCGGCTTGATTCAGCGAGAATCCGTCCTGGCCCAGGGCGGCGGTGATCTCATCCCGTGAGTTTTGGAGGGAAGCGAGGAAGGCCGTGTGCTCGGGCGTCCAGATGCCAGCATCAGGAGCGGCGCCGGCATAGCGCTGGCTTACGCGGGCGCCGAGGTCGTCAAGCCAGGCCTGCCACCTTCCGACGAGGGTGCCTGTGACCATCGCCTCGTACTCTTCGATCGTGAAGTTCGACCGGCGGGTCTCGGGGCGGGTGAGGGCCAGGTAGAACCTGATCGCGTCGACGTTGTCCGGCCGGAGGATGTCCTTGCCCCAGATCACGTGGCGGCGGCTGGTGGAGAATTTGTCGCCGTCCAGCAGATAAAACTCGTTGACGTTGTAGTCCACGTCCGGGGTCCACGACGGGCTGGCCAGCTTGTAGAGGGCCGGACTGAAGATCGAGTGGTAGAACGTGTTGTCGTAGCCGAGGAAGTGGACGATCTTCCAGTCGTCCTGGGGGTCGCTTGCCTTCCAGTCCTTGCCGAGCTTGCGGCCCAGGGTCTCTATGCCGTAGATGAAGCCGAAGCCTAGCTCGATCCATACCCAGATGACCTGGCCAGGGACGTCGTCCTGCACCGGCCGGACGCCCCAGTCCGAGGGGTGCGTGAGCGCCATGTCCAGGCGGTCGCGGCTGAACAGGCGGTGAGCAAGTTCCCTGACCTTCGCCGGTACCCGGCCGACGCTGTGGTGCTCGAGCAGTTCATCTCGCAGCTCGTGCAGCGGGAGCATGTACCTGATGATCGTGCCCGCGCGGGGCGTCGCGGCCCCGATCGCGGACTGAGGATCGGTCAGGTCGACGCAGAAGTTGGGCTCGCCGCAGATCTCGCAGATGTTGCCGCCGGTCTCACTGCCGCAGCCCGGGCAGCCGCCGTCAACGTAGGGCTCGTAGAGGTACTGGCCGGTCTCGCCGTCGAACAGTGCCTGGCCTTCCCCCCTGGTGACCTTGCCCGAGTTGACCAGAGCGGTGAAGAACGCCTGCAGCGCCTCCTGGTAGCCGGGCTCGCGGCTGGTGTGATTGACCTGGTCGGGATGGATATCCATCGCGGCCAGGGTCTCCTTGATCTCGGTCGCGTACAGTTCCGCCGTCTCGCCCGGGGTGCGGCCCTCGCGCCTGGCGCAGTCGACCACGTAACTCTGGAAGTCGTCGGTGGCGGCAAGGTGGTAGACCTCGGTGCCGTTCATCCGCTGGAACCGCACGAACGCGTCGGTGCCGAGATAGGGGCCCGACAGGTGCCCGATGTGCAGTCCGCCGTTCGGGGTCGGGGGAGTGGAGAACACGAAGACCGGACGGTCGCCGAACCGGCGGCGCTCCTTGTTTTTCTGTGCCTTCCCGATAGCGCGCGGGGCATCCCGCCAGTAGAACGTCGTGAAAAATATGTCTTCTGTCCCGGCGTTGTCCAGGTAATGGGTCTCGAACGGCTCGAACTGCACGACCATCGGCGCCGTGATCGGCGTCCGCTTCGCGTCGGTGACAATGTCGCCTTGCCCGGAGAAGATCACGAACGTCTCGGTCTCGTCATGCTGATGCGGGTCGGAATGCTTGCCAGGCGCCACGCGGGCGAAGTTCGCTCCGACCCCGAATGCCTCTACCGCGCCCAGGTCGATGTCACCAAGATCGATGCCGAACGAGCGGTGCAGATGTCCCTCGTCATATGTGCTGATGATCATCTGCGGCTCCTTGAGTCTGCAGGTCGTATCTGGCTTGGCGCAGCAGACCGACGGCCTGGCGGGCAATGGCGGGCGCGAGGCGGTAGCCAGAACCGCCTGCCGCCCCGGCAAAGACGATCAGTCCGTCGGGGTCGAGCGGGGCAACTACCGGTTCGCGGGTCTGGCTGTAGGCGTCGCAGCAGACCCGGCCTGATCGCAGTTCGGCGGCCAGAGCCGGATCGTGCGGGCGAAGGCAGGCTTGCGCCTCATCGACGTCGTCGCTGGTGAGGCCGGGGGCGGTCGCGATGACCTCGGGCTCGACGTCCCACTCGAGGCGGGTGTAGCTGAAGAGCCAGTGGCCGCGATGGGCGAGGGGGGCAAGGAACGCGTCTTCCTTGTCGAAGATCAGCAGTTCATCGTCCTGGCGCGGCTGGCGCTCGAGGTGCATCGCGACGATTTTCTTGACGCGCAGGCCGAGCGGGCTGACCAGATCACGCCAGGCGGGCTCGTTCACCCAGGGACCTGGCGCGAGTACTACCTGGTCGGCGACGAGCAGGTCGCCTGAACTGGTGCGGAGCGTGACCGCGCCGCGGGCGGGAGTCAGTCCGGTGATCCTGGCCGATTCAAGAAAGCGGACCCTCGGGCGGGCCTGAGCGGCGAGTGCCTGAGTCAGGGCGTACACGTCTGTGCAATGGCAGCCGTCCAGCTTCCAGTACTGCCGGCCACTCGCATCCGCCCCTGCCGGGTCCGCGGTGGCCGTGAGGTAGCCCGCGCCGGCCGGGCTCTCGCCGGCCTCAAGCAGCACCTTGGCCCGCACCGGATAAGTGGGCAGGCCGGGATGGCTGGCTATCAGGTCCAGGTAATAGCGATGACTCGCGGCCGACCAGTGCCTGGTCAATGGGGTGACGCCCTTCACCAGTGATAAACCCGCCGAGCGGCGGGTGGCTCCCGAGCCAGCCAGGTCCCTGTCGAGCACGGTGATCATCGCATCAGGGTCGGCGGCGGCCAGTTCCCTGGCGATCATGCAGCCGATGATCCCCGCCCCGGCGATCACAACCGATCGTGCGGTCATCGCAGGCCGCCAGGCATCGGCGGCGGCCGCAGGTCGCCCGCAGCGGGCAGGTCGCCGGTAGCGGGCTTGGTTACCCACTCGATGAACGGGTCGTGCTGCTGCTCGGTGCGGACGCCGCGGAGGCGGTCAAGTATCCGCTGGCTGCGCCAGGCGTTCAGGCTCAGGTTGGGATCGGCAAGACCGCGCTGCCCGCGGGCGGCGTTCTGGAGGAAGATGTTGTTCTCTGCCGGTCCGTCCCAGACCGCGGCGAAGTTGCCGTCGATCTTGTATTCAATGCCGTCCCGCTCCAGCCGTGACTCGATCGGCG
>DATJLT010000031.1:0-5194 GCA_035509195.1 Streptosporangiaceae bacterium | reverse complement strand
CGGGGGCGGGGGTCGCGGGGGCGGGGGTCGCGGGGGCCGGGGTTCGGGCCGGGGTTCGCGGGGGGGCCATTGTGGGGGTGGGGTGGCGCGGCCGGGGTTCTGGGTGTGCCAGAAATTCTGGTCATTGACAGGACACGTGTTGTTACGCCACGCTATGCAGCGAACCTTTGCTGCAAACGATTGCTGAATCTCGGTTCAGCCGATGCGGGCAGGCGGCACACACGTGAGCAAGGCACAGTGAACGCGGACCAGGGCGGCGTGCAGGACGACGGCCACGGGCAGGGGCACCGGCTCGGCTGGCTTGGCACGGGGCGGATGGGCCAGGCCCTGATCAGGCGGCTGCTTGCGGCGGGCTGTGATGTCACGGTATACAACAGGACCAAGTCCAAGGCCGAGCCGCTGGCCGAGGCCGGGGCCAAGGTCGTGGACCGCGCGTCTGACCTTGCGGGGCTTGACATCGTCTTCGTCACCGTCGGCACTTCCGATGACCTGGTCAGGGCCTGTACTGGACCTGACGGGCTGGTCGCGCGCGGGCGAGCGCCCGCGATCGTGATCGACTGCTCGACTGTGGCCGCCCGCGACTCCGAGCGAATCAGGGCTGAGCTGGCCGGGTACGGCAGCCAGTTGCTGGCCGCGCCTGTGATGGGCAATCCGAAGGTGGCCAGCGTCGGGCGGTTGACCTTCGCCGTGTCCGGGCCGGCCGAGGCTTTCGAGACCGCGCGGCCCTACCTGGAACTTCTCGGCGCCGGCGCAACCTACGTGGGGGAAGGCGAGCTGGCCAGGACCGTCAAGCTCTGCCACAACTTGTTCCTCGGCACGGTGATCCAGTCGCTTACCGAGGTGACCGTGCTAGCCGAACGCGCAGGCATCAGCAGGCAGGCCCTGCTCGCGTGCCTGAACAGCAGCGTCCTCGGCTCGACCTTCAGCAAGTACAAGACGCCGGCCCTGGTGAACCTGGATTTTCACCCGACCTTCACCGCGACCCTGCTGCGCAAGGACTTCGACCTCGGGCTGGCCTCGGCCCGTGAGCACGAGGTACCGATGCCGGTGGCATCGACGGTGTATCAGCTCGTGCAGAGCCTGGTTGGCAACGGGTTCGGCGAAGAGGACTTCGCGGCCTTGCTCGTGCTCCAGGCCAGGTCGGCTGGCCTGGAGCTGGCGAGCGAGAACGCGGAGGTGTCCGACGGGCTCACGCCCGCCAGTGGCGATTGATCGAGTTACCCATCCACTCGGAAGGAGGACCGGGATGAGCCAGCGCACCCGGTTCTTGGCTCATGGCAGCACCGCACTGCTCGTGGCGGCCGGAATGATATCCGGCCTGGCCGCGTGCTCTAACGGGTCATCGGGATCGAAGCCTGCGACGAAGGCTCCGATCGTGATCGGCGCGTCCTTGTCGCTTACCGGTGACTTCTCCGCAGATGGCCAGGCTTACAAGCGCGGCTACCTCCTATGGGAGCACGACGTGAACAAGGCCGGCGGCATCGACGGCCGCAAGGTCGAGCTCATCATCAAAAACGACAACAGCCAGCCCAACCAGGCCAGCACCAACTACACGGACCTCATCAACAGCTCCCATGTGGACCTGACCTTCGGGCCGTTCTCATCCCTCCTCACCGCGCCGTCGGCAGCGATCGCTCACCGGTACGGCTACGCGATGATCGAGGGCGCGGGCGGTGCCCCCATCGTCTTCGACCAGAAACTGGACAATGTCTTCGACGTCAGTCTCCCTGTCGCCAATGAACTTGACCCGTTCACCAACTGGATCAAGTCGCTGCCGGCCAGCGAGCGCCCGAAGACCGCTGCCTACCCGATGGCCAACGATCCGTTCGCCACTCCCCAGGTGCAGCGAACGCAAGGACTGCTGCAGCCCGCAGGGATCAAGACCGTCTATTCCAAGATCTTCCCCGAGGAAGTACCCGATTACCTGCCCAACGGCGACCTGGTGGCCGCCTCCAAGGCTCAGGCGGTGGTGCTCGGCTCGACCGACGTGCCGACCGTTGCCTCGTTCATGAAGGCGTTCGAGGCTCAGCACTACAACCCGAAGGTGTTCGTCGCGGCGGCCGGTCCCGACCAGGGGCAGTCCTTCCTCTCCGCGGTCGGCACGGCCAACGCCAACGGGATGATGGTGCCCGATGCCTGGTATCCCGGCTATAACAACGCGGCTAGCAAGGCCATGGTCGCCGAGTACGTGAAGATGTACGGCGGCTCGGCCTCCGACGTGAACGCTGACGTGGCCGAGGCCTACTCGGTCGGTCAGGTCACCGAGCAGGCCGTGAAGGCTACCGGCGGTACCAACGGCGCGAAGATCATCGCCTACCTGCACAGTGACGTGACCCTCAACAGCGTTCAGGGCCCGGTCAAGTTCAACAACCTGGGCGAGAACGTCAAGGCGATCGCCTTCATCTTCCAATGGCAGAACGGCAAGTTCGTCCAGGTACTGCCGGCCGGCGCCCAAGGTTCTGTCAAGATCCTCTACCCGAAGCCGAACTGGTCGAGCTGAGGGCCAGGCATACGGATGGCACGGAGCTGGGATGGCACAGGAGGTTTACGAGGCGATCGCCGACGGGATACTCGGCGGCGGCGTCTATGCCCTGATGGCGGCCGGGCTCACGCTGATCTTCGGCGTGCTCGACATCATCAACATCGCTCAGGGCATCCTCGTGGTGCTCGGTGCCTATCTCAGCTACGTGCTTTCCGTACACCTGCACATCGACCTGTTCGTCGGGCTGCTGATCACCATTCCCGTGATGTTCGGAGTCGGGGTGGCGATTCAGTGGCTGTTCATCAGGCCTCTGCGCGGCAGCGAGCGGACGTCCATGACCCTGCTCGCCTGCTACGCGGTCGCGCTCATCATCGAAGGCATCCTGTACTCGGCCTTCGGCGCTAACTATGTCTCGCTGAACGCCTGGTACACCCAGCCGAACGCGAGCGTCAGGGTGTTCGGCTTCTTCATCCCCGACATCTACCTGTTCGGCTTCGGCCTGGCCGTGGTCGCGGCCCTCGTCCTGTACTACCTGCTCTACCTGACCACGTTCGGCCGGTCGGTACGGGCCACCATGCAGGACGCGGTAGCGGCCAGGCTGGTCGGCATCGAGGTCAACAGGGTCGCGGCGCTGACGTTCGGCATCGGCGTCGCGATCACGGCCGTGGGCGGGATGGTGTACGGGTCGACCAGCGGCGGCTTCAACCCGAACAGCGGCTACGACCTGATCTCGCGGCTACTCGCGATCATCATCCTCGGCGGTCTCGGCAGCGTCGGCGGCGCGATGCTCGCCGCGATCTTCATGACGACGGCTGAAGCGCTCGTGGATATCTGGCAGCCGAACTGGGCGGTCGCCGTGTTCTACCTGGCTCTCGTCCTCGTGCTCCTGGTCAGGCCGGCCGGCCTGCTCGGCCGCCGGGCCGTGAGGGCGCAATGACCAGGCTCGCTTGCCTCGTGCTCGTGATCGTCGCGGCGGCCGTGTTCCCGCTGGTCATCACCAACGCCACCGCGACCGACATCGCGGTGAACGCGATGATCTTCGTCGCCGCCGCGTCGGCGTGGAACATCTTCTCCGGTTACTCCGGCTACCTGTCCCTCGGGCACGCGGTGTTCTTCGGTACCGGCGTCTACACGGTCGGCATCGCCGCGCGGGACTGGAACCTCGCGGGGGACAAGGTCTTCGCGCTGCTGCCGCTGGCCGGGCTCACCGCCGCCGTGATCGCCGTGCCGCTCGGCCTCATCGCGCTGCGCGTGCGGCGCCACACCTTCGTCGTGATCACGATCGCGTTCTTCTTCATCGCACAGCTCACGGCCACGAACCTGAAATCGACCGGCGGCTCGAGCGGCCTGCTCGCTCCGGTGCTCAACTGGACAGCGAGCACCTACAACAACCCGTTCTATTACGCAGGCCTGCTGATCGCGGCGGGCACGGTGCTTGCCTCCTTCCTGATCAGGCGGTCGAGATTCGGTCTCCAGCTCAGGGCGCTGCGCGACGACGAGGACCGCGCGGCCGGGCTGGGCGTCAGGGCGATGCCGGTCAAGCTGACCGCGTTCACGATCTCTGCCTTCATCACCGGGCTGGCCGGCGGCCTCTGGTTCTACTTTCTCGGCCAGGCCTTCCCGCAGTTCGCCTTTGACCCGCTCTTTGACCTGGCGGTCGCGCTGATGGCGTTCTTCGGCGGGCTCGGCACGATCGCGGGGCCAGTGCTCGGAGCGCTCATACTCGAGCCGGCCCAGCTTTACCTGACCCTGCGGATCACCAACGACTACCTGAGCGAGATCCTGCTCGGAGTGCTGTTCCTCGTGATCATCCTGTTCCTGCCGCGCGGGGTGCTGCCGACGGCGGGGGAGTTCCTGACCGCGCAGCGGGCAAGGCTCAAGGAGAGGAACCGGGGCCGATGACAGTGCTGTTGCGTACAGAAGGCATCAGCAAGGCCTTCGGCGGAGTTCAGGCGCTAGACGACTGCTCGATCGAAGTCGAAGCGGCCAGCATCACCGGCCTCATCGGGCCTAACGGCTCTGGCAAGACTACCCTTTTCAATATCATCACCGGCTACGAACGGCCGGACCGCGGTGAGGTGTTTCTTGGCGGAAAGAAAATTACTAAAAAAACACCACGCCAGGTATTCGCGGCCGGGCTAGGGCGTACTTTCCAGTTGACCAGGATTTTCCCTAGGCTGACCGTGCTAGAGAACATGCTGATCGCGCAGCGGCACGCTGACCGGGGGCGGGCCATGGACCAGCTCGAATTCTGCGGGATCGCGGGCCATTCGAGCGCGCTCGCAGGCACGCTTTCCTATGGCCAGCGCAAGCTGCTTGAGATGGCTTACGTGCTCGTCGCTGACCCGGAAATCGTGCTGCTTGACGAGCCGGCCGGCGGCATCAATCCGTCGCTGATCCACCTGATCGCCGACCGGATCAAAGAGCTGAACGCGCAGGGGAAAACTTTCCTTGTAGTTGAGCACAACATGGAATTCGTGATGAATCTCTGCGATCACGTGGCGGTGCTTGATTACGGCCGGGTCGTCGCGGCCGGGCCGCCTGCTGAGATCAGGCAGGATCCTCGTGTGCTCGACGCTTACCTCGGTACCGGGGAAGAGGACGATGAGCCTGCTGCCTGACGCGCTCGTGATCGACGGCGTCACCGCGGGCTACGGTGGCGGTGACGTCCTGCACGAGGTCAGCCTCGACGTGGCAGAAGGCAAGATCACG
>DATJLT010000030.1:0-10270 GCA_035509195.1 Streptosporangiaceae bacterium | reverse complement strand
CGGCCGGGACCTATGACACCAACGAGCACGGCATGCAGCCGTTCATCGTCGGCCAGGTGCACGGCACGTGGGGCAAGGCGGTCCAGGTGCCAGGCACCGCCACCCTCGGTTCGGGGCAGCACGCCCAGGTCACATCGGTGTCGTGTCCCTCGGCGGGCAACTGCGGTGCCGCCGGGGACTACACCGACGACTCAGGCCATGAGCAGGCGTTCGTCGTCAGCCAGGTCAAGGGCACCTGGGGCAAGGCGATCCAGGTGCCGGGCACTGCCGCCACTAGCGGTCGTGGCGCAGGAGCGTCAGTCGTTTCGCTGTCGTGCGCTTCCGCCGGGAACTGCGGTGCCGCCGGGGACTATGCCGACAACGACAAGGTGTTCGTGGTCAGCCAGGTCAAGGGCACCTGGGGCACGGCGATCGGGGTGCCGGGCCCCGGCCAACGCGGAGCGGGCAGGTTCGCCCAGGTCAATTCGGTATCGTGCGCCTCGGCAGGGAACTGCGCCGCCGGCGGGACCTACGACACCAACGGCCACGGCATGCAGCCGTTCATCGTCGGCCAGGTGAAGGGCACGTGGGGCAAGGCGATCCAGGTGCCAGGTCTCGCAGTCAATACGGACGCAGATGCGACGGTCACTTCGGTGTCGTGTCCTTCGGCGGGGAACTGCTCAGCAGGCGGGTACTACGACGGCGGAAACTACAGCGGCGGGTACTACGGTGGCGGGCAGCCGTTCGTGGTCAGCGAGGTCAAGGGCACCTGGGGCAAGGCGATCAAGGTGCCAGGCACCATCGCCTATGCTGCGACGGTCACTTCGGTGTCTTGCTCTTCGGCTGGGAACTGCGCTGCGGCCGGATACTACGGCAACGGCGAGGGCACCGACCGGGCGTTCGTAGCCAGCCAGGTCAAGGGCACCTGGGGCAAGGCGATCCAGGTACCGGGCACCACCTCCGGGTGATCAACCAGGGCCTGCACGCCCGCTACCCGCCCTGGGTGACGAATCCCTGGCTGTGACGTGAGCGGTCGGCGTAGAAACCGCCGGCGGCACAAGGGCCGGAGTGGGCGCACCACACGGCGCTGACCTGGGCAGCCCCGTCCGTGTTCAGCGTCGCCAGGCCGGGCAGCGGGCGCGGCGTGCCCCAGTGGCCGTTGCGCTCGCTGATGACGAATCCCTGCTGGCGGCGGGAGCGGCCGGTGTAGAAACCGCCGGCGGCGCAGCTTCCCGCCGGGGTGCACGACACTGACCAGACCGTGGTCGGCCTGGTGTCTTTGCTCAGCGCCGCCAGCCCTGGGACGCCGGTCGCCTTGCCCCAGGTGCCGTTCCGCTCGACGGCTACGAACCCCTGCAGGCGTCCGCCCTTCTCCGAGTAGTACCCGCCGGCCACGCAGTTGCCAGCCGATACGCAAGACACGGAGTTGACCTGGGCGTTGTCGCCCTTGTTCAGTGCCGCCAGGTCGGGAACCCTGGTCGCCTGGTCCCACTTGCCGTCGTGCTGGCTGATCACGAAGGCTTGCTCCGGATAGCCGCCTCCGCCGTCGGTGTAGCCGCCGCCGCTGCAGTTACCCGCCGAACTGCAGCACATCGCCGTGACATCGCCGCCGTCGCCCTTGGCCAGGGTGGCCAGGCCTGGCACAGCGAATGGCTTTCCCCAGCGGCCATCGCGCTCCTGGGCGAGGAACCCGTGAAAGGTGTCGAAGTAGTCTTCGGCTTCGGTTCCCCCGGCCAGGCAGTCGCCGGCGGAGACGCAGTAGACGGAGTCAACACTGCCGTCGTCCTCGGACGGCAACGTTATGGCCCTGCTCCACACGCCATTCTTCTCGACGGTCACGAATCCGTCGAAATCCTGGCCGTATGCCTCCGGCGCATCTTCCCCGCCTGCTGTGCAGGTACCCGCCGAAGTGCACGACATCGCGTAGACGCTCGCGTACCTGCCCTGGTTCAGTGCCGCCATGCCGGGCACTTCAGCCGCCTGGCCCCAGCGCCCGTTCTTCTCGACGGCCACGAACGCCTGCTCACCGTGATCCCAGTAGTACCCGCCGGCCGCGCAGTTGCCCGCCGACGCGCACGACAACGCGCCGACCTCAGCGCCCCCGCCATTGCCCCTGACCAGCGCACCCAGGCCGGGCACCTCGATCACCTTCCCCCACGAGCTACCCGCCTCCTGACCCGCCGCCGGCTGCGCGCATCCGGCGAGCACGGCGGCAAGAACCAGACCAACGCACCCAGTCACCATTTTGCCCATGCCGCTACACCAACTCCCAGGGCCGCCAACGCAGAACCCTTTCCGACGACGTTAAGGTAATAAGTCGCCGCTCGCAGTTGGACATGGCATGCAGGCACCGTCCCGGAGGCCGCTGATGCACGATACGCGCAGGCTCGTGTACGTCTCCGGTGCGCCGGGCTCGGGGAAGACCAGCCTGGCCGGCCCGCTGGCTGCCGAACTCGGCTACGCGATGCTCGCCAAGGACCGCATCAAGGAAACGCTGCACGACGCGTTCGGCGCACCCCAAGCCGACCGCGCCTGGTCACGCCGGCTTGGCGCCGCTGCCATGGAACTGCTGTGGGCGCTCGCCGCCGACGCCCCGGCCATCGTGATCGAGGCGAACTTCCGGCCTTACAGTGACTACGAACGTGCAAAGCTGACCGGCCTGTCCGCCTGCCCCGTCGAGGTGCACTGTGCCTGCCCGCCCGACTTGGCCGTACGGCGCTACAACTCCCGCACCACGCATCCCGTGCATGTCGTGACCACGCTTACGCCGGAAGCGCTGACCGAATACGACCGGCCAGTTGGCATAGGCACCCTCATCGCTGTTGACACCACTGCCGCAGTTGACGTGAAAGCCATCGCCCGGGCAGTCCAGGCTCGCCTAGACCGCATCAAATAGCCGATCTTAGCTTTTCTGCGGCACGTTCAGCCGACCGGGAGGCCCAGGCAGTCGAAGAAGGCTCGGTTGCGCTGGTGCGCCATGTTGAGGAGTCGATCGAATGAGATGACTTCGATGTACGCCCGGTAGTTCTCATTATAACCGAAATACCCGAGATGATCATCGGTGAGCTTGAGATTCCTCTGCTTGCAGCTTTCGGTCATGGTCGGAGTGAGGTCCGCTATGACGTAACAGAAGCCGGGGATATCGTCAGATTCGGGAATGGGGCGGCCCGCCGCAGTTTTTACCCCGCCGCAGCGAACCTGTTCAAGATATCTGAGCACTTGGTGCAGGGGATCCTTATCAGGCACCGGGCGAACGTCATTTCGCATTGGCCGCTTGATTTCAACAACGACGAGTGAAGCGAGCGGAGGACGTTGCGTGTCGGAGACGAGAATCGGTCCATCTTTGCCTGGCCCATCATCTGGATCATCATGGAGCTTCAGCGCGAGTATATCTGGCTCCAGAGTTGACACCGAGTCGGTGATCAGCGTCGACTTTATGGTCTTGTCTGAAGCGAGGTAGTTGTGGAAGGCGAGCCGTTCGTCAATGATCCACAGGTTGCTAACCGATTCGGATAGGTCGTCGCTGGTCTTCCGCATGGGAATGATGAGGTTGTGGATGACGTTTTCGAGCGAGTAGCTCCCTCGTCTATCGGACTCGATGGCCTTGGCCAGTAGATCAAGGTTGACTCTCCGGCGCGAGACGTAGGCGGCCAGGTCGGACTTCTTGGCATCCTCGACCTTCGCTAGGTACTCCTGCAGTCTCTCTTCGTACTCTTGGTTCTCCGTGCTCTCCGCTTCCAGCACGCGCTGGCCTTCCGCGAGCAGCTCGGTCTCGAACTCGGTGAAATGCCTGTGCAACACGAGTTCGAGTGCCTCGTCGCTGATCGCGGGGTCAACACTGAGCTTTGCTTGATCGATGTGCCGGAGAATGGGGCGGTATCGTGGGCTCTTGGTGTTGACAAAGCGCTCAACGCGGGCTCGGCCGGCCTCGCGTACTCCGGTCAAGCTGGAAAGCAAGTACTGTTCTGCCGCCTTGAGCGTTGCTTCACGAATATCGGACATCGAAGGCTCGGCTTCGTCGAAAGTGCCTTCATTTGCTTCGGGGATGTCGAAAGCGGTCCGTTCGGAACGAACGTTATCATCCAGGAAAGGAGACGTGATGTAGCAGGCGTAGATGAAGTCTGCTTCGTCGTCCTTCAGCTTGCCGTACAGGCCAGGTACTTTCCCGGCCAGCTTTTCCGGAAAGACTACCCTATTACCCGCGCACCAGTTTAGCTGCGGGCTGGTTCGACCGGACACTCTCAATCGCACGTGAACTAGATCAAACGGCCGGTCCTTGACCGTTAGCTGCTGCCTGGTAGATCCGGCCAACATGTATTCATCGAATACGGTATCCAGGTCTATGTGCTCGGTCTCATCGAAGATGCTGATGTGCGGAGCGCCTCCGGGCCTCACGAAGTACCAGAGGCAGTGTTCCAAGATACCCCTGGCGATGGGGGATAGATGCTTGGGTGCGCGCTGTCTCCAAACTTCCTTGAACGACAGCAGTTGAACCTCCGAGCCGGTTTCTCCTACCGTTGCGTCCTTGTCCTGGCGGGGTGAGACCCCATTATCTTTGGTAAAGGTGAACTCGCGTCTTTTCATGGTTGCCTGTGAGTCGAGGTAGTGACTGAAGACCTCGACCTTGTCGAACGCTATGAGCCACAGCAGGCGCCCGACGCCGCGGCAGCCTTGCGCGGACTTGTATTCGCTGTCGAGCGTTTCGAAGGAACGCATATTCTCATCGTGGAAGCCTTCGCCGTTGTCGCTCACAATAAATCCCGCAATTGGCTCCGGACCTGTGGAGAGCTGATCGTTCTCACCAAATTGGAACGCGGCCTGCTGGTCGCGAATGACTTTGATCTCAATGTGCGCTGTCGCCATATTGTCGTGATTCTCGTCGACAGCTTGAATTGCGTTTACGACCGCCTCGTAGAGGGGCCAGAGAGGATGCGTCTTAGGGAGTGAAGTATTTCTCAGACGACCAGGAAGTGAGGTACTAATAGGCATAAGTTTCTCCAAATCACCCAAGCTCGCCAGTCATCGTACACGACTGGGCAGCCTCCGGGCGCTAATTTAAGATGGTGCCATTGACGTTTCGCTTGAGACATTTGCGTGACGGAATGACTGTGCAGAGCCGAGTAGCCGATAATGGGCTGATGACATCAGCACGAGCAGTTCCCGCGACCACGCTGGCCGGGGGCGATCAGATGCCGATGGTCGGGTTCGGCACCTGGAAGCTGCGCGGCGGCGAGGCGCGGGACAGCGTGATCGCCGCCCTGCACGCCGGCTACCGGCATATCGACACGGCCACCATGTACGGCAACGAGGCTGAGATCGGCGAGGCGCTGCGCGACAGCGGCATCGACCGCGCGGAACTCTTCGTGACCACGAAGATCCGCCCCTCCGATGCCAGCCGGGCGCGGTCGGTGCTTGACCAATCGCTGCGCGCGCTCGGGACCGGCTACCTGGACCTCTGGCTGATCCACTGGCCGCCGTCTGGCAGGGACGCGAGCCGCCGCCTGTGGAGCGAGCTGATCGAACTGCGGGCCGGCGGCCAGGTCAGGAACGTAGGCGTGAGCAACTACAGCCTGCCGGAGATCGATGACCTGACCCGGTCCTGCGGCCAGGCCCCGGCGGTCAACCAGATCGACTGGGGGCCGACACTGTACGACGGCGGGATGCTTGCCGGGCTCGCCGAGCGTGGCATCGCGGTCGAGGGATACAGCGGACTTAAGAATACCCGGCTCGGCGATCCGGTGCTGGCGAAGATCGCCGCCGCGCACGGCGTGACGACAGCTCAGGTGGTGTTGCGCTGGCACCTCGAGCACAACGTGACCATCATCCCCAAGTCGTCACGACCGGAGCGGATCGCGGCGAACCTCGACCTGTTCGGCTTCAGGCTCACCGCGGCCGAGGTCGCCGGCATCGACGCGCTCAGCCGCTGACACCGCGGGCAGGACGTCGCCGGCTTCAACGCTGAGACGAGCCAGGCCCTCACTAGTGGAGTGTGTTATTGCTGCTTGGCTCAGATGTCGGAGCAGAGCAGCGGGCGGAAGAATACGGTGGGGGCGCCGTTCGCGAGGATGTCGCCGCTGTTTCCCTGGTGGAGGTTCAGGTACCAGCCGCTGGCCGGAATCGGCGCGGTCACGCCGGTCAGCACGCGGGTCGCGTTGATGCTGCCCTCGCTGTTCGCCACGAGATCCTTGAGCATGTACAGCACTCCGCCCTGGCTCAGGCAACTGCCGACGTGAATGTGCGCCGCGTGCGGGCCAGGTGACACGCCGCTGGCGACGACCGTGATGGCCAGGGTCTTCTGCACTGGGTTGTAGACCAGCGAGGCGGCTCCTGACGGGGTGCCGTAGCTGGTGCCGTTCGGTGTGACCTCAACCGAGCTGAGGTTATAGGTGAACTGAGTGGGCTGGAACGTACCGGTCTGCGCGATTGGTACCTGGACCTGGTCGTCCTCGTTGGTGCCGCTGAGGATGACCAGCCTGGACGATTCGCTGTAATAGCCGAACTCGAACCCGCTGTCCAGCGTGCCGTCGGCGACCCCGGCCGCGTTCGCCGTCAGGAGCGTGCTGAACGTGGCGACCGGGTTACCGCTGGCGTCCAGCAGTACCAGGCTGTGCGCTGAGCCCGGCGTCAGGCCGTACACGCTGAAGGTGGCGTCCAGGTCGGAATTGTCGCCCTCGCTGAAGCTGACCGTGCCGGCTGGCATCGGGCTCAGCGTGATGTTCCTGGTCTGGGTCACGGCCGGGATCGCGAGGAAGCCCTTGGTGACGTTGCCGCCGTTAGTGCTGTAGAAGCCGACGAGGTCGCCTTTGTCGTTGACGCCGTTGACGAACGTCGAGCCGGCGCCGTTCGGCTCGTTGACGGTGACGTAGCCGCCCTTCTTGGTCCAGGTGAAACCGTGGGTTACCTGGTCGCTGCCGTAACCGACCGTGTAAGCGCCGACGACCTCGCCGTGGTCATTGACCCCGAATGCCATCGTCGATGAGGAGCCGGGGACCTTGAGCGTCGTGAAGGTACCACCGGTCTCGAAAAAGCCCTCGCTGGTCTTGTTCGTCGCGTAGAAGCCGCTGATGTCGCCGGCGTTGTTGATGCCAGTCGCGGTGAGGCTGGCGCCGGCGTGGCCGGGCTCGAGCACCTTGCTGAACGTGCCGGCCGCGATGTTGTAGGTATAGCTTCGGCTGAAGCCCTGGCCGTTGACGTAGAAGCCGACGGCGATGTCATTGTCGTTCACGCCGAGCAACTGGCTGACCGGCGGGCTGGCAGGGTCGGTCGTCGGGTCGCTGACCTTGTGGTACAAACCGTCAAGCTCATAGAAGCCGTAGTTGTTGTTGTTCATGCTCTTGGTGTTCTGGGTCGAGTAGAACCCGACCGTGACGCCGTCATCGTTGAGGCCGGTGACCTGGGTCTGACGCGAGCCAGGATAGTTCTCGGCGGTGTAGCTGGCCTGACTGTACGGCGGGAGGAGGGTATAGCCCTGGTTCGGGCTGCCCTTGGCGCCCGAGCCGAAGTAGCCCGCGATCTCGTCGTCGTTGCTGATGCCGAGCAACTGGTTGAACGCCTTGTCGCCATGATTGTCGTAGGTCGCGAAGACATACTTCGGCTTGGCGTTCGCGGTGGCGGTGATGCCCGCGCTGGCGCTCGCCGAAGGCAGCACCGCGAGCGCACTGGCCGTCAGCGCCCCCACCGCGACCGCTGCCGCACCGAGCCGCCACGCAAACACCGAGCTGAGCCGGTCAAGTCTCATCGTGATCATCTCCTGAAAGTCGAGTTCTGCCTGACCGACAGATCACCAGGGACTTCCGGGGGATCAGCGAGGGGCTCATGGGGAAACGCTGGGCGCCTTTACCGGTCGCTGTCTCCCTGCAGGAGAAGGTGCCATGGACCTTAGCTGATCTTGCCGGCGCGAAGCGGCGGGCTCGGCTGGCCGGGGATGTGGCTGAGCCCGCTGGAGGCTTAGCCACTGCGCCCAAACGGCTGTTGATTGGCCGTTAGGCAAAGCGAAAGGCCCGGACGCGACTACCGTCCGGGCCTTCTGCCTGGGATAACACGCTGGGGTGGACGATGGGACTTGAACCCGCGACTGTAATTCGATCAAAACAAGTAGCATGGTCGTATTGAACGTCCTCGTGACGTCCTCCTCGAAATTGCCAGTACCGTTGCCTACCGGCCGTCGTGGAGTTCTGAGATCCTCGCCAGGCTCAAGGAGGTCGGCGTGCCGGCGACGGTCACCGGGCCAGACGGGCCGCGCGATCATGACGCCGTGCATGTGGGCACGCTGCACCGGTTCAAGGGGCTTGAGTACCAGCGGATGATCCTGGCCGGGATCTGCGATGGCGTGATTCCCGGTGCGCATGCCGAGGAGTTCCGGGTGAGTGATCCGCTGCGGTACCAGCGGGAGGTCAAGCGGGCGTGGTCTCTGCTGTTCGTGGCTGCGACCCGAGCCCGCGACTCGCTGGTAATTTCCTGGCACGGGAAACCCAGCGTCTTCGTGTCGTTCGCAGGCAACAAATTACCTAAGAGGTAAGGTAAGTTACCTCTTATGAGAACTCCGCCGCCGCCCCTGCTGCCGCTGCTCAGGTCGCAGGTTCAGGGTGACTTGCTCGCGCTCCTGTATCTGCATCCCGAAAAGGAGTACAGCCTGACCGAGGCGGCCATGCTGATCGGGGCGAGCGTCAAGGCCGTGCACACGGAGGCGTCGCGGCTGACCGCTGCTGGGTTCATCGGCGACAGCCGTCGTGGCAATGTCCGTCTTATCCGCGCCGTGACAGGAACGCCGGTCAGTCGGCCTCTCACCGATCTGCTGGCCGTCACGTACGGGCCGCTGCCGGTGCTGACTGACTTGCTCGCCCGATTTCCTGGCGTCGGTTCCGCGTTCATCTACGGATCCTGGGCTGCCCGGTACCTCGGGGAGCCCGGCCCGGTTCCCGGGGACGTCGACGTTCTCGTTGTCGGCGCCGCTGATCGTGATGACCTGGAGGACATCGCGCGAGTTGCTCAGGAACGGCTCGGCCGGCCGGTTAACATCCGACGCATCAGCCCCGCCGCCTGGGCGGAACCGGACCCGGGAGACGCATTCCTGGCCTCAGTACGCCAGCGGCCGCTTGTTCAGCTCCGGCTCGACGATGACAAGGACGAGACCGCATGAGATGGGATCAGGGGAGTGCGGTCACCGACCGCATGCTCGCCGACACCGAGCTCCAGCGAGTTCCGGCTAGCCGTGACCAGGCCGACCGGCTGATCGCCCAGGCAAAGACCCATGCCTCGTCGGCCGCCGCGATCTGCGAGGAGGACCCGCCAGGTGCCTATGCCCTGGTGTACGACGCTGCGCGCAAGGCGCTGACCGCCGTACTGGAAAACCAGGGATTAAGGCCGACGACCCGAGGAGGCCACCTCGCTGCCTACGAAGCGGTCCGAGCCCAGCTCGACCCCCCGCTCGGCAAGCTCCTCAGGCCGTTCGACCGCATGCGCCGCCAGCGTCACGACGCCGAGTACCCGCCTGCCAGCGTTCCCGAGCTCACCGCCGAAGACGTACGTGAGGACATTCCCAAGGCAACCAACATCATCAACCTCAGCGAACGTGTTCTCGATCAGATGTCACCATTCCGATGAGTACCACGAGCACGGCCGTATCCGTGTTGCCGTGCCGGAACAGGCGATGGATGATGTGGTCCGCGCGTATGTCGCGCACTACCTGGCCGGTGACGATGTCGTGCTGATGACCGGCCAGCGGGAACGGTGCCGTGAGGCCTCCCGCCAGATCAGGTCACGAGGTCCCTGGTATGCGCGGCGTAGCGAAAGGCCCGGACGCGGCTACCGTCCGGGCCTTCTGCCTGGGATAACACGCTGGGGTGGACGATGGGACTTGAATCCACGACATCCAGGACCACAACTGGGCGATCAGCGTTTTGACGGTCCTGGTTTCCGGCGTCTGCCCTGGTAGGAAGGGACGGATGACCGCTGATGACAGCGGCTGGGCGAGGGCTGCGGGGGATCGCCGCTCCCATTTCGCTCCCAGCGTGCGGGCTGCTGGGCTCCTTCCGCCCGGTTACCTTGCGTAGTTGCGTTTCGAGGTTGATAGCCGGACGGGCCGGTGTCGGCGAGGCGAACCGGACATGCTGCCCGTCGGCTTGAGTTCCGGTGCGGGCTAGGTTAAGAATATTCTTGAGTCGGTACGCGACAGACGTGTTTGCTCGCCATTGGTGAAGGGGCCTGGCTAAAGGCACACGGCTCCGGAGACCAGTTGCGGCCCGGTGTCGGCATGAGCCCTGAGCTGGGCTGATGTGCTAGTGGATCTTGT
>DATJLT010000029.1:0-3758 GCA_035509195.1 Streptosporangiaceae bacterium | reverse complement strand
AGTGGTATTCACGATAAGTACCCTAAGGTGGAGAATGCGGTTAGGGACGGAACCCAGGCTAGTCATGACTAACTTGTCATGAAGCAGCGTACTGGCTTGCCACTACAGTACGTAGCACACGCCAGTACGTAGCACACGCCGGGTTACCGAAAGGATTCGCAGCACGCGATGGCATCTCGAGTCGCGGACGAGGCGACAGCGCCACCGAGCCGAGTGGAACTGTCGGTTCGGGGGATGACGTGCGCGGCCTGCGCCGTTCGGATCGAGAAGAAACTCAGCGCGCTCGACGACGTGGTGGCCACGGTCAACCTGGCGACGGAGAAGGCCACCGTCCTGATGCCGCCGACCATGGCCGTAGCCGAGCTGATCGGCGTGATCCAGCGGGCCGGCTACGACGCCGAACTTGCCGGACAGCCCGAGGCCGGCGAGCCGGCAGCGGACGCGGGCACCGCCAGCTACTTGCTCAGGCGGCTCATCGTCGCCGCGATCTTCTTCATACCGCTGAGCGACCTTTCCGTCCTGCTTTCCCTGGTTCCGGCCGACCGGTTCCCTGGCTGGCAATGGGTGCTGATCGTCCTGGCCGCGCCCGTCGTGCTGTGGGCGGCCTGGCCGTTCCACCGGGCCGCTTTCATCAACGCCAGGCACGGCGCCGTCACCATGGACACGCTGGTGTCGCTCGGCATCATCGCGGCCTGCGGGTGGTCGGTCTACGCGATGTTCGTGCTCGACAGGGCAAGGTCGAGCGTGAGTCCGCTCTACGAGCTTTTCCACGCCTCAGGCGGCGGTATCTACCTTGAGGTAGCGGCGTCGGTCACGACGTTCCTGCTGGCGGGCCGGTTTTACGAGGCCAGGGCCAGGCGCACGGCGAGCGAGGCCATGCGCGACCTGGCGGCATCGGCGGCCAGCGACGTATGCGTGCTCGCGGACGACGGAACCGAACGACGGCAGCCGATCGCCTGGCTGCGGCCAGGCCAGCGCTTCGTGGTCAGGCACGGCGAGCGGGTCGCCGCCGACGGCACGGTACTTTCCGGCTACTCGGCCGTCGACCGGAGCATGATGACCGGCGAGTCGGTGCCCTTTGACGTCGCGGCGGGCGACCAGGTCACGGCCGGCTCGATCGCGATGAGCGGCCGGCTCGTCGTCCGCGCGGACAAGACCGGTGACGACACCCAGCTTGCTCACCTCATCGCACTCGTCGATCGCGCTCAGTCGGAGAAGGCCGCCGTTCAGCGGGTCGCCGATCGCATCTCCGGCGTTTTCGTGCCCGCCGTGCTAGCCCTGTCGGCGCTGACCCTGACCGGCTGGCTGCTCGCTGGCAGCCCGGTCGAGCGGGCCTTCAGCGCCGCCCTCGCCGTCCTGATCATCGCCTGCCCTTGCGCGCTCGGGCTGGCAACGCCTGCCGCGCTGATGGTCGCCTGCGGGCGCGGGGCCGAACTCGGCATCTTCATCAAGGGTTACCGTGCGCTTGAGTCGTCGCGGGCAGCGGACACCGTGCTGCTCGACAAGACCGGCACGGTCACCACCGGTGAGATGCGAGTCGCCGAGGTCGTGCCAGCGCCAGGCACGAGCCGGGGGGAACTGCTCGCCCTGGCCGCTGCGGTCGAGCAAGGTTCGCGGCATCCCGTCGCCGTGGCCATCGGAGCACTGGCGACCTCAGAACTAGGCTCCGTCCCTCCCGCCGACGACTTCGAGGCGCTGGCGGGCTCGGGTGCGAAGGGCACGGTGAACGGGCACGAGGTGCTGATCGGCCGGCCGGGGCTGCTGGCCGCTGCCGGGCAGCCCGAGCCGGCCTGGGTGACGGATGCGCTGGCCGACTGGCAGGAGGCCGGGCACACGGCCGTGCTCGTGAGCAGTGACGGCCAGGTTCGCGGCGCGATCGCGCTATCAGACACCATCAAGCCGTCCGCCGCGGCCGCGGTCGCCGAGCTCGGCCGGCTTGGCCTGCGCACGCTCCTGGTCAGCGGCGACTCGGAGGCCGCCGTGCGGACCGTCGCCGTGCAGGCAGGAATCGCCGACGTCGTCGCTGAGGCTCTTCCAGACCGGAAGATCGCGATGGTGACCGAACTGCGAGCGGAGGGCCGGTCGGTCGCCATGGTCGGCGACGGCGTCAACGACGGCCCGGCGCTGGCCGCTGCCGATCTCGGCATCGCACTCGGCAGCGGCACGGACGTGGCGATCAGCGCGGCAGATCTCATCGTCATGCGGGATGACCTGATGGCAGTGCCTGAAGCGATCAGGCTCGCCCGCGCGACCATGCGCACGATCAGGCAGAACCTGGGCTGGGCGTTCGGCTACAACATCGCCGCCATCCCTGTCGCGGCGGCCGGCCTTTGCAACCCGCTGATCGCGGGCGCGGCGATGGCGGTTTCCTCGGCTTTCGTCGTCACGAACAGCGTCAGGCTCCGCCAGTTCGGCAAGGCATCGCCCCACCGTTGGTGGAGCCCGGTACCTCCGGCACCGCCAACCAGGCCGCGCCCGACCGCCCAGGCCGCTCAGGCCGTGGCCGCTCAGGCGGCCGATCCCACCGAGAACGAGGAGCAGGTGACGTCATGCCCGGGATGAACTCGGGAATCAATGTCAGTGACAGCCAGGTCGTGTCGGCCTTCATGTCCGCACTGCTCCACCAGGGACTCATCGCGCTGCTGATCTTCGCGACGCTGCTGGTGACCTGGGTCAGCGTGCGTGAGCTGCTTTTCAGCGGCAAGGGCAGCGCCGAGCGGATCGGTACCGTCAAGCCCGAGCCAGAGCCGACGGGCCGTGAGGTGCTGCGTACCGGTTTCGGTATCATCTGGCTGTTCGACGGCATCTTGCAGGCGCAGCCGAAGATGGCGGTCGGTCTCCCTTCCCAGGTCATCGCGCCCACTGCGGCAAGTTCACCGCACTGGGTGCAAGACGTCGTGAACTGGGCAGGCACGAACTGGTCTTTCCATCCGATCCAGGCTGGCGCCGCGGCCGTCTGGATCCAGGTGGGGATCGGCATCTGGCTACTCGCCGCCAGGAGCGGCTGGCTATCCCGTGCGGCTGGCCTGGCCAGCATCGGCTGGGGCCTGGTGGTCTGGGTCTTCGGCGAGTCCTTCGGCAGCATCTTCGCGCCCGGCCTGAGCTGGCTCACCGGTGCACCTGGCGCCGTGCTTATCTACGTGGTCGCTGGCGCGCTGATCGCGCTGCCCTTCAGCGCCTGGCGCTCGCGCAAGATCGGGCAGCTCACGGTCGCGGGTCTCGGCGTGTTCCTGATCGGCATGGCTGTGCTTCAGGCCTGGCCAGGCCGTGGATTCTGGCAGGGAGGATCGGCCGCGAAGCCGGGCAGCCTAGCCAGCATGACGCAGTCCATGAGCCAGCTCTCCCAGCCCTCCTTCCTGACCGCCCTCATCAACGGCTTCACGACCTTTGACGAGGCCCACGGTTTCGTGGTGAACCTGATCGTCGTGGTGTTCCTGGCCGGAATCGGCCTCGCCTTCGCGAGCCTGCGGCCCGCCGTGGTCAGGCCAGCACTGATCGTGTTCGCGGTCTTCTGCCTGGCCGTCTGGGTGCTCGTGCAAGATCTCGGCTTCCTCGGCGGGCTCGGCACCGATCCCAACAGCATGATCCCGATGGTCCTGCTCGCGGCGGGCGGCTACCTGGCCATGGTCAGGGCGCCCGCGGTCGCAGAAGCGGCGGTCACGGCGGTCCCGACGGTCCCGGCGGTCCCGGCGGTCCCGGCTGAAGAGGCGGTCCCGGCGGTCCCGGCTGAAGAGGCGGTCCCGGCGGTCCCGGCTAAA
>DATJLT010000028.1:0-4070 GCA_035509195.1 Streptosporangiaceae bacterium | reverse complement strand
TTCCTATGCGGCTTCGTTCCCATGCTCGGCCAGCCCGGCGAGCACTCGGCCGCCATCGACCCTGGCGGCCTGGTCACCGTGCACTACGACATCGACCAGGCCATCGACATCAACACCCTGCACGGCGTTCTCGACCGGGACAAGTCCATCGCATGGTCAGGAACCACCGTTCACGGCCACGAGTCATTTGACCGTATCTGGGTGCACCTCAGCGCCGCCGACGACGGGACCGTCCGCATCGCAGCCAACCAGGAAGCCATCGACGCAGGCCTGTGCACTCCCGCCATCGCTACCCGCAGCCCGGCCCTGGTCGAAGGCGGCTCGCTCGCATACTTCACCACCCGCCGCTCCCGGACCTCGGGGCGGTGGGACCTCGGAGCCATCGGCCACGGCCCCGCCGGCCACCAGCTCGCCGCCCGCATCATCAGCCAGATCAGCGAATGGGACCGCGATCGCACCCGCGACCCCGACCTGCTCGCCTACCCAGCCGCCACGCCCGTACCCAGCATCACGAGCGGCAAAGCCCAGATCATCGTCAAGCCCAGCAGCCGACTCGTCCTGCGCTACCCCTAAGCCGACACCGCAGCGAACTTCTTTTGGCCCCGCCTGCGGCGTCTGCGAAAAAGCTCCGGCCCCGCCTGGATCGGTCCTTTACCTCGACGGCGATACCGCCAGGCTCCCTGAGGAGGCGGCGGCATGAGCTGCCTGATCTGGCGGCAGCACCGCGAGCAGGCCCTATGGGCGATGCTCACCGTCACGGCCTTGTGCCTGCTCTTCGTAAAGTTCGGCCTCAGCGCAGAGCACTGGCTGGCGGGCTGTTACTCGCGGCTTCGCCAGCTGGCGGCCGCGCCACCGTGGCCGGATTCACAGCCTTGCTCCTCGCCGCCCGGTGGATGGTGCAGGCCTGACGCCGGTCAGCAAGACAACCGGGCCTCAGTTCACCGCCCCGCCCGGCAGCCGGATTCTCGGCACCACGCCGGCGTGAGACCCTGCACGAACCGGTCATAGGCCCCAAGTGTTTATCACAAAGTTGCAACAATAAGTATCCGCCGCAAACCAGTCATACGGGTGCCAGGTTCACTATCAGCACGCGCGGTGACGCTTCGGCGAAGGGTTCACACGAAGCCGGCGCCGCGCAGGGGGGCACGGAATGGCTATTCGCCTTGCCATCGTTGATGGCCACACCCTGACGCGCTTCGGCGTCAGCCAGCTGATAGCGCAGCACGCCGACATCGAGATCGTGGCGGAGTGCGCGTCGGCCTCGGAGGCTCGCGCCGCGGTCGATGAATTGCGGCCAGAGGTCGTGACCATCGACACCGCGCTGCCCGACTACGACGGGCTGCGGCTGACCCGCGAGTTCCGTGATGCAGATGCCAGGCTCGGGATCGTGGTGCTCACCTCGCACCGCGAGAATGACCTGCTGTTCCGTGCCATGGAAGCCGGCGCTTCCGCCTATGTGCAAAAGACTGCCCCGGTCGAGGAAGTGCTCGGCGCGATCAGGCATGCCTTCGTAGCCCCCGCGTCGTTCACCGCGACAGGACTGGCCGAAGCGCTTGCCAGGCGGCGCGTAGCGCAGGAGCGCCTCGCGCTCAGCCCGCGCGAGATGGAGGTGCTTGGCCTGCTCAGGGAAGGGATGTCCGTCCCCGCCATCGCGGCGGCGATGTTCATCGGGCAGTCGACGGCGAAGACCTATGTCGCCAGGCTCTACTACAAGCTCGGCGCGACGAACCGTACCCAGGCGCTGATGACGGCCATGGCGCAAGGTCTGATCAGGCACGACCAGCTCCCGCCCCCCGGCGCAGGACCGGTGACCGCCAGCCCGGAGGCCGTGACCGCCGACCCGGCGGCCGGGCGGTTAGCTTCTCATGGCCGCGCAGGCAACCGTGCGGGGACCTGGCCTCCGCGCCGTCCGCCAGCCTCGTGCGGCCGGCGCCGGCGAGCGGGCCTGGTGGCTGGCCGCTATCGCCCTCGTGCTCGCGGCCAGCGTCATGTTCTCCAGGTACCTGTTCGCTGACACCTTCTACGACCTCTACGCCGGGCGCCTCATCGTCACCAGCGGCCTGCCGCACGTGAACGTCGCGACAGTCGCCGCGAAGGGCACCGCCTGGACCGACCAGCAGTGGCTGGCGCAGTCGCTCTATTACCTCACCTGGCGTGCCGGCGGTTACCGGTTGCTCGCGGCGTTTTCCGCGGTGCTGGTGACGTCTGGCTTCGCCATCTTCGCGAGACTGATGATCAGGCGGGGGGTTCCGCCTTCCCGCGCCTTCGCCTGGACGCTCGTGGCGTTCGCCGTCTGCATGGGCAACACGGGAATCCGCGCCCAGAGCTTCGCCTACCCGTGCTTCGCCGCCACGCTCTGGCTGGTGCTCGACGACGCCGAAGGCCACCAGCCGACGCGAGCACCGCGGCCGGCCACCTGGCTGCTCATCCCTGTCCTGGTGCTCTGGGCGAACACTCACGGATCGGTTCTGCTCGGGGCTCTGCTGGCTGGCGGCTACGGTGTGGTTTGCGCGACCGCCGCCCTAACTCGCCGCGATCAGAAGTCGCTTACGGCGGCGGCGGGTTACCTGACGCTCGGCGGCGCCGCGGTCGCGAGCGTCGCCTGCACGCCGTACGGAACGGGGGTATTCGGCTACTACCTGCGTTTCGAGCACAACCCCGTGCTCAGGCACGACGTTGCCGAGTGGGCACCGCCCGACCCGCGAAGCACGGTGAGCCTGGCATTCTTCGCGGCCGTGCTGCTGACAGCCGGGTGCCTCGTGCTCGCCTGGCGGCGGGGCGCACGCCCCGACCCGGTGATCGCTGCGTGCGCAGTCGTCTCGCTGGCGCTCGCCTTCGCCGCGGTGCGGAATCAGGCCTGGTTCGGTTTCTGCGGTGCCCTGCTTGCGGCTGACACGCTGGCGCGGGCGGGCGTCGAGCAGGTGCCGCGGTTGCACAGGAACTTCGAGCGGGTGGTGCTGGTCGCGTTGACTGGCCTGGCCGTGGCGGCGCTCGCGGTACTGGCGGCCACCACCGACGGCCAGTTCTACTCCCAGACTCCGGTCGCCGCGATCAGCGCGGCGGCAGCCGAAGCCGGGCCTGATCGGTCCGTCCGCGTGCTCGGCGACGACTACTCGGGCACGGCGATGCTCTGGCTTGAGCCGTCGCTGTTCGGCCGGGTCGGCTTCGACGACAGGTTCGAGGAGTACACCCCGGCCGAACTCCGCGCCTACGTCGACTTCCTTTTCCCGCGCGGCCCTGGCTGGCAGCGGGTGACGCGCGGCTACTCGGTCATCGTCGCCTCGGCAAGGCATCCAGCCCTGATCCTGGCGCTCAGCCGGCTGCCTGGCTGGCGGGTGACTTACCGCGACACGGCAGGCATTGTCCTGACGCGGCAGGGCTGCTGCGGTAGACATTGAGGGTGCGCAAGGATGTCACTGACAAGGACCAGGTACTCCGTTACGCGGGCACGCTCAGGAACGTACTTGACGATCCCAGACTGCAGGAAGTGATCAGCCGGGCGGCCGCGCAGATACCTGGCGACGCCGCGCCGAAGGACAAGATCAGGGCGCTGCTCGACCAGGACCTGGCCTCATCGGGCGGCGGCGCGGAAGGCGTTCCTTATATCTCCAGGGGCCCGCTGGTCAGCATGATGCAGAGCAACGTCGAGGAAGCGCTGACCGAGTCGGGCGTCCGCGACGAAGGCCGGCCAGCAAGCCCGTGGTCCCGCCTGGTCCGCGCGGCCCAGCGGCTCATTCACCTCTCGCCAGGGTCGTTCACCCCCGATGATCCCGACTGGTACGTCGTCATCGCCCGAGGGGTGCTCGAGCGCCTCGCGGAAGGCAACGCGCCGTTCAACGCGGTGCCGGCCGAGTACGACGAGATGACCGACAATGCCAGGCTGGTCGTCGTCGGCGACTGGGGCACCGGGCTGCCGCGCGCCAAGGCGGTCGCGGCCCTCATGCAGGGCAAGATCGCCGAGGCACTGACGGCCGGACGGCAGGTCCACGTCGTGCACCTCGGCGACGTCTACTACTCCGGCCTTGAGTACGAGGACAGGCGGCGCTTCCTCGACCTGTGGCCGGTGACCG
>DATJLT010000027.1:0-22440 GCA_035509195.1 Streptosporangiaceae bacterium | reverse complement strand
TCGGCCGCCTTGGCATTGCTATCGGCCTCGGCTTCCTTTTCTGCCTCGTCGAACAGCGACTCACTGCGGAGCGCGGCCTCGTACGCCGTGCGGCCGCCCCGCGCGCCGAACAGCCGCTTGGTGAGCACCAGGTAAAGGACCAGGGCCAGGTTGATGGCGAAGAGAACCAGCTTGGTCCAGCTCACCTTTTCCGTGAGGTCGTAGATCTCGTATGGCAGGCCAAGCGAGGTCACCACCATCGCGAAGTACTCGCCCCAGCGCCTGGACAGCCAAAGGCCGATGCCCTCGACAAGCTCGACGACCGCGAACGCGGCCACTCCGGCAGCGATCAGCGTGAGCGTGCCCTGACTGATATCGAGAGCCTTGCGGAAGTCGATGAGCAGGTGCGAGTGCCCGATGTTGAAGCCGAGCTGGTTGAAGGTGCTCCTGATGATCGGCAGGTCGCGTTCGAAGGTTTGCTTGATGGAAAGCTTGGAGGTGCTGAACTGCAAGATCGCAAACGCCACGCCGCCAAAAAGCACGAAGCGGATGAACCGCTCAACGGCGAACGCCCGCAGGATGAGCTCGCTCCTGATCTCTTTTCCGCGTTTGACGACCGGCGCCTGGTCAGCCGGGCCGTGGGCGACTGGTTCGTCCTTGACGAAGGTTCCGCACCGCAGGCACCGCCAGAGTTCGCCCGCAGAAGCCGTGGCGTGCAGGTACTCGCTGAGCTCAGGCTCGTCTGGCGCATAGGTAATATGCCCGACTCGTCCGCAACGGTACAGATTCCAGTCCATCACAAGAGCCTACGGGAACTAGGCTGGGGCGGTGGAATTCAGCGAGGTGATCAGGAAGCGCCGGATGGTACGGGCGTTCACTGCCGAGCCGGTCGACCCGGCGGCGGTAACGCGGCTGCTCAACGCGGCCAACAGGGCGCCCTCGGCCGGCTTCAGCCAGGGCTACGCGCTCCTCGTGCTCGACCGGCCAGCGCAGCTCGAGCCGTTCTGGGAGCTAACCACGTCGTCAGATGACGATGCCGAGCGGGCCAGGTTCGAGCCGGTGACCAGGGCGCCCGTCGTGGTCGTGCCGTTGTCCTGCAAGGACATTTACCTGGATAGGTACGCACGCGAAGATAAGGGGTGGACGGACAGGGATGAGGCACACTGGCCGGTGCCTTACTGGGACATTGACACCGGGTTCCTGGCGTTGCTGATGCTGCTGGCCGCCGTGGACGAGGGACTTGGCGCGCTGTTCTTCGGTATCGCGCCCCCGTTCATCGGGCCGTTCAGGGACCTGTTCGGAGTACCTGGTCAGTACGTGCCGATCGGCGCGGTCGCGATCGGGCACCCGGATCCTGCGGTGGATCCCGGCGGCTCATCGCGCGTGATCAAACGGCGGGATCTTGGCGATCTTGTGCACCGAGGCAGGTGGTAGCGGGTACTGGCCGAGCACGATGCCGTCGTCTTCTGTGACGACCTGATCACAGCAAAGCAGCATGGTGTCGGCGTCCTTGCCGATGACCACGACGGCCGTGTCGCGCTTGAACTCGGTCACGGTGCGGGCCAGAGCCACCCGGTCGCCCGGGGTGAGCTGGTCGAAGAGGCCATCGATGATGAGCAGTTCCGGCTGGTGAACGCAGGCGGCCGCGATGCGTGCCCGGCGCGCGATCAGCGGGGGCGCGGCCCTGAGTTGCACGTCGGCCCAGGGCATCAGCCCGAGCCGGTCAAGGATCGCGGCAACGAGAAGGCCCCGGTCTGACCGGCGCTGGCCCGAGCGTTTCGCGGCAAGCACGACGAAGCCCCGTATTCCGATCGTCGGCCAGAACCGGCTAATGCGGGAGGCGACACCCACTTCCCGCCGGACGGCCAGGCGTCCTGAGAGCCTGGTCAGGTCCTGTCCGAGTACGAGAAGCTGGCCATGCGAAGGCGCGATCCTGCCGCAGAGCAAGCCGGTAAGCGCGGCAGCAGCCGCCGGACGCGAGGTGACGATGCCAAGGGCCGGGCGGCCCACGTCGGTCGCGGTCATCCGGAAGCTGGCCAGCCTGATCACTTGCCTGGGGCCGTCCCTGGCCCCGACGCCGGCGCACAGGACAGGGGCGTCAGCCGTCTCGGCGTGACCGGACCGCATATCGCCCCCTTGATCTTGCCTCGGTCACCTACTGACTTGCTCAGAAGGGCAAATGCGCGCACGTGCGCCGGCCAAGATTCATCCCCGTGTTTACTCAACTGATCCCCGGCCCTGAAGCCTAGTCCGTCGGCCCTTTCAGATCCCGTAGGCGAGCCGTGGCCGGCGCAGGCAGCCGGTACGTTGTGCATGTGCCTAAGCCGCTTGATCTCCCTTTTGACCCGATCGAGCGTGCGGCCGCCATCTGGGAGCGCCGGTTCGGTGACGCGAAGGCGATGGCAGCCGTCACGTCGATCATGCGGGCGCAGCAGATCCTGCTTGCCGAGCTAGACGGCCTGCTGCGGCCCTTCGGCCTGACTTTTGCCAGGTACGAGGCGCTTGTGCTGCTTAGCTTCAGCCGGTCAGGCTCGCTGCCGCTCCGCCTTGTCGGGCAGCGCCTGATGGTGCACCCGACCAGCGTCACCAACACCATCGACCGGCTCGAGCAGGCCGGGCTTGTCGTACGCCGGCCGAACCCTGTCGACAAGCGCGGCACGCTCGCCGAGATCACCCCGGCGGGGCGCGAGGTCACGACCAAAGCGACAGACACGCTGATGGCGGCCGGATTCGGGCTGACGGCCTACGACGACAGCCAGCTCGATGCCATGTTCGACCTGCTCGAGACGCTGCGCATCGGCGCGGGCGACTTCGGCGGCGCCAGCCCCGGCGCCCGGGCCGGGGAGCGCCGGTCAGATTGAGGCTGCCTGCCAGGTCTGGCCGCCGTCGCTGGTGATGTAGATCCTCCGGACGGCGGGGCCGGCCGGCACGGCCACGCCCTGGTACTCCGTGGTCAGGCCGGCAAAGCTGAAGCCGCCCGCAGGGAGCTTGCCGCTCACGCTGGCCTGGTGCCAGGTGCGCCCGTCGGCCGAGTAGTAGAGGCCGGAGGTGGTCGCCGCGACGAGCGTGTCGCTCGCGGGCGCAACCGCCAGCGAGGTGATCAGCCCGGCCAGGCCGGCCCGGCCATCTGACTGCCAGCTTTGCCCGCCGTCGGCCGACTGGTAGATCACGGGTTCTCCGGTCGCTGACTGGCAGCTCAGGTACAGGCTGCTGCCCGGGTTGACCGGAGCGAGCACGCCCGACTCGCCCGCGACGGCCTGCCGGCCGCGCCCGTCCAGGCACGAAGGCACCGTCCCCGAGCTGATCTTGACCGCTGCCCATGACCCGCCTGACGGCGAGCCCGCGTAGAGCACAGGTCCGGCGAGCAGGTAGCCATTGGTGTCGGTTAGCTGCAGTGCTCCCGGCTTCACCGGCAGGTGCGCGGCCGCGCCGCGGACCTGCCGCCAGGTGCCGCTGCCAGCAGGCGAAGAGTAAAGCGCGAAACTCGTGCAGTCCGCCGCGAAGTCACGTCCTTGACCACCGCAGACGGCCACGACCGCGTAGGCCCTGCCGTTGACCGTGGCCAGGTCGATGACCCGGCCGGGCAGGCCCTCGACCTGTGTCCAGGTGGCTCCGCCGTCGCTAGTCGCGAAGAGCTGCGGACCGTAGGCCCAGCCATAGCTCCCGTTGAGGAACCTGACCTGGCTGACTCCCGAGCTGCCATCGGGCGGGCCGGCCGGCGGCGCGTCGATGGCGAACCAGGACTGCCCGTAATCCGATGTGCCGGCGATCGCTGTACAGGAGGAGTCCTTGCAGGCTGCCTTGTCCCCGGTGGCGTCGCCCAGCGCCGCGCCGATCTCGCCGCTGATGAACGTCACCGACGTGGCAGCGAAGCCGGAAGGCGGCCGGTAATCCGAGCCGGCGATCGACGATTGTGCTGGCGGCGACAAGCTGGCCGGGCCGGCGAAGGCCGGCGGCTTCGGCCGCTTGGTCTGCTCGTGGTGCCCGGACGGGCTCGGCTTGCTCGAATCTACGATCTTGCTAGGGATGGTGGCATGTCCTGGCAGGAGCCCTGGCACGGCCTGCGGCAGCACGACAGCGGCGGCGATCACCACGGCCGCGCCCAGGGCGGTCGTCGTGGCCGTCAGCGCCTTACGGCGCCGCGCACGGCGGTGTATGCGGTCGAAGGTGCCAGGCACTGGCGAGAGCAGTTCCACGTCGGTGCTCAGCCAGTCATCGATCGGGTCGTGGTCACTCACGCGTGCTCACCCACCGCCGCCTTGAGCCTCGCCCGCGCATGATGCAGGTCGGCCTTCACCGTTCCCTCGGGCCGCCCGAGCATGGTGGCAACCTCCTTCACGCCGAACCCAGCGTAGTAATGCAGCAGGAACGCGCTGCGCAGTTTGGGCGGCAATTCTTCGATCAGCGCCCTGACGTCGACGTCCTCCGACTGATGCCAGGCCGGTTCCTCTGGTGCCGATGCCGTGAAAGTCTTGATCGCGCGGCGTTCCCTGCTCGTCTTGCGCCAGTGGTCTCTTACCAGGTTCGTGGCGATCATGTAGAGGTAGCTCTGCGGATTGTCGAGCTTTGACCACCGGGAGAGCAGCCGGGTGAAAGCCTCTGAAGCGATCTCATGCGCGGTTTCGTCGTCATCGACCAGTCGCCTGCACCAGCCGGCCAGCCTCGGATAGCAGGCGTTGAACAGCTCTTCCGCCGCCTCGCGGTCGCCTGAGCGAAGCTGGACCACTGAGTTTCCTTGCCCGGCCGCCGGCAGAGACGGCTTGGCCCACGACACTTGAAGACTGACTGCCTCACCGCTTGCGATCAGGCAGCCAGCGTCGCTGGTGAGATTCCGCATTCGTTTTACCACACATTTCGCCTCGGGCCGGGGCCAAGTTGCGTGTCGTGCGCTGTTCAGCCGAACGGCGCACATGTAGCTAAAGACGGCGCAGCCCCTGGGATGGTTGGAACTGATCTGCCTGGCGGGCGCGCAGCGCGATGGCGGGGCCTTAGACTGGGTAGATAGTAGGACGTCCTACTAAATTGCTGACGGGGTGTCGCCGCCGGGAGGCCAGGCATGAGCAAGGAAGACTACGGACGCGCCCGGTGGCAGGAGCGGTACGACAGGTCGCGCGTCCGCGACGCCGACTTCACCACGCTGTCCGGCCTGGCCGTCGACCCTGTGTACGGCCCGCCCGAAGGAAGCGTGGTGCCGGGTTTCGAGCGGATCGGCTGGCCGGGGGAGTACCCGTTCACGCGCGGCCTTTACCCCGCCGGCTACCGGGGAAGAGCGTGGACGATCAGGCAGTTCTCCGGCTTCGGCAACGCCGTCCAGACCAACGAGCGCTACAAGATGCTGCTCCGTGCCGGCGGCGGCGGCCTGTCAGTGGCGTTCGACATGCCGACGCTGATGGGAAGGGACTCCGATGATCCGCGCTCGCTCGGCGAGGTAGGGCACTGCGGGGTGGCGATCGACTCGGCGGCGGACATGGATGTGCTGTTCGGCGGAATCCCGCTGGCCGATACCACGACGTCGATGACGATCAGCGGCCCTGCCGTGCCGGTGTTCTGCATGTACCTGGCCGCGGCGAAGCGCCAGGGCGCAGACCTCGGCAAGCTGAACGGCACCTTGCAGACCGACATCTTCAAGGAGTACATCGCGCAGAAGGAGTGGCTGTTCCCGCCCGAGCCGCACCTGCGGCTGATCGGCGACCTGATGGAGTACTGCGCCGCCGAGATCCCGGACTACAAGCCGCTGTCGGTCTCCGGGTACCACATCAGGGAAGCGGGCTCGACCGCCGCACAGGAACTGGCCTTCACGCTCGCCGACGGTTTCGGGTACGCAGAACTCGGCCTTTCCAGAGGGCTCGACCTTGACGTGTTCGGCCCAGGGCTCTCGTTCTTCTTCGATGCCCACATCGATTTCTTCGAGGAAATCGCCAAGTTCCGCGCGGCCAGGCGGATCTGGGCGCGCTGGATGCGGGACGTGTACGGCGCGAAGACCGAGCGGGCGCAGTGGCTGCGCTTCCACACGCAGACCGCGGGGGTTTCCCTCACCGCGCAGCAGCCGGACAACAACGTGGTGCGGACGGCCATCGAAGCGCTGGCCGCCGTGCTCGGCGGCACGAACTCCCTGCACACCAACGCCCTTGACGAGGTGCTCGCGCTTCCGAGCGAGAAGACCGCCGAGATCGCCCTGCGCACGCAGCAAGTGATCATGGAGGAGACCGGGGTGGTCAACGTGGCCGACCCGCTCGGAGGATCCTGGTACCTTGAGGCGCTCACCGACCGGCTCGAGGCCGAGGCGGAAGCCATCTTCAGCAAGATTCGCTCCATGAGCCTCGACGGCACGATGACCAGCGGGATCCTTCACGGGATCGAGCAAGGCTGGTTCATGGCCGAGATCGCGGAAGCATCGTTCAGCTACCAGCGCCAGCTAGAAAAGGGCGAGAAAAAGGTCGTCGGCGTGAACTGCCACGCCGGCACCGTCGGGAAGCCGATCGAGATCCTCCGCGTCAGCCACGAAGTAGAGCGCGCCCAGGTTCGCGACCTCGCCGCCAGGCGCTCGAACCGGGACGAGGCCGCCGTTTCCGCCGCAATGTCCGCCCTCACCAGCGCGGCGAGGACCGATGCGAACCTGATCCAGCCGATGCTCGACGCGGCCCTTGCCGAAGCCACCCTCGGCGAGATCTGCGAGGCGCTCAAAGCCGAATGGGGCAGCTACTCAGAGTCCCCCGCCTTCTAGCGAGCCCGCGTCGCCTGGGCGCCCGCCTGCGGACACTGCAATAGTCTTTGTACATGCAACAGCCGCGCAACTTTTCCATGTATGGCGCTGTGGACCTCGGCGCCAGGCAGGCCGCGAACAAGCGCAAGCAGCAGGCCTCTGAGTCGCCGCCGAGTGACTCGGCTTACGTGATCGAGGTCACAGAGGCCAACTTCAACGCGGACGTCGTGGCCAGGTCGCAGGCCGTGCCGGTGATCATCGACCTGTGGGCCGACTGGTGCCAGCCCTGCAAGCAGCTCAGCCCGGTGCTGGAGAAGCTGGCCGAGGAAAGCGCGGGTGCCTGGATCCTGGCCAAGGTCGATGCCGACGCGAACCAGCAGCTTGCCGGGCAGCTCTTCGCGGCGTTCCAGGCACAGTCGATTCCGCTCGTCGTCGCGGTGATCGGCGGGCAGCTCGTAGACGGGTTCCTCGGCGTGCTGCCTGAGGCACAGGTAAAGGCCTGGCTTGGGCAGATCATGGCCGTGGCGGCTCAGCTTGGCCTGGGGTCGCAGGCCGGGGGAACCGCTGGCGCGGACGGTGAGGCAGCAGACGCGGAAGCGCCCGCGCAGGACGCCATGCGGATGGGGCCGCTCAGCCCTGAAGAGGAGCTTCTCAGCGACCCGAGGTTCAAGGCCGCGCAGGACGCGATGGACCTCGGTGACCTGAACGGCGCGGCCAACGCCCTTGACCAGGTACTTCAGGACTCACCTGGACACCCGGTGGCGAAGGCGTGGCTGGCGCAGGTCGAACTACTGCGGCGAGTCAACTCGCTCGACCCCGCCAAGGTGCGCCGCGCGGCCGCCGAACGGCCGAACGACCCCGAAGCCCAGGGCGACGCGGCCGACCTGGAACTGGCCAGCGGGCAGATCGAGGAAAGCTTCAGCCGCATGCTCGGCCTCATCGGCCGGACGACTGGCGATGACCGCAACAAGGCCAGGCTTCACCTGATCAGCCTGTTCGACATCCTGCCGCCCAGGGATCCGCGGGTGACCAAGGCAAGAGGAAAGCTTTCCAGCCTGCTCTTCTGACCGGCGCCGGGCTGCGTCCTTCTTCCGCCAGTTGGCGGGCCGGCGGTTGTCCCCCGGCCCCGTTGCCTTCTGACCGGCGCCCGGCTGCGTCCTTCTTCCGCCGGCTCGGCCCGGCCGGTCGGCCGCAAGGCCCGCCTGATCCGGCATTTCGCCGCGTTCGGGGCGTCCCACCGGGGGCTTACCGCATCGTTGGCTTCCTGTTGTCGTTCGCGGGCGGGGGGCGGGGACATCGGTGGCTAGCTGATGTCGTTCCCGTAGCATCGCGGAGCCACTGTTGCTGTTCGGCGGAGGCCGGGTTGGGACATCGGTGGCTACTTGATGCTGCTGCGGGCCGGGCCGGGCCGGGCCGGCTGACCGCCATCTGGACGCGGCAGGAACCCATCTGAGGATCGCGTGAGAGCTGGGGCGGCTGGGGTTCAGGCGCGAGGTGGCGATCGGGCGGCGGCTGGGGGCGCCGGCTGGGGGAGCGGCGGCTGGAGAGCGGGGTTCATGGTGCGGCCAGGTGGTGCTACGTGGGGGTTCGCGGGATACGGGTTCCGGCGCATCTGGTGGCCGGCCGTGCGCGAACGGGCCGCCTTGGCGCATCATGGTGGCATGCAGTCCGAATCACGGACGGGCCAGCTGCTCGCTGCGACGCCCATGCTCGGCGATGCCAATTTCCGGCGCACGATCGTGCTGATCGTGGAGGACGACCCGGGCGAGGGCACGCTCGGCGTCGTGCTGAACCGGCCGAGCGACATACCCGTGCAGCAGGTGCTCGAGCCGTGGACCGACCTGGTGACCGGGCCTTCCGTGCTGTTCCAGGGCGGGCCGGTCTCCCCGGACAGCGCGCTGGCACTGGCCATGCCTAAGGGCGGGACCGAGCCGATCGGCTGGCGGTCGCTGTCAGGTTCGAAACTGATGTCCTCCATCGGGCTGATCGACCTGGGTGCTCCGCCTCAGCTACTGGTCGGCGGCATCGCCTCGCTGCGGGTGTTCGCCGGCTACGCGGGCTGGGGGGCGGGGCAACTCGAGGCCGAGATCGAGGCCGGCGCCTGGCTGGTGCTCGACGCGCTGCCAGAGGACGCGTTCGCGACCGAGCCCGACCGGCTGTACCCTGCGGTGCTGCGCAGGCAGGGCGGCGAGACCGCGCTGCTCGCCACCTACCCGGATGACCCGGTACTGAACTAGCGCCCTTCTGGGGCGACGTAAGGTAGGCAACGTGACTGAAGTAATCCAGCAGACCACGCCGGATGTGTCGACCGGAGACGGCGATCATGACCGCTTCGCGCACTATGCCGACAAGGACAAGATCATGGAAAGCATGGTCAGCGGGATTCCGATCCGGGCGATTTGCGGAAAAATCTGGGTACCTAGCCGTGACCCGAACAAGTACCCGGTGTGCCCGGAATGCAAGGAGATCTACGAATCCCTGCCTGAAGTAGGTTAAGACTTCAGGAGAATTTGGTGGGGATGGCCGGGCCGCCTGGCGTGATGTCCCTGGCCTCGGCCGGCAGTTCGGTGAGTACCCGCTGGTGCCGCTGGCGGGCATCCTCTACGGGTTCCGCGACGATGATCTCCCCGTCCCTGACTAGCTGACGCAGCAGCGGGCGCTGGCACCCGTTCTCATCGACGGGCGTCAGGCTTACCAGCTCGGCAGTAGCCATGCCGGACTCCCCGACATCTCGTGCTGCCCATTTGCGGCCCCCGATGGTGGGTTTTCCTACCGAACGCTTGGCGACGGGGACGAGACCGCGCCCGCCGTCGGCAGAGCGGGCGACGAGCTTGTAGACAAGCGCGGCGGTGGGCGCGCCTGAGCCCGTGACCAGCGCGGTTCCAACTCCGAAACCATCGACGGGCACGCCGGCGGCGGCGAGGTCACCGATCGCGTACTCATCGAGGTCACCGGTCACGACGATCCTGGTGCGCTCGGCCCCTAGCGCGTCAAGCTGCGCCCTTACCCCGCGCGCGACCTCGGCGACGTCGCCGCTGTCGATCCTGACCGCTCCGAGCGCCGAGCCCGCGAGCTCGACCGCCGTTCGCACTGCGGTCGGCACGTCGTAGGTATCGACAAGCAGCGTCGTATCCACCCCGAGCGCCTCGAGCTGGACGCAGAAGGCCTCCCGCTCGTCGTCATGTACCAGCGTGAACGCGTGCGCGCTTGTCCCCGCGGTCGGCACGCCGTAGTCCAGGCCGGCCCGCAGGTTGGACGTGGTCGCGAACCCGGCGATGTAGGCGGCCCTGGCCGCCGCCACCGCCGCGATCTCGTGGGTGCGGCGCGAGCCCATCTCGATGATCGGCCGCCCGGCGGCGGCATTGACCATGCGGGAGGCCGCCGAGGCAACCGCGCAGTCGTGGTTGAAAACCGACAAGGCGAGCGTTTCAAGCACCACGGCCTCGGCGAACGTACCTTCGACGACCAGGATCGGCGAACCGGGGAAATAGCACTCACCCTCGGGGTAACCCCAGATGCTGCCGCTGAACCTGTACCCGGTCAGGAAACCCGCGGTTGGCTCGTCAATTACCCCCGTGCCGCGCAGGAACGCGAGGTCATCGGCACCGAACCTGAAGTCGGCGAGCGCGTCAAGAAAGCGCATCGTCCCGGCCACGACACCGTACCTGCGGCCCGAGGGGAGCTGGCGCGCGAACATCTCGAACACGGTGCGGCGCTGCGCGGTGCCGTCCTTGAGCGCGGCGCGGACCATGGTCAGCTCATAGTGATCGGTCAGCAGCCCGGTGGTCACGAGGGGAAGCATACGGATAACGCTGGCCGTGCCGGGGGATGGGCCGGTCGGGTGCGGGGCAGTGGGAGACTAATACGAAGGGAGGTGGCAGGCTGTGAGCGTCGCACCGGTAGAACTCACTACGCCGGAGACCGATGAGAAAGCCGCGGTAGACCAGCCGTGGCTGACCATCGTGTGGAACGACCCCGTGAACCTGATGGACTACGTGACCTACGTATTCCAGCGGGTATTCGGGTACCCCAAGCCAAAGGCGGAAAAACTCATGCTCGACGTGCATCATAAGGGGAAGGCGGTCGTGGCCGCCGGAGCCAGGGAAGCCATGGAGCGCAACGCCGAAACCCTGCACGGTTACGGCCTGTGGGCCACCGTCAGCCACGACGCGTGACCGAGCCCGCGTTCCCTGGGCCCGACGAAGAACCGGAGGAGCCGATGGCGGGATTTCGCCGGTCATCCGCCGGAGTGAGCGCGCGATTCGCCCGGCCGGAGGCCGCCATCATCAGGGACCTTGTCGGGCAGGTCGTCGAGCTGGTCGAGCCTGAGCCAGAGCCAGGCGCGCCGGCCTCCCCGCAGTCGCCTGAAGCCGACGAACTGGCCGCGCTGACCGGGATGACCGGCGGCTCCCCTGAAGATGCCAGCCTTCCCGATGACCCCGTGCTCGCCAGGCTGCTGCCCGACGCATACCGCGACGACGATGACGCCGCACAGGAGTTCCGCCGCTTTACCGAGTCGAGCCTGCGCTCGGCGAAAGTGCAGTGCGCCAGGACGCTGCTATCCACGCTTCCTGTCGGAGGCGGCCGGGTCAAGCTCAGCTCGGAGCAGGCAGAGGACTGGCTGCGCTCGCTGAACGACGTCAGGCTTGCGCTCGGTGTGCGTCTCGGCGTGACAGACGACTTCGACGGGCTGGAGAACGACGTGTCGCCAGGCGACCCCAGGTACGCGTACGTGCAGGTCTACCAGTGGCTGGCCTACATACAGGGCAGCCTGGTCAACGCCCTCTCATAGTCCCCGGTTACGATCACGCCCATGTTGCGGATCTCGCGCGCGCTCATCGACCAGGTCATCGCCCACGCACGGGCGGATCACCCTGACGAGGCGTGCGGCGTGATCGCCGGCCAGGCAGGAAGCGACCAGCCCGTACGGTTCATCCCGATGCTCAACGCCGAGCGGTCGCCGACGTTCTACCGGTTCGACTCGATGGAGCAGCTCGCGGTCTGGCGGGAGATGGATGACAGGGACGAGGAGCCGGTGGTGATCTATCACTCGCACACCGCGACAGAGGCGTATCCGTCCCGCACGGACGTCTCCTACGCGAGCGAGCCAGGTGCGCATTACCTGCTGGTGTCGACGCGCGAACCCGACGAGACCGAGGTCAGGTCTTACCGCATCACCGATGGCCTGGTGAGCGAGGAAGGCGTGGAGATAGCGGAATGATCGGGCTCGCAGCCGGGTTTCCCTGTGGGCGGACCTGCCGCCCTGCTGACTTCTTCTGGAGAGTAACCGATGGCCATCGAAGTCCGGATCCCCACGATCCTGCGTCCGCTCACTGGCGGCGAGAAGGCGGTTGAGGGCTCGGGCGGCACGCTGGATGAGCTGCTCATCGATCTTGACAGCCGGCACTCCGGGCTGCGTGCCCGCCTGGTAGACGACTCCGGGCTGCGCCGTTTCGTCAACGTGTACCTGAACGACGAGGACGTGAGGTTCCTCGGCGGGCTCGGCACGCAGGTCAAGGACGGCGACACGGTTACCGTGCTGCCCGCGGTCGCCGGCGGCTGATGCGGTACGACTCGGTACTCGACACGGTCGGCGGCACGCCGCTGGTCGGGCTGCCGAACCTGTCTCCCGGTCCAGGCGCGCGCTTGTGGGCCAAGCTCGAGGACAAGAACCCCACAGGATCGGTCAAGGACCGGGTGGCGCTTGCCATGGTGCTTGCCGCGGAGCGCGAGGGCAGGCTGTGCAAGGGCAGTACGATCCTGGAGCCGACCTCGGGCAACACCGGGATCTCCCTGGCGATGATCTGCAAGCTGCGCGGCTACAAGCTGATTTGCGTGATGCCGGAAAACACCTCCGCCGAGCGCACCCAGCTTCTCCAGATGTACGGGGCCTCCATCGTCTACTCTCCGGCGGCCGGCGGCTCCAACGAGGCCGTCAGGGTCGCGAAGAAGCTGGCCGCGGAGAACCCTGGCTGGGTCATGCTCTACCAGTACGGCAACGAGGCCAACGCGCGCGCGCACTACGAGACGACCGGGCCTGAGATCCTGCGCGACCTGCCTTCTGTGACGCACTTCGTCGCTGGCCTAGGGACGACGGGGACGCTGATGGGAACCGGCCGTTACCTGCGCGAGCACGTGCCGTCAGTCAAGATCGTCGCGGCCGAGCCCAGGTACGGAGAGCTGGTCTACGGGCTGCGCAACATGGACGAGGGATTCGTGCCCGAGTTGTACGACGACTCGGTGCTGACCTCGCGGTACTCGGTGTCTTCCGCCGACGCGCTGCGGCGCACCAGGCAGCTCGTCGCCGAGGAAGGGATCTTCGCCGGGATCTCGGCGGGCTGCGTGCTCCACGCCGGCCTGGCGCTCGCGACCAGGGCATTCGAGGCGGGGGAGCGGGCCGACGTCGTGCTGCTCGTCGCCGACGGCGGCTGGAAGTACCTGTCGACCGGTGCGTACGGCGGCACCCTCGACGAGGCCGAGTCCCGGCTGGAAAGCGAACTCTGGGCATGACGGTTTTCGACGAGGCGACGGCCGTCACCAAGGACGGCGAAGGACGTTACCTCGCCCGCCCCGACGCCCGCTTCGCGCTGACCGCTCCTGGCAGTTCGGCGATGCCGCCCGTAGTGAACGGCGGCGTGATGCTGGCCACCGTGCTCCGCGCCGTACTCGACTGCTCACCGCTGCCGCATCCCGTCGCCACCAGCGCTCACTACCTTCGCGTACCCAAGCTGGCCCCGGCGCTGATCGAGGTGACCTGGCTCAAGACCGGCCGGACCGCGGCCACCGCGCTCGCCACCTTGACTCAGGAAGATCAGCCCGTCCTCGTGACGACAATCACCACGGGCGAGGTTCCCCTGTCGGTGGTTGCCGCCACGGGCGATGGCGCCGGCCTGAGCTGGACCGGCGCGGCGCCGGCCATGCCCGCGCCTTCCGAGTGCGTGAACCTTGGCCCGTGGCCTGGCACGATGGGCGCCGACGGTACTGCCGGCTACGCCGGCCAGGTGTCGATGCTGCTCGACCCGTCGGTGACCGGCTGGCGGCACGGTTCTCCCGCAGGACTGCCCGAGATGCGGGGGTACTTCAGCTTTCGCGAGGAACGTGCGAACGACGCGCTCACGCTAGCGGTGGCCGTTGACGGGCTGCCGCCCGTGGTCTTCGGCCTCGGTGCGACGGGCTGGGCGCCGACCGTGGAACTCACCATGCACATGCGGCTGGTCCCCGCTCCAGGACCGCTCGCCGTTCAGGCGAGGAGCCGGCACGTGAGCGGTGGCTGGTTTGACGAAGAAGCCGAGGTCTGGGACTCGGCGGGCAATCTCGTCGCCCAGAGCAGGCAGATCGCCAGGGTCGGCCGCGGACCGGTCCGCGGCTCCGCCTGACGCCGACCGCCGGCGACCTGACGCCGGCCTGACGGCCTAACAGCATCGCTGGCTTGTCGTTGTCGTTCGCGGGCCGGGGCCGGGGACATCGGTGACTACTTGATGCTGTGCCCGTAGCATCGGAGAGCCACCGATGCTGTCGGCCTCGGCCGGGCAACGACATCGGTGGCTCCGCGATGCTGTTGCGGGGGCGGAGGGGGGAGGGGGCGGGGGCGGTTGCGGGGGCGGAGGGGGAGAGGGGACGGTTGCGGGGGCGGCTTGGGGAGGGCGGCTCCCGCGCGGGGCGCGGTTAAGGGACGCTCTTGATGCGCCAGACCAGGGTCGCGCCGATGGCGGCGGCTGCCGCGGTGCAGGCGAACAGCGTCGGGTAGTGACCGATCGTGACCAGGAACGCGGCGAGCAGGCCGCCGACGGCGGCCGGGCCGGCGATGGCGATGTTGATCAGCCCGAGGTCCTTGCCGTAGTTGTGCGCCGTCGGGAGTACCTGGGTGATCAGTGCCTGGTCGACGGCGAGGTAGGCACCGAAACCGGCGCCGAACAGCACGGCGGCGACCTCGGCGGCCGGCCAGGTCTCAATGAAGGTCAGCAGCAGCGCGGCGGCACCCATCAAGGACCCTGACACGGTCACGATCACCTTGCGCTTGCCGATGCGGTCGGAGATCCGCCCGCCGACCACCGCGGTGATGACCACGCACACCGTATAGATCAGGATCAGCGTCGCCAGTCCCTTTGTCGGGTGCTTGTAGTGCACCGCGTCGCGCAGGAAGTAATACAGGTACAGGGTGCCCATCGAGATCGACAGCGACGCGAGGAACCTGGTTACCCAGGCCCAGCCGAAGTCGGGGTAGGCCCGCAGGTCCACCTTGAACGCGTCGAAGAGCTGCCTCGCGGAGAACGCCTCGCGCTCGGAACGCGGCAGCGGGTAGTCGGCCGTCGTCAGCACGAACGGCAAGATGAGCACTACCATCGCGATCGCCAGGAACGAGTAACCGCCGACCCGCCCGGTGATCACGGTGGCCAGCAGTTCAACGCCGATGACGAGCCCGACCGCCTGCGGCATGCCGACCCACCCGGCGACCGTGGCCCGCTGGCGGACCGGCACGTGGTCGGGGATCGACGCGCTCAGGCTTGCGTACTGGCCGTTGATGAACAAGCTGAACAGCACCCAGAGCCCGAGCACGCCCACGACGGTGACCTGCACGGACAAGAGCCCGAGGCACAGAGCCCCGAGCAGGGCCATCCCCAGCGTCCACCGGTGCCGCCGCCCGCGCAGCTTGCCGAGCGCCCGCGCGTCGGTGGTCCGGTCAGACAGCGCGCCGACGAGCGGCGTCGCGATGATCGCCGCCACCGCGCCGAGCGCGTGCACAAGGCCGATGACCAGGAACTTGTCGTGCGGGGCGATCGCCTGCACCTGCTTGGGCAGCAAAAGCTGCAACGGCGTGAGCGATGCCATCCACAAACCGAGGCTGGCGACCCCGAGCTGCGCGATCCACCGCTTAGGAACGTTGAGAGTCGGTTCGTCTAGCGCCCGCCCGCTTCGCCCCCCGCCCTCCGCCCATTGCCCACGGGGGTCAGCCTTGACGTCGCCCAAGGGGAGCCGCCCTTCTAAGGAACGCTCTTAATCCGCCAAACCAGGACGGACCCGGCTGCCGCCACGATAGCCGTCGCTGCGTACAAAGTGGGATATCCGCCAAGCGACACGAGCAAGGCAGACAGCGCGCCGGCGACGGCAGCGGGACCCACGATCGCGATGTTGATGATCCCCAGGTCCTTGGCCCTGTCCTTGGCGGCCGGCAGCACCTGGGTGATCAGGGCCTGGTCCACCGCGAGGTAGGCACCGAAGCCGGCGCCGAAGAGCACGGCAGCGATCTCCGCGGCCGGCCACGTCTCCCAGAAGGTCAGCACGAGCGCGGCCACGCCCATCAAGATCCCTGACACGGTGACGATCAGCTTCCGCTTGCCGATCCGGTCGGAGATGACACCGCCGATGACCGCGGTGATGATGACCAGCACCGTGTAGATCGCGATCAAGATGAACAGGCCCTGCGCCGGGTGCCCGTAGTGCACCTGGTCACGCAGGAAATACAGCAGGTACAAGGTCCCCATGCCGATCGCCAGCGAGGCAAGGAACCTGGTCAGGAACGCCCAGCCGAAGTCGGGGTGCCGCTTCGGGTTCACCCAGTAAGAAAGCAGCAGCGTCCGCAGCGACATCGGCTGCCTGTGCTCGGGGTCGAGCGGGAAGTCAGGCGTCGCGAGCACGAACGGCAGCGCCAGCACCACCATCGGGATCGCGAGCACGAGGTACCCGCCAAGCCGCCCGGTGAACACGTACACGACCAGGGCAGTCCCCACTACCAGCCCGAGTGCCTGCGGCATGCCCACCCACCCGGCAACGGTCGCCCGCTGGTTCACCGGCACGTGATCAGGCACCGCCGCGCTGAGGCTGGCATACTCGCCGTTCTGGAACGCGCTGAACAGCACCCACAAGATGCCGACACCGACCACCGTGGTCTGCCCCGCGATCAGGCCAAGGCAGATCGCCGCGAGCAGGGCCATGCCGAGCGTCCACCGGTGCCGCCGTCCGTTCAGGTGCAGGAAGCTCCAGGCGTGCGTGGTCCGGTCGGAGAAGGCGCCGGCGACAGGGGTGGCCAGCAGCGAGGACACCGCGCCGAAGGCCGACACGAGCCCGAGAGCGAGGATCTTTCCCTTCGGGTCGATGTCCTGCAATTGCTCGGGAAGTAGCACCTGAAGCGGCGTGATCGACGCCATCCACATGGCCAGGCTGGCCAGGCCCAGGGTCGCGATCCAGGCTTTCGTTACCGGCTCGGTGGGCTCGGCCAGCGCGCGCGGGATCACGTGCAGCGATTCGGTCGCCTGCTCGGCCAATGGAGTCTCCTGGGTGCCATCAGGTCTTTGCAGGGATCATGCCGCCTTTTGATCGTTCTGGGTAGATGCTCCGAGGATCTATCTGTGAACCGCCCTGACGATGCCCAACTGTAGCCTTGTGGCCCATGGACCTGACGATCGTGGGTTGCTCAGGCAGTTTCCCCGGCCCGGACAGCGCGTCATCTTGTTATCTGGTCGAGGCCGACGGATACCGCCTGGTGATAGATCTCGGTAATGGCGCACTCGGCCCGCTTCAGCGATACGTCGCGCTTGAGGAAGTTGACGCGGTATGCCTCTCCCACCTGCACGCCGATCATTGCCTTGACATGTGCGCTTATCACGTCTTCCGCACCTATCATCCCCAGGGTCCGCTTCCGCGCATTCCGGTATACGGGCCGCCAGATAGCACGGGGCGGCTCGACCGGGCCGCCGGGCAAGAATCGAGCGAGTCGATGGCAGCGAGATTCGACTTCCTGCCCCTGACGCCAGGCACGATCGAGATCGGCCCCTTCAGCGTGACCACCAGGCACATGAGTCATCCGGTCGAGACCTTCGGCTTCCGCCTGGCCCATAACGGGAAGACGCTGGCCTACTCGGCCGATACCGGCCCGGCTGATGCGCTGATCGAGCTGGCGCGGGACGCGGACGTTCTGCTCTGCGAGGCCTCATTTCCTGACACCGACGGGCTGCCGCCCGGCTTGCACCTGACCGGCCGTCAGGCCGGTGAGCATGCCGCGAGAGCAGGGGCGCGCGAGCTGATCGTCACTCACCTGGTGCCGTGGAATAGCAGGGAGCAGGTATCGGGCGAGGCGGCCGATGCCTTTACAGGACCGGTCTCGCTGGCGGTGCCTGGCGCGCGAGTCCCGATCTGACCGGAAACGGCGAACGGCTAATGCGCTGGTCCCGCGCCTGCGCCGAATAGACTGCCGTGACATGCGAGTAGTAGTCACCGGCGGTGCCGGGTTCATCGGATCACACCTCACTGATGCCTTCCTGGCAAGGGGCGATGACGTTTCTGTCGTCGACGACCTTTCCGCCGGGCGGCCGGGCCGGCTCGACGATCGCGTCACCTTGCATAAGGTCAGCGTCACCGACGCCGCGTCGCTGGCCGAAATGATCGCTTCGCTGCGGCCCGAGCTGATCTGCCACCTGGCCGCGCAGATCGATGTGGTCGCCTCTGTGGCGCACCCGGCCAGTGACGCCGAAGCCAACGTGATCGGTACGATCAACGTGCTCGAAGCCGCCCGTGCGGTCGGGGCCAGGGTGCTGTTCTGCTCATCGGGCGGTGCGATGTACGGGCGGGACGCGCCGATCCCTTCGCTAGAAGACGTGCTGCCGCTGCCCGAATCGCCCTACGGCATCGCCAAGCATTGCGCCGAGCAGTACGTCGGCCTCTACAACCGCCTGCACGAGACATCGCACTCGGTGCTGCGCCTCGCGAACGTGTACGGGCCGAGGCAGGACCCGAGCGGCGAGTCCGGCGTCGTGCCCATCTTCTGCTCTCAGATCCTCGCGGACGTGCGCCCGACCATCTTCGGTGACGGCGCCCAGACCCGTGACCTCGTGTACGTGGGCGATGCCGTAGCGGCCTTCCTGGCCGCCGCAGACACCCGCCGCCCCGGCACCTGGAACATCGGCACCGGCCGCGAGGTCGCCGTGCTCGAGCTGGCCAGGGTCATCGGCGAGGTCACCGGCAAGCCGGTTGAGCCAGTGTTCGCGCCTGCCAGGCCAGGCGAGCTGCTGCGCAGCGCGCTCGCCGTGGAACGGGCCTGGCGTGACCTGGGCTGGAAGGCGAAGACAACGCTTCCCGGCGGAGTCCGTGCGGTCTGCGACTGGATCGAGGCTGGCACGCCTGACCGGGCGGCGGTCTGAGGCACTGCGACGGACCGATACGCTAGCGCGCATGTCCCGCCCAGACGGCCGCAGCCCGGATCAGCTGCGCGAGGTGAAGATCACCAGAGGCTGGCTCGACCACGCCGAAGGCTCCGTGCTCGTCGAATTCGGCGCGACCCGCGTGCTCTGCGCGGCCAGCGTGCTCGACGACATCCCGCGCTGGCGGCGCGGCAGCGGCCTCGGCTGGGTCACCGCCGAGTACGCGATGCTGCCGCGTGCGACCAACACCCGCGGCGACAGGGAATCGGTGAAGGGCAGGGTCGGCGGCCGTACGCAGGAGATTTCCAGGCTCGTTGGCCGGTCGCTGCGCGCCTGCGTCGACTTCAAGGCTCTCGGCGAGAACTCGATCATGATCGACTGCGACGTGCTGCAGGCCGACGGCGGCACCAGGACCGCCGCGATAACCGGCGGTTACGTGGCTCTCGCCGACGCGATCGGCTGGCTGACCGCGCGGAAGCGCGTCAAGGGCAGCCCGCTCGCGGCCTCGGTGTCGGCGGTAAGCGTCGGCATCATTGAGGGCCAGCCCAGGCTCGACCTCTGCTACACAGAGGACGTCGCGGCCGAGACCGACATGAACGTGGTCTGCACCGGTGACGGCAGTTTCGTCGAGGTACAGGGGACCGCCGAGCGCGAGCCGTTTGACCGGCGGCTGCTTGACGAGCTGCTTGACCTGGCGGTCGCCGGCTGCGCGGAGCTGACCTTGCTGCAGCAGAAGGCGCTCGCGTCCGGGTGAGCGGCTCAGCGCTGCCACGGCTGGTTCTGGCGACCCGCAACGCGGGCAAGCTGGCCGAGCTTGACCGGATACTGCGGGCCAGCCCGGTCAGGGTCGAGCTGGTGACGCTCGCTGAGTTCCCCGACGCACCAGAGGTCGCCGAGACCGGGGCCACGTTCGAGGACAACGCCATGCTCAAGGCGGCAGCGATCGCGAAGTTCACCGGCCTGCCGTCGGTCGCCGACGACTCAGGCATCTGCGTGGACGCGCTGAACGGCATGCCAGGCGTGCTCTCGGCCAGGTGGTCGGGCAGGCACGGCAACGACGAGGCCAACCTCCAGTTGCTGCTCGACCAGGTCAGTGACGTGCCTGATGAGCGCAGGGGCGCGCACTTCGCCTGCGCGGCCGCCCTCGTGCTTCCCTCTGGACAGGCCAGCCTCAGCGAGGGGACGGTGACCGGGCACCTCATCCGCGAGCCGCGTGGCACCGGTGGCTTCGGCTACGACCCGATCTTCGTGCCATACGGCGAGACCCGCACGACCGCGGAGATGAGCGCGCCGGAGAAGGACGCGATCAGCCATCGCGGGCGTGCGTTCCGAGGCCTCGTGACCGCGATCGGCGCGATCGCCTAGACCTTGGGCAAGGGCGCGACTTCGCTCGCCGCCGGAAGCGTCACCTTAACCTTCTTGTTCACCGACGTGACGTACAACTCGGTGACGACAACCTGGCCGCGCACGTTGGTCTCGTCTTCTGCTTGCCTCACGATGTGCCGGGCATCGAGCCAGACCTCGAACTGGACCGGGTTCGTGCCGATCGACTTCAGCGTCGGGCCGATCTGCTTGCGCAGCGCGGGGCTGAGCTTATTCAGCGCGACTGAAGGCACGTAGGTGCCCGCGTACTCGGTGACCGGCACGCCGCGGATGACCGAGGTACCGACCTTGTGCGCGTTCTTCGAAGCGCTGAACAGCTTGGCCTGGTCGAGGGGATTGCTGCTCTCCAGGTTCTGGAGCAGGGACCCGAGGCTGACGCCGACCTTGGAAGACAGCTCAGAGGTACTGGCCGTCACCCATGGCTTGCCCGCCGCCTTGGTGAAGGCCGGATCCTTGAAATAAATAGCCGAGGGAGTGAGAATCTCGTCAAGCTCAATGGCGGGCGATTTCCCCTGGGTCTCGCTGAAATTAGCCGCCACGATTTTCGTCGGCTTGAGTTGCACGCTCACCGCACCAGTCAGGTCGCCTTCGCTGGCTCCGCTAGTATGCACCCTAATATTCGCGGTGAGCGAATTAACCTGGTCCGACACGACCGATGCGAGCTGGAGAGCTTTGCTCGTCGCCGCCGTTTCTGTGGAGGTATCCTCCGTGTTCTTGCTGCTAGAGTGCGTGGAGGCGGAGGAGCAGCCGGCGATGGCGGTAGCCGCGCATGCGCCTATCATAACAAGCGCAGCCGGCCAAAACGCGCGATTCTGGCGAATAAGCGAATGGGCAGATTGCAAAATCATAATGGAATGCTAGCAGCATTGCCCATGCCTTGAAGTGCATAATGACCGGCTGCTAACGAAGAGTTATTGTGGTGATTTATGGCCGGTTGATGGCGCCGGCCGGGCGGCGGAGCGCCTGACCGGGTACGGTAGGTGCCTGTGAGCGATACGCGCCTGGAGCCCGGCGAGGCCGCGCCCGATTTCATCCTGCCCGATGCCGACGGCAACGAGGTGTCGCTCGCGTCGCTGCGCGGCAAGCGGGTGATCGTGTACTTCTACCCGGCGGCGATGACCCCTGGATGCACGAAGCAGGCCTGCGACTTCCGCGACAGCCGTCAGGACCTCGCCGATCTCGGATATGCCGTGCTGGGCATTTCGCCTGACAAGCCAGCTAAACTGGCGAAGTTCCGCGAACGTGACGGGCTGACTTTTCCGCTGCTGTCCGATCCCGGCCTGGGCGTTCTCAAGGCGTACGGTGCGTATGGCGAGAAAATGCTGTACGGCAAGCCGTCAGTGGGTGTGATCAGGTCAACGTTCGTGATCGATGCTGACGGCAAGATCGAGCGCGCCTACTACGGAGTGAAAGCGACCGGGCACGTAGCCAGGCTGCGCAAAGACCTGGCCGCCTGAGCGCAACGCCCTCGGGGCCGTAGCCCAACGGCAGAGGCACAGGACTTAGGATCCTGCCAGTGTGGGTTCAAATCCCACCGGCCCCACCTGTTGTCCCATTGTGCGGACCGCTTCCCCGGTCTGGGTGTCGAGGCCGGGGAGGGGGCGGGGCGGGGCGGCCCGGGCGGGGCGGTTGCTACTTGCTGCCCTTGATGGTGACGTTCTTGTAGCCCATGACCATGATCAGGAGGCCGGCCAGGGCGAGGCCCCCGCCGACGGCGAGACAGACGTAGGTCGCCGTGGGGGCGGCGGCTTTCTGGTGCCCGAGCACGAAGATGAAGATGATCGTCGCGATAAGGGCGGCGACCAGGATGAAGCTGAACACCAGGCGTGCCCACGGCCAGAGCATGACCGGGTCGTGCAACTCGATCTCGCCACTGAACGAGGTCGCTGCCAGGGCGGCGTTGCTGACCGCGGTTGCCCTGGCCATCGTGTCGCCATCGGCTGGCAGCGACTCCTGCACGAGGGCAGTGGATCTGGCCAGGTCAAGGCGGCTGTTCTTGGCGATGTGCTCAGCCAGGGCGCTCGCCGCCCGGTCGGGCCCGCTGTCCTCCATGATCTGGCTCAGCGCTACGGGCTGCAGCGCGGCCGGGGGAGCGGACACGTCGAACATGAGGTCGCGGAATTGCTGTACAGGATTGGCGTAGTCCGCGGGCATGTCGTTCCCCTAGCACGGTTAATGGCAGCGGTTGCGTTATCGAGAGCCACGATGATGTCACGACAATGGCGCACACGAAGCCTTTAT
>DATJLT010000026.1:0-40423 GCA_035509195.1 Streptosporangiaceae bacterium | reverse complement strand
TCCAGTGGACGACCGCGCCGCCTAGTCGGGTCATCGCCCAGATATCACTGGTCGACACGGCGCTGGCGCTCGCGATCCAGCTATGCAGGCCTGACGGCAGCTTAGAGTCGTGCCAGGCGTGATGGGCGCGGGTCTCGATCTGCGGAGATCCTTTGCCAGAGAAATTCGTGCCGCCGAAGAACCAGGCGGTGCCCTTGGTGACGAGAACCGTGTCGTACTGGCTGTGAAGACCGAGCGAAGGGAAGTACCTGATCGCCAGCTTCAGCTGCCATGACGCCGGGGCGGCGGCGAGCGCGGAGCCGCTGGTAGCGGCCAGGATCGCGCAAGCCGCAGCGAGACCCCGGAAGAGCGTGCCGCGCATTGACGCCTCCGTAAGCCAGTGGAACGGTGGTTAGTCTCGCCTCGTTAGGTTAGCCAGATACTGACGTGCCGCACACTCCGCGCCGGGCGCGAAATAGACTCTTTAGGTTCGCTACCCGGGCGATCGTCAGCGACGACTGTAAGGAGCGCACCAGATGACATTGCTCGAATCGGTGCAAAGCCCGCGAGATGTCAAGGCGCTCAGCCCGGAGGAGCTGGCTGTTCTCGCCACCGAGATCAGATCCTTCCTGATTGAGGCCGTGTCGCGCAATGGCGGTCATCTGGGCCCGAACCTGGGCGTAGTGGAGCTGACAATCGCGTTGCACCGGGTATTCGACTCGCCTGCCGACCCGATCGTCTGGGACACCGGGCACCAGTCGTACGTGCACAAGCTGCTGACCGGGCGGATGAGCGGCATGGAGAGGCTGCGCCACAGGGGCGGGGTCTCCGGGTATCCGAATCGCGCGGAGTCCGAGCACGACTTCGTCGAGAACTCGCATGCTTCCACGAGCCTGTCCTATGCCGACGGCCTCGCCAAGGCCATGTCGCTACGCGGCGACAAGCAGCACAGGGTTGTCGCGATCATCGGCGACGGCGCGCTCACCGGCGGCATGGCCTGGGAGGCGCTGAACAACATCGCGGCCGCCAAGGACCGCCCCGTGGTGATCGTGGTCAATGACAACGGCCGCTCCTACCAGCGCACAATCGGCGGCATCGCTGATCATCTGGCCACGGTCCGTGTCTCCCAGCGCTACGAGCAGGTGCTCGATCTCGTGAAGACGACCTTGTCGAACACCCCGCTGGTCGGGCCGCCGCTGTTCGAGACGCTGCACGGCATAAAGAAGGGGCTCAAGGACTTCATCGCGCCTCAGGTGCTCTTCGAAGATCTTGGCCTCAAATATCTCGGGCCGATCGACGGGCACGACGAGCAGATCGTCGAGAGTGCGCTGACCAGGGCGAAGGAGTTCGGCGGTCCGGTCCTGGTGCACGTGATCACGCAGAAGGGGCGCGGCTACGCGCTTGCCGAGGAGAACGACGAGGACTGCCTGCACCAGGTAAAGCCAGGCGCGGCCGTGCACTTGAACGGCGCGGCCAGGCCGCCTGCCGCCAAGGCGGCGAACCCGGCGAAGCGTGACTGGACGCAAGTATTCACCGAGGAGATCGTTGCCATCGGCGCTCGCCGCCCCGACGTGGTCGCGATTACCGCGGCGATGCTGCACCCGACAGGCCTCGCGTCGTTCGCCGAGGCGTACCCTGACCGGGTCTTCGACGTCGGCATCGCGGAGCAGCACGCGGTAACCAGTGCGGCGGGCCTTGCCATGGGGGGCCTGCACCCGGTCGTCGCGATTTACGCGACATTCCTGAACCGTGCCTTCGACCAGGTTCTCATGGACGTGGCCATGCACAAGCTCCCTGTCACCTTCGTGCTCGACCGGGCAGGCGTCACCGGACCCGACGGCGCCAGTCACCACGGCATGTGGGACGGCTCGCTCCTCCAGCTAGTGCCGAACATGCGGCTGGCCGTCCCGAGGGACGGCACCAGGCTGACCGAACTGCTGCGCGAAGCCGTGGCGGTCAACGACGGACCGACCGCGCTGCGGATCCCTCGTGGCAGCGTCGTAGCGGATCTGCCGGCGATCGGGCAGCTTGGCAGCATGGACGTCATCGCGCGACCAGCCGGCGACGCGGGCGCGGATGTCCTCCTGGCCGCGATCGGGCCGATGGCAGCGGTCGCCGTCGAAGCGGCAGGCAGGCTGGCCGGGCAGGGGATCGGCGTAACGGTCGTTGACCCGCGCTGGGTCAAGCCGCTTGACCAAGCGCTCGTCGAGGCGGCGCGGCAGCACCGGCTGGTGGCGACGGTTGAGGATAACGGCACAGTCGGCGGCTTCGGCGACGCGGTCGCCAGGCTCTTGCGTTACAACGACGTTGACATGCCGGTGCGCACGTTCGGCCTGCCGCAGAGCTTCCTCGGGCACGGCGAGCGGAGCGAGGTCCTCGCCGACGCCGGATTGACGCCGCAGGCTCTCGCGCTCTCGATCACCGAGGCCGTCGCCAGGCTCACTCCTGACCTGGTACCTGACCAGCGCCCGCTCTAGCTCGCCGGCGGCGGCCCCCGGTACCCACCTGCCTCACCCGCTGCCCGGCCCGTAACCGGGCAAAACCCCCATCCGGGTGCGCGGCGGGCACCACCCCGCCGCGATGCCGGGCCGCGCGGTCCGGCCGTACAGCATTAAATGTCCAGCGATGCTGTAAGCCCCGCCCCGGCTACAGCAACGAAGTCCCAGCGATGTCACCAGCACAGCATCAAGTAGTCAGCGTTGTCACCGGATCTGCGCGACCAGCAGCAACGCGGGGCCATCGATGCTGCTGGCCGGGCATTATGCTCCCGCCGCCGGGCACTGTGTGCCCCGCCCTCTGGGAGCTTTCCGCGGCGAGCCGGCCTGCCAGCACGACCCGGCGCCGCCGGGCTCGGCGGGGCGCCCGCTGCCGTATTCGCGACACGCCACTACCGCGTTCACCACAAGCAACCCTGACCAACGACACCAGGTTCGACGACGCCGAACGAGATCCTCGGGCTGGTGAAGCAAAGCCAGCGCTAAGGCTTGGCCAGCCCGCAGGCAGCGTGAATGTCGGCGCGGCTGGCCAGTTTCACGCGGGCGCCGCGACCCAGGGAGGAAGCCAGTTCCTTCTCGGCTTGCTCGATCCTGAGCCAATCGCCGTAGCTGACCGGCTTGATGCCTCGCTCCGCAAGAAGCGCTCCAAACCGAACCGACCAAGGCGTATCCGGACCAGCCCCAGCCCCGGACTCAGCCCCAGCCACGGACTCAGCCCCAGCCCCGGACTCAGCTCCAGCCCCGGACTCAGCCCCGGCCCCGGACTCAGCCCCGGCCCCTGGCAACCTCAGCAGTCCAGCCCTCGGCACCTGCACATCGTCAGGCCCTGGACCGCCTGCCAGGTCGGCGAGCAGTGCCCGCACCGTCTGCGCCGCGTCCGACTTGTTCGTGCCGATCACCCCAGTCGGTCCCCGCTTCAGCCACCCGGCCACGTACTCTCCCGCCAGCGGCGCACCATCCGCCCCGATGACCCGTCCCTCCGCGTTGGGCACCGTGCACGAGCGCTCGTCAAACGGCACCCCCGGCAACGGCAGGCTCTGGTAGCCGACGCTGCGCAGCACCATCTGGACGGGCAGGGATTCAAGCTGACCGGTACCGGTCAGCCGGCCTTCTGGCCCTAGCCTGGTCCGCTCGAGCACCAGGTTCTCCACCTTGTCCGAGCCCTGAATCTCTACCGGGCTCAGCCAGAATCGCAACGTCAGCCGCCGCGCGGACCCGGAAGGCGACCGCGACGCCCAGCCGCTGATGACCGTGTAATTGCCTCGTACATGCCGGTCAGAGGTAGCCAGCCTGGCGCTGTCGCCGCTGGCGTCGAAGGCATCCAGATCGTGCTCACCTTCGCCGATCACCACGTCGACGCCGGCAAGTTCGCCGAGTTCACGCAGTTCCTTGGTGGTGAACTTGGCTTGCGCGGGGCCGCGCCGCCCGATCATGTGCACCTCGCGGACCTTGCTGGTCATGAGAGCCTCTAGCACAGGCTGGCTGACGTCGGTCTCGCGCAGGTCATCCGGATCGCGGATCAGGATCCTGGCCACGTCGACGGCCACGTTCCCTACCCCGATCACGGCCACCGACTCCGCGTCAAGCGTGAACCGGTCAGGATCCACGTCGGGATGCCCGCAATACCAGTTCACGAAGTCCGTCGCCGCATAGCTGCCGGGCAGGTCCTCACCGGGAATGCCGAGCCGGCGATCCCTCATCGCCCCGGTCGCGTAGACGACGGCGTCGTAGCATGACAGCAGGTCATCCCTGGTGACCTCGTCACCGAGGTGCACAGCGCCGACAAAGCGGACACCCTCGTGCTCGAGCACACCGCGCAAGTACTCGGCGATCGACTTGATCGACTTGTGGTCAGGGGCCACGCCGTACCTGACCAGCCCGTAAGGGGTAGGCAGGCGGTCGATCACGTCGACATGAATCGAGCACGGCGACTCGAGAGCCGCACCCTGCTTGATCAGCGCCTCGGCGGTGTAGAGCCCGGCTGGCCCCGATCCTACGACGGCAACGGTGAGGGTGTTCATACCATGCGATTCTGCCAGCCCGCGCGAGGTTCGGTTACGACACGCAGAACTCGTTGCCCTCAGGATCGGCCATCGTCACCCACGTATGGGGTCCCTGAGCCCCGGTATGCAGCACCCGAGCGCCCCGCGCGGTCAGCGCCTCCACTGCGGAGTCCACGTCCGGCGCGCCGACCCGCACGTCCAGGTGGAGCCGGTTCTTGACCGTCTTACCCTCAGGAACCTGCTGAAAGAGCACCCGCGGATGCGGACCGCGAGCTGACAGTTCATCCGGGTGCCTTATGGCTGCCCCGTCGCGCCAGACGAGCGCGCCGCGGTGCGTCGTCGTCGCATCCTCGGTAGCGTAACCCTCGGCGATCATTCGCTTGATGAACGCCTCATCCTGCGGTTCGACCACCCACCCGAGCGTTTCCGCCCACCAGTCGGCTAGTTCGTGCGGTCGTGAGCAGTCAATAACGACCTGGAACTCATAGGGCACCGAGATCACCGCCCCGAGCGCGATGCAGGCCCGTGATCAGCGACTTCAGCAACGCCCGCGTCCGCTGCTGGTCTGCTCCGGTCGCGAACTCGCCGGCCACGAAGTCGGTCACGCCGTACTCAGCCAGCGCCGTGATCTGCGAGGCAACGGAATCCTCCGAACCCACGATCGCCACGTCGGCGGGACCGGAAGCGCCCTCCCTGTCGAGCATCGCCCGGTAAGACGGCAAATGCCCGTAGATCTCGAACACCCTTGCCGCTCGCGCCCGAGCCGCGTCCGGGTCGTCGGTCACGCACACCGGCAGGATGCAGACCACACGCGGGGCCGGCCGCCCCGCTGCCGACGCCGCGGCATTGATCGTCGGCACGATGTAATCCCTGACCGTGGCCGGCCCTGTCATCCAGAGGATCGTCCCGTCCGTCCGCGCGCCGGCCAGCTTAAGCATCTGCGGCCCGAGGGCCGCGAGCAGAACGGGTATACGCCGCGAGCGCGGTGTCGACAGCCCGATCCCTGCCCGCATGGTCTTGCCGGTGAACGACGCCGTCTCGCCGTCAAGCAGGGGGAGCAGGATCGACAAGTACTCGGCCATGTGTGCTGCCGGCGCCTCGAAGCTGTACCCGTACATGTCTTCGATCACGATCTGGTGTGACAGCCCGATGCCGAGCGCGAGTTGTCCGTTCAGTGCCAGGTCGGCGGTCAGGGCCTGCTGGGCGAGCACGGCCGCGTGGCGGGGGTAGGTCGGCACGACAGCGGTGCCTACCTCGATGCCGGCGACGCCCGCTCCGGCCACGGCAAGGGCCGTGAGCGCGTCGAGGCCGAAGATGTTCGGCATCCAGAACGAAGCGAACCCGTCGTCCACGGCGGCAGCCAGCCTGTCGTGCAGTTCGCGCAGCGCCGCCGGCCCGGTCGGCTCGTCGACTGATGTCCCGATCCTCATCTGATTCTTCTCCGTTTGGCCACTATGCCGGGGTATTGGATCAGTCCCGGCTTGGGGAGGATAGCAACATGCCCGGAGGACAGGAGTTCGTATCTGACCACATCATCGGAGAAGGCGCCGGCCAAAGCGAGACATTCCCGCAGGCGCCAGAGGAGACCGGCCCCGATCTTGATGGCGGTGACCTGGCGACCGAGGCGCTCGCGGGCATGGGCGAGGACAAGATCACCGGCGCCGAGCGCGAACTGCTCGCCGCTGACCTGCCCGAAGATCGTTACCTTGACCGGGAGGAGAGCTGGCTGCGCTTCAGCCAGCGCGTGCTTGAGCTTGCCGAGGATTCCAGCGTCCCGCTGCTCGAACGGGTGAGGTTCGAGTCGATTTTCGCCAGCGCCCTCGATGAGTTCTTCATGGTGAGGGTTGCCGGGCGGATCAGGCGGATGGCGACAGGCTTGCCGGTCGAGAACGTGACGGGCATGGCGCCAGACCAGATACTCGAGAACACCCTGGACATGGCCCGCGACCTCGCGGCGAGGCACGCGCGCTGCTTCAGCGATCAGCTCGTGCCCGCGATGGCGGACGCGGGCATCGTGATCCTGCGCTGGAAGGAGTTGCTGCCCGACGAGCAGAGCCGGCTGCACCGGTTGTTCAGGGAACGGATCTATCCGGTGCTGACGCCGCTGGCCGTCGACCCGGCCCATCCGTTCCCCTTTATCTCCGGACTGTCGCTGAGCCTCGCGGTCATGGTCGCCGACCCGAAGTCGGGACTCACCTTGTTCGCGCGCGTCAAGGTGCCGACCGAGCCAGTGCTGCCGCGTTTCCTTACCGTATCGCCGAACCGGTTCGTGCCGCTTGAGGACGTCATCGCCGCTCACCTGGACGAACTCTTCACCGGCCTGGAAGTGCTTGAGCATCATGCGTTCCGTGTCACGAGGATCCGCGACCTGGAGATTGACGAGGACGTCACTGAGAATCTGCTCCAGTCACTCGAGCGGGAGCTCATGAAGACGAAGTTCGGGCAGGCCGTGCGGCTGGAAGTTGATGAGTCGATCTCCGGCGATGTGCTCGACAAGCTGGTCACCGAGCTGGGCGTGGATGAGCGCGCCGTCTACCGGCTGCCTGGCCCACTGGACCTGACCAGCCTTTCTGCCATCGCCGACCTGGACATCCGCAGCCTCAAGTACCCGACGTTCGTCCCGGCCGAGGGCGCGCTGCCGCAGGACCGCAGCGTGTTCTCGACGTTGTCAGAACGTGACGTCCTCGTGCACTTGCCTTACGACTCGTTCGCCGCCAGCGTCCAGCGGATGGTCACCTCGGCCGCGGCCGATCCTCGCGTGCTGGCGATCAAGCACACCCTGTACAGGACCAGCGGGGATTCGGAGATCGTTGACGCGCTCATCGACGCGGCCAGGGCGGGGAAGCAGGTCGTGGTGGTCGTCGAGATCAAGGCGCGCGGCGACGAGGAAGCCAACATCGGCTGGGTACATAAGCTGGAGCAGGCGGGCTGTCACGTCGTCTTCGGCTTTGTGGGCCTGAAAACCCACTGCAAGATGGTCCTGGTCGTCCGCGAAGAACCTGATGGCTCACTGCGCCGCTTCTGCCATATAGGGACCGGCAATTATCACCCAAAGACTGCCCGCCTCTACGAGGACTATGGCCTGCTGACGTCGGATCGTCAGGTCGGTGAGGACATTACCGACCTGTTCAATCACCTCACCGGCTACAGCCGCCACGACGCTTACCGGCGGATCATGGTCGCGCCTGAAGGCCTCAGATCGGGCCTGATCAGGCGGATCGATGAGCAGGTTCAGCTAGCCAGGGCAGGCAGGCAAGCACGCATCCAGATGAAGTGCAACGCGATCATCGACGAGGCGATCATCGATGCGCTCTACCGTGCATCGCTGGAAGGAGTGCCGATCGAGTTGTGGGTGCGCGGCATCTGCTCGCTGCGTCCAGGTGTCGCGGGATTGTCGGAGAACATTCGGGTGCGCAGCGTCGTCGGCCGGTTTCTCGAGCATTCGAGGATCTATGCCTTCGGCGTCGGCGACGAGGGTAACGATGACGATGTCTGGATCGGCAGTGCCGACCTCATGCACAGGAACCTGGACCGCAGGGTCGAGCTGCTGGTCAGGGTCGTCGATCCGGGGCAGAAGCGCGGGCTCCGCAACCTGATCGACCTGGCCATGGACCCAGGCACCTCGTCATGGTGGCTGGGGCCAGACGGCATCTGGACCAGGCATCACCTGGAGAAGGATGGCGCGCCGCTGATGGACTTGCAGGATCACCTGATCAGGACCAGGCAGAGCCGGTCGGCCGAAGCGGAGGCGGCGGCCGCGAAAAGCCGGATACAGCGTGCGCACCCTGCTCAGGCGCTCCCTGGCCATGGCTGAGCTGACCAGCGACGATCCTGTCCGCGCCGCGGGCGCAGTCGTCTGGCGTGAGCCTGACAACGCCCCTGAGGTCGTGCTCGTCCACCGGCCGAAGTACGACGACTGGTCCTTTCCCAAGGGGAAAGCGGAGCCTGGCGAGCATGTGCTGCTGACCGCTATTCGTGAGGTCGCCGAGGAAACCAGCCTGCGGATCGTGCTGGGTCGTCGGCTGACCTCCTCTGAATACGAGGTGTCCGGCCAGCCCAAGCACGTGAGCTACTGGGCCGCTCGTTGCGTTGGCTCTGACGGCTTCACCCCCGGCCACGAGGTCGACGAGCTGGTCTGGCTGCCGGCCGGGCCAGCTCGCGAGCGGCTTTCCTACGAGCGGGATGCGAAGCTGCTCGACGAGTTCACGGCAGGTCCTGCCGACTCCGTCCCCTTCATCTTGCTGCGGCACGCCGAGGCGGTAGCCAAGTCGCCCGCCGACCCTCTCGACCTGGGCCGTCCGCTTGACGTTCATGGAGTCGCCGGGGCCAGACTGCTCGCGACGCTGCTGGCCAGCTACGGGCGCTGCCGCATACTCAGCTCGGCGGCGGAGCGCTGCCTGGCTACGGTGCGCCCTTACGCCGAGGCGGTCGGCGTCCAGGTGGAGACCGAGCCCGCCTTCAGCGTGCCGCCTGAACGCGGATCTGCCGGGCCGGCGGAGGCGGCCCTCCGGGTGGCCGAGCTAGCCGCCGAGGGCGTGCCGACGCTGGTCTGCGCGCACCGCGAGAACCTGCCAGGCATGGTCGCCGCGGCCCGCCTGGCCCTCGGGTCTGGTGCGATGGCGGGCGGGGCAGCCGCAGAGTCTCACCTGCGCACGGGCAGCTTCATCGTGCTTCAGTCAGCCGGCGGCGTGCTGGTGTCGGCCGAGCGACACGAGCTGGCTGTCTAGCCAGAATGTCGTAGGCATGCGGTACGAATTCTCCCGATAGGTTCCAGGCGATCGGAAGGAAGCGCAATGGGCAATGACCTGTCGGCTGCGGTAGAGAACGAACTGGCTGAACTGGCCGAGCGGTTAACCGCTCCCGGCGAGCTTGAATGCGTTCGCTGTTATTTGCTGCGCATGATCACCGAATTCGGCTGCGACGGCACCTACCGGTGGGCAATCAGGTGGCGGGACGCTTGTGCCGCGCAGCCCCGTGGCCTGCTCAGGCAGTTCGCGCTCAGGGGTGGCTGTTGCGACTGCGAGATCCTGCTCAACGTGTTTCCCGACTACCCGCCTTCCGTAGCGCCGCTTCCGTGCGCGGGCGTCTTCCGGCCCGGATCAGCGAAGCCATGCGACTTGCCCTCGCTAAAGAAGACCGCCTGACGTCATCGACCGCCTGAGTGTTGGCGTAAGCCCGCCTGACGTCGTCGACCCTGCCCGCGTGGCTGCGTCGGCCCGCGTGGCTGCGTCGGCCCGCGTGGCGGTGCCGTTGACCCGCCTGCTTGCTGGCTAGCCCATGTCGTTCCGACGTTGGGCTTGGTCGACCGGAGGGCGTGGTGCCGAGGCGTACAGCATCGTTGGCCCCGCGTTGCTGTTGGCGGGCAAGGCCGAACGACTACGGTGGCCCCTAGATGCTGTCCGAGCGACATCGCTGGGACTTTAATGCTGTAGCCGGGGCGGGGTGCACAGCATCGCTGGACATCTGATGCTGTTGACGCGCGGCCCTCGGGCCTGGGCACGGCGTGGAGAAGGGGCCGGGCGGCGAGGGCCGTCGGCGAGCGGGCTGACCGGGCGGTGAGAGGGCCGGGCGGTGAGAGGGCCGGGCGGCGAGGGCCGTCGACGAGCGGGCTGACCGGGTAGTGAGGGGGCGTCGGCGAGGGGGTTCTGGGTCAGGCTTCGCCTTTTTCTATGAGGCGGAGGAGGGCCATGGCGATGGGGGTGGCGGTGATCTCGATCTGCCAGGGGCGGGCGCCGTAGCGGCGCAGTTCGTCGGCGATCGGTTCTGGTTCCAGCGGTTCCGGGGGCTGCCAGGCCAGGCGGCGGACCGCGTCGGGGGCGAGCAGGTTCTCCGCGGGCAGGTGCCCGGCGTCGGCTAGGGCGGCGACCGCGCCGCGGACGGCGGTGAGGCGCTTGGCGGCGATCGGGTCGCGCTCGGCCCACCGGTGAGCAGGCGGCGGGCCTTCGCTTGGCGGTGCGGACGACTCGGGAAGCTCGTCCTCGGTCATTGACTTGGCGCGGCGGATCGCGCGCAGCCACTCCGGGCCGTAGCGGCGGGCACCGCGACCGGTGAAGCCGGTCAGCTTGCCGAGTTCCTCCATCGTGCCAGGGGCGGCGCGCGCGGCATCGACGATCGCCAGGTCAGGCAGGATGCGGGTCGGCGAGATGTCGCGGTGCCTGGCGATCCGGTCACGTTCGAGCCAGAGTTCTCGTACGATGCCGAGACCGCGACGGCTCCGCACGCGGTGAATGCCTGAGGTACGCCGCCAGGGGTCGGGCCTCGGCGGGGCGGGCTTGGCGGCGAGCACGGTCGCGAACTCCTGTTCGGCCCAGCTCAGCTTGCCTTGCTCAAGTAGTTGCGCGGCCAGTGCGTCGCGCAACTCAACGAGGACCTCGACGTCGAGTGCGGCGTATCTGAGCCATTCGAGCGGCAGCGGGCGTGTCGACCAGTCCGCGGCCGAGTGACTCTTTTCCAGCGTCAGCCCGAGCACTTCTGACACGAGGGTGCCCAGGCCCACGCGCGGATAGCCGAGCAGCCGCCCTGCCAGTTCGGTGTCGAACAGCCGCCTGGGACGGTAGCCCAGGTCGGACAGGCAAGGCAGGTCCTGTCCTGCCGCGTGCAGCACCGCCTCGGCGTCAGCGAGCACGCTGTCAACGCCCGCGAGGTCAGGACAGGTGACCGGGTCGATGAGCACGGTGCCAGAGCCGGCCCGGCGGAACTGGACAAGGAACGCGCGGTGCCCGTAGCGAAAGCCCGACGCGCGCTCGGCGTCGACGGCCACAGGCCCGGTGCCGGAGCCCAGACGGCCGATCGCCTCGGCCAGCGCTTCACTCGTGGTCACGAGCGGCGGCAGTCCTTCTCTCGGTTCGAGCAGCGGCACGCTCACGGGCGGTGCCTTCTGCGGGCCGGCGGCGGGAACTGCGCGACCCCTGGCGTTAGCTGCGGCATGCCGCACGCCGCGCATAGCGCGTCGGCCCAGGCACCCGCGTGCCGGCCGAGCGCGAAGCTCTGCCCTGCTTCCCCTGCCGATCCCTCGCTGACCGGTGACCACGACGCGCGCATCTCGAAGTCGGTAGCGACCGGCTGATCCTGCTTCGCACCGAATCCTTCCGTAACCACCCTGGTGACCGAACCGCTAATGGCCGCATACCCAGCCAGCCGGTTATCAAGCGCCTCGATCAGCCAGCTCCAGCCAACCTGGCCGATAAACGGGTCGGCGGCAATCTCAGGTTCAAGCTCGGCCCGCAAGTAAGCGATGACGCGAAAGGGCCCCGCCCAGCCGTCCTGCCCCGCCGGGTCATAAAGGAGCACGAACCGCCCGGCCCCTGCCTCGGCCTCCGGATCGGCCGGGTCAGCATGGACAGCGCCGGGATCGACCGCGACCGTGCAGGCGATGGCCATCGCCTGCGGAGCGAGCCTCCTCGGCGGCGGCTCGCTTTCGAAGCTGACTTCTGGCCTGAGTCCGGAGAAGGCGGAAATCTCCGCCTCTATCTCGGCGATCGCTTGCTGGAATACCTGCCGACCGTCAGGCATCGCTGCGGGTCTCAGCGCGCGCGGCGGTGGCATGGCATCCTCAGGCCGCGAGGTCTAGCAGCAGGCTAGAGCCGCACGCAGAGCAGAACCATTCCGGGCAGCAGCCACTCGGCACGTCAGGGCAGCGCTCGGGGTCAGGGTGTGCCTGTACGAACTCCCTGAGTTGTCCGCAGCCCGGGCAGTCAAGAAACACGTTGATCACCTGCCGCTCCTGCTTAACCTCATTGATCTGTGCGTATCTAGAGATGCTGACACGTACCTGACCGCAATCCGTGGATCTGGAACGGCGTGTCATCATGTCACCGCCGGCTGTGAGACGATCGGCGGCGTGGACAGTCAGCCATCAGACTCGGCCTTCATCAGGGCCTGCCGCAGGCAACCCGTGTCGCACGCGCCCGTATGGTACATGCGCCAGGCCGGCCGTGCGCTGCCCGAGTACCGGGCCTTGCGGGCCGGGATCGCGATGCTTGATGCCCTCTCGAACCCGGAAACTATCACCGAGATCACCCTGCAGCCGGTCCGCAGGTACGGCGTGGACGCCGCGATCTTGTTCAGCGACATCGTGGTCCCGCTGCGGGCGGTCGGCATCGGCGTGGACCTCCGGCCAGGCGTCGGGCCGGTGATCGACAAGCCCGTGCGCACCGAGGCCGACGTGGCCGCGCTGCGTGAGCTGAACGCCGGGGACGTGCCCTACCTCACGCAAGCGGTCAAGCTGCTGACCGCCGAGCTTGGCGGCACGCCGCTGATCGGCTTCGCCGGCGGTCCGTTTACGCTGGCCTGCTACCTGATCGAGGGCGGTCCCTCTAAGAACTTCGACAAGACCAGGTCGCTCATGTACGGCAACCCCGTGCTCTGGGAGGCGCTGCTCGGAAGGCTGACCCAGATCACGACCGCGTTCCTGAAGGTGCAAGTCGCGGCCGGAGCTTCGGCGATCCAGCTCTTCGACTCCTGGGCAGGCGTCCTCAGCCCGCAGGACTACCAGCGCAGCGTGCTGCCGTTCAGCGCGGGCGTTTTCAGCGCGCTCGCGGACTCCGGGGTGCCGAGGATTCACTTCGGCGTCGGCACAGGGGAACTGCTCGGGCTGCTCGGCGAGGCGGGCGCCGACGTGGTTGGCGTGGACTGGCGGGTTCCGCTCGGCGAAGCGGTGCACCGGGTATCGCCAGGCAAGGCGCTTCAAGGCAACCTTGACCCGGCGATCCTGCTCGCGCCCTGGCCAGTGATCGAGGACCGGGCAAGGGAGGTACTCGCGCAAGGCAGGATGGCGGAAAGTCACATCTTCAACCTTGGCCACGGCGTGCTGCCAGAGACCGACCCCGACATGCTGGCCAGGCTGACCGATCTAGTTCACGCCGTGCCCGCAGGCTGAGCCGGGCGCCGCCGCCTGATCATCCGCCGGCGGCCAAGGTAGATCACGCCGCCGATCACGACCAGCACCACACCGAACGGCAGCACGGTGCCGAGCAGCGTCAGCAGCCACACCACGCTCGCCTTGAGCGCACGCCAGCCCGTGCCTAGCCCGGCGGCGAGGCCGTGATGCGCCTTGGGCTTCTTTTTCTGGACCGGCGCCGCCTTAGGCCCGTTCACCTGCAGCGTCACTGTCCCGTAGCTGGTCTCGTGGTCAAGGGCCTCCTGCTGGGCGAGGAGTGCCTCAAGTGATGATTGCTGGCTATTGATTTGATTTTGCACTGAAAGCAGCCCGCTGACGGTGCCTGCCCGGCTCAGCAAGGCCCGCAACTGCCTGATCGCTGCCTCCGCCGAGGCGACCCGGCTGCTCACGTCGGCGACCTGCTGAGTCACGTCCTGCGCCTGCGTGCTGAACGCGAGCGTCTTGCCCAGGGCGGTGAGTTCGGTCAGCGTCGGCTGGTAGACCGATACCGGGATCTTGAGTTGCAGGCTTACCTGGCTGACGCCGTGCTTGCCGTGCGCGATCGTCTGCTGTTCGCTGGCGACATAGCCGCCGGCCGAGGTGACGTCGCCGCTGGCCTTGTCCGCCGTCGTGGTCACGTTCTTGACCCGGATCGTGAGGCTGGCGGTGTAAATGATGCTCTGGGCGGGGGCGAGCTTGACGAGGCCGGCGGTGGAGGTCTGGCCCGGCATCGCGGGGGCGGCGGCGGGCGCGGGTGCCACCGCTCCGTAGTCTGGCCCGGCAATAGCCTTGTGCTCGGGCTCGGCCACGCCGGACGAGCTTGAGCTTGAGCAGGCGGCGATGAGCAGCCCGGCGCAGCCGCACGCGGCAATGGCGGCGGGAACGCGCAGGGCGGAGGGCAGGAAGGAACGACTCATGCCGCTTCGACGAGATAAGGGGGCTCGCCGGTTTCGGCAGTTATCAAAGCGTTGCCTGAATGGCCTCTGGCCGGTATGCGGAGTCCGCTCGGAACCCGATGCCGGTCACGGGGCAGGATGGTAGCCGTGACCTTCCCCAAGATCGAATTGCACGTGCACCTCGAGGGCACCGTACGGCCGCCGGCGATGCTGTCTATCGCGCGCCGTAACGGCATCAGGCTCGCGGACTCGGTCGATGAGCTTGCCAGGTTTTACGAGTACCGTGACTTTCCGCACTTTCTTGAGGTGTGGATGACAACGACGAAGGTACTGATGACCGAGCGGGACTTCCGGCAGGTCGTCGTCGACTACGCGGCCGAAGCGGCATCCTTTGGCGCGGTCTACCTCGAAGGCATTTTCTCCCCGGCCGAGCCCGCCGGGCGCGGTGCGGCCTGGGAGGAGATCTTCGCCGGGTACTGCGACGGCGCCGCCGAGGCGTTCGAGACCTACGGCGTGACCGTCAACCTGACGCCTGACATCCCGCGCGGGTACCCGATGGAGGCCGCCGAACTGACCGTGACCCACAGCCTTGCCCACGCTGACCGGGGCATCGTCGGCATCGGGCTGGGCGGAGCTGAGAGCGAGTACCCGCCCGCGCCGTACGAGCGGGTCTTCGCGCGTGCCAGGGACGGCGGGCTCGGCTCGGTGCCGCACGCTGGCGAGTCGGAAGGTCCGCAGTCCGTCAGGGAAGCGCTCGGCGCGCTCCGTGCGGACCGGATCAGGCACGGCTTCCGTGCGATCGAGGACCCCGAACTGGCCAGCGAGCTGGCCTCGCGAGAAGTAGTGCTCGACGTCTGCCCGACGTCGAACGTGCGTACCGGCGTGGTCAGGTCGCTGGCCGAGCATCCGCTGCCCGCGCTGCTCGCCGCTGGGGTACAGTGCACGGTCAGCACCGACGACCCGGCCATGTTCGGCAGCGACCTGGGCTCGGAATACGCGGCCGTGCTCGGCATGGGGGTGTCTCCGCGAGCGTGTTACGAGGCCGGCGTGCGGGGGGCGTTGTGTGACGACCCGACGCGGGAGCGGCTGCTCGCGATCGGCTCGTCGTTCGACTGGTCCTCGGTGGCCGCGGCATGACCGGCATGCTCCCGCCAGGGGCGGGCCAGGTGCTGACCGCGCGCGGCAGCGTGATGGCGTTCAAGGCCGTCGCCGCCCAGACCGGCGGCGACTTCTCGCTGATGGAGCGCACGCTGCCGCCTGGCGGCCGCACCCCGCCGCCGCACCGGCACACGAACTGCTCGGAAGCGTTCTTCGTGCTGGATGGCGTGATCACGTTCCGGCTGGATGACGCCGAACTGACCGGCACGGCAGGCGACTTCCTCCTGGTGCCTAGGGGAGCGGCGCACACGTTCGGCAACCGCACGTCCTCGCCGGCCAGGCTGCTCGTGCTCCACGCCCCTGCCATGGACGCGTACTTCGAGGAACTGCAGGCACTCTGGTCAGGCGAGCAGCCCCCTGCCCCGGAGGAGGAGCGCGCCCTCATGGCGAGATACGGTATGGACCCGGCCTGAGGCTCCCCGACGGCGAGCAGTTCACGACGCAGGCGTGCAGCGGTGCCTTTCCCAGGGAGGGAACCGCGGGGCCGGGCGGAGGGGCGGTCGGCCAGATCCCTCATCCAGGCACGAAACAGTCACCCGGTCGGCAGAGTTGCCCCTCGCCCTCGCACCCCGGCGCCCGGCAACAGCATCGGAGAGCCACCGATGTTGTTGCCCGGCCTGGGGCGAACAGCATCTGTGGCTCCGCGTTGCTGCGGGAACCGCATCAAGTGGCCACCGTTGCCCCTGGCTCTGGCCCGCGAACGACATCGGAGAGCCACCGATGCGGCAGGGCTCTGACGAACGGCCTCAGCCGAAGAGAGGTGCGCTGACCAGCCCCGATGGCGCCAAGACCCGCCACAGCGACAGCCCGCCGCCGCCTGAGATCGGACCGGCAGGGCGGGATTCACACGCGATCTGCCAAGGTGGACTCGTGACTTCAACCGCACGCAACCGCCGCGTCGTGATCGTGGGCGGCGGCATTGCCGGGCTCTCGGCGGCCTACTTCCTGAAAGATCAGGCCAGCGTCACCGTTCTCGAAGGCTCGCCGAACATCGGCGGCAAGCTTGCGATGGCCGAGGTCGCTGGCACGGAGGTCGACACCGGGGCCGAGGCGCTGCTGGCCCGCCGCCCTGAAGCTGTCGGCTTGATCGGGGAGCTTGGGCTGGCCGGCGAGATGGTGTATCCCGGCACGACGACAGCGCGGATCTGGACCAGGGGAACGTTCAGGTCCCTGCCTAAAAGCCAGTTCATGGGCGTGCCAGGAGACCTGGACGAGCTTGAGCGCAGCGAGATCGTGTCCGGGCGGGGAATGACCAGGGCCCGCGAGGACCTAACGCTCCCGTGTACCGGGCGAACTGGCGATGTGTCCGTCGCGAGCTACGTCGGCGCGAGGTTCGGCGCGGAGGTCGTCGACCGCCTGGTCGAGCCGCTGCTCGGCGGCGTTTACGCCGGACGCCCGGACCAGCTCTCTTACGAGGCGACGCTGCCCGCCCTGGCCAGGGCCTCGCGAGAGCACGCGTCGCTGACCGAAGCGGCCGCCGGCCTGCTGCCGCCAGCCGGCGGTGCCACAGGCGCCACGCCCCCGGTCTTCACCACGCTCCGTGGCGGCGCGGGCACCCTGCCCGCTGCCCTCGCCAGGGCAAGCGGCGCGACCGTCCGCACCAAGGCGACGGTGCGCGAACTGGCGCGGACTGCCAGCGGCTGGCGCCTCACCGTCGGCCCGACGATCGACCCCGAGTACCTCGAGGCCGACGCGGTCATCCTCGCCCTCCCCGCTCGCCCGGCCAGCCGGCTCGTCGCGTCGCTGGACAGGGCAGCCGGAGAAGACCTCGCCGCGATCGAGTACGCCAGCATGGCCATCGTCACGCTCGCCTACCGGCAAGAAGCCTTCAGCGAGCCGCTCACCGGCTCCGGCTACCTGGTGCCCGCAGTCGACGGTCACCCGGTGAAGGCGGTTACCTTCAGCACGATCAAATGGCCGCACCGGCTCCGCGAAGGCGACTTCCATTTCGTCAGGTGCTCGCTCGGCCGCCTCGGCGAAGAAGCCGTGCTGCAGCGCGATGACAAGGACCTGGTCAGCCTCGCCGCCGCGGACCTCGCCGCCGCGACCGGTGCCAGGCTCCCTCCGGTGGACAGCCACGTCACCCGCTGGGGCGGCGCCCTGCCCCAGTACACGGTCGGGCACCTCGACCGGGTCGGCCGGATCCGCGCCTGGGCCGGCGCTGCCGGCAGCCTGGCGGTCTGCGGCGCCGCCTACGATGGAGTCGGCGTCCCCGCGTGCATCGCCTCAGCACGCCTCGCCGCCGAGCAGGTCGCCGGCTTCCTGCGAGCCGGCCCGTATGCGGAAGAATAGGAATCATGGCAGAAAACGAGCGTCCTAAGGCCCGCGACCTGAACCAGCTCATCAGGTACACGATGTGGTCGGTCTTCAAGGTCGCCGACCGTAATGCGATCGAGCTGGCCGGAAGGGAAGCCCTGGCCGCCGAGGTAGCCGAGCTCTTCGATCAGGCCGCGGGCAAGGGCGTCGAGACCAGGGGCGGCTACGACGTCCAGGGCCTGCGCGCCGACGCCGACCTGATGTTCTGGTGGATCGCACCTACCGCCGATGACCTGCAGGAAATCTACACGCGATTCCGCCGTACCCGGCTGGGCCGCGCCTGCGAGCCGGTCTGGTCGGCGATGGCGCTGCACCGCCCTGCCGAGTTCAACAAGAGCCACATCCCCGCGTTCCTGGCCGGCGAGGAGCCAAAGAACTACGTCTGCGTCTACCCGTTCGTCCGCTCCTACGAGTGGTACCTGCTCGAGGACGGCGAGCGCCGTGCCATGCTCGCCGAGCACGGGCAGATGGCCAGGGAATACCCTGACGTCCGCGCGAACACCGTCGCCTGCTTCGCGCTTAACGACTACGAATGGATGCTCGCGTTCGAGGCCGACGAACTGCACCGCATCGTTGACCTGATGCGGCACCTGCGCGGCGCTTCTGCCCGTCGGCACACCCGCGTCGAGATCCCGTTCTACACCGGCAGGCGCAAGCCGGTCGGCGAGCTCGTCGCCAGCCTGGCGTGAAGGTCCTCTTCTGCCGCGAGCGTTTCACAGCCGAACTTGACTGGAGTTCGCTCGAACCGCTGCTGCCCGGCTGGACGATCCGCACCTGCGGAGGGGATGAGGTCACCGATCACCTGGACGGCGTTGACGTGATCTGCCCGGTCGGCGCCGTCATCGACCGCACGGTTCTCGAGGCCGGCCAGTTCGGCCTGGTACAGCAATTCGGCGTCGGCCTGGAAAAGGTCGACCTCGACGCGGCGAGCAGGCTCGGCGTCTGGGCCGCCAGGATTCCAGGCGAGGAGTCAGGCAACGCAGACGGAGTGGCCGAGCTCGCGGTCATGTTCCTGCTCGCCCTGGTCCGCAGGATCGGCGACGCGCAGGCCGCGCTCGCCAGCGGCGACTGGGACGCGAGGCCAACGGGCGGCTCGCTGCTCGGATCAACGGTCGTCATTGTCGGTCTAGGAGCGATCGGCTCAGCGCTCGCGCTTCGCCTTCAGTCATTTTCCGCCAATATTCACGGGGTAAGGTCCCAGCCCGCCCGTGGCACGCCGCGAGGGGTCGACGAGGTCACCGGTCCCGACCAGCTCCACGATGCGCTCGGCAAGGCAGACGCCGTCGTCTGCTGCGCGATGTATGACCGAACCAACGCGAACATGTTCGACGCCGCCGCCTTCGCCGCCATGAAGCCGGGCGCGGTCTTCGTCAACGTCGCCCGCGGCGGCCTGGTCGACGAGGCGGCTCTGCTCGCGGCGCTCGACTCCGGCCAGGTCGGCGGCGCCGGCCTCGACGTCCACGCGATCGAGCCTCCCGACCCTGACTCGCCGCTGCTGCGGCATCCGAGCGTCATCGCCACGCCGCACGTCGGCGGTCTGACCTTCGAGATGTTCCGCCGTACGGCAGGCATGTTCGCCGACAACCTGCAGCGCTGGGCTTCCGGCGAACCGCCCCGCTGGGCAGCGAACTCACCTGCTAGCCCGCGATACTCGCGCCCGTTACCTGGCCAGGAAGTCGCGCAGGCGTTCCAGCGGCCAGGCGTTGATGACGTCGTCAGGGGTCAGCCAGCCGCGCTGTGCCGTGCCCACGCCGTACTTCATCAGGTCGAGTGCGCCGACGGCATGGGAGTCCGTGTCGATCGCGAACTTGACGCCGGCGTCCCTCGCCGCCTTCAGGTGATCAGAGGGCAGGTCGAGGCGCTGGGGCTGGGAGTTGATTTCCAGCGCGGTGCCGGTTTCCGCGCAAGCGCGGAACAGTTCGGCGAAGTCGACGTCGACACCGGGGCGCTTGCCGATCCGCCGGGCGGTGGGGTGGCCGATGACGTTCACGCCAGGGCTCTCGCAGGCGACGCGGAAGCGCCTGGTCATCTCGGCTCTCGGCTGGTCGAAGTGCGAGTGGACCGACGCCACGCAGAGGTCGAACCCGGCCAGGATGTCTTCTTCCCAGTCGACGCTGCCGTCAGGGGCGATGTTCAGTTCTGTGCCGTGCAGCAGCACCATACCTTCCTGACCGGTTTCGAGCTTGCGTAGCTGCTCCCGCTGCTCGAGCATCTTGTCGATGGTCATGCGCTGCATGAACAGGTTCGGCGCGTGGTCGGTGACGGCGAAGTAGGCGTAGCCGCGCGCACGGGCGGCGCTGACCATGTCTTCAAGAGAGGCGACGCCGTCGGTCAGGTTGGTGTGCGAGTGCAGGTCGCCTCGGATGTCGGGTAGCTGCACAAGATCGGGGATCTCGTGTCGCTGTGCGGCCTGGACCTCGCCGGTGTCCTCCCGCATCGGAGCGGGAATCCAGTCCATGCCGAGCCGTTCGTAGACCTCCTGCTCGGTCGCGCTCGCGACCAGTTTCCCGCTGTCGGCCTCGAACAGGCCGTACTCGGACAGCTTCAGCTTCTTGCGTACCGCGATCTCGCGTACCGCGACGTTGTGCGCTTGCGAACCGGTGAAGTACTGCAGGGCGGCGCCCCAGCATCCGGCCGGGATCACCCGCAGATCGACCTGGAGGCTTCCCCGGTGACCGACATGCTCGGTGCTTATCCGCACCGACGTCTTCGTGTCGCCGCTGGCGATCACCGACTGGACGAAAGGCATCGCGGTGAGGGCGGCCATCAGCGGGCCCGAGTCGTCGGCGGCCGCGAGGATGTCAACGTCGCCCACCGTCTCCCTGAACCGGCGCAGTGAGCCGGCGTACTCGCACCGCTCGCAGCCGTCGACCGCGCTGATGACGGCGATGATGCGCTCGGCCAGTTCGGCGGCGACGTTGATCGGCGCACGCTGGTCGAGGCCGCGCACGAACTCGATACCGCGCGAGATCTTTTCCTCGCTCCTCGCGCCGAAGCCTTTCACATCGCGCAGCCGGCCTTCGGCGATCGCGTCGGCGAGGTCGTCAACTGAGGCTATGCCGAGGTCGGTGTAGAGCTGATAGGCGCGCTTGGGCCCGAGTGCGGGGATCTTGGTCATCGCCCTGACCCCTACGGGGATGCGTTCGCGCAACTCGTCGAGCTGAGCGAACGTACCTGACCGCTGCGACTCGACGATCTTGGCCGCGATCGACTTGCCGACACCAGGGATCTTCTGCAGCGCTGCCTCGCCGAGCTGGCCGGCGTCGCCGCCATAGCCCGCGATCGACTTAGCCGCCTTCTCGTAGTTGCGGGCACGGAACGGATCACCGCCAGTGATCTGCAACAACTCGGCATACTCTTGCAGGAGCCCGGCAATTTCCTCGTTACCTCTTGGCATGATGGTCATTGTCTCGTGGATACGCAGAAGGCGGGGGCAATGCGGCAGGCCGGCCCTGACGGCTACTGGGTGAGCGACGATCCTGCGCTGATCGACGTGGACCTGGTGCACGGCTGGATCAGCGAGCAGAGCTACTGGGCGCGCGGCCGCTCGTACGAGGCGATGGTCCGTGCGCTCGCGAACTCGATCGTGTTCGGCCTCTACGCGGCCGACGGGGAGCAGGCCGGCTTCGCCCGCTGGGTGACCGACCGTGCCACGTTCTCCTGGCTGTGCGACGTGTTCATCGACAGCGCCCATCGCGGCCATGGCCTGGGCAGTTTCCTTATCGGGGTCGCTACCAGCCACCCGGACATCGTCGCGACCAGGCAGGTGCTCAGCACCGCGCCCGAGCGCACGCTTTACCGCCAGTTCGGCTTCGGCAAGCTCGGGACACCGGAACGCTGGCAGGAGAAGCGCCCGCAGCCCGGCTGACAGGAGGTCCGGCCGTGCCCCAACAGCCGTGCCCCAACAGCCGTGCCCCAACAGCATCAGCGGGCCACCGATGTCGTCGCCCGGCCCGGGGCCAACCGCAACGCTGGCCCCGCGATGTCACAGTTACAGCATTGGGGAGCCACCGTTGCTGCTGGCCCGTGCTTGCTAACGACAACGGGGAGCCAGCGATGCTGCGAGATTTGGCGAGATGCCTCGAAAGCCGGAAATGCCAGAACCGGCGGGCACGGGTAAACGATCATGCTGGCGGCCAGGCCCGCCCTGCTCCCACGGCTATGCCGCTGCGGCGGCGAAGCTAGCATTTCGGGTGCGGTTACGTTCGGTGTTTTATTTGCGGCAAAATGGGTTGATGCCTGTGACCGAGCCCGGGCGACAGTGCGTGAGGAGAGCTTGATGACAGCGGTTGACGAAGTTGAGGCGAGGGACGCCGACGCGCAGGCGGACCCGGCGATCGAGCGCGAGCGGCTGCACCGCAAGCAGGAACTCGCGGCGGCGTTCCGCATCTTCGGCAGCTTCGGCTTCTCTGAAGGCGTCGCCGGGCACATCACCGCGCGGGACCCCGAGTTTCCTGACCGGTTCTGGGTCAACCCGTTCGGCATGAACTTCCGCCAGATCAAGGTCTCCGACCTGATCTGCGTCGATCACGAAGGCACCGTCGTCATCGGTGACCAGCCGGTCAACAAGGCCGCGTTCTGCATTCACTCGCAGGTCCACCTGGCCAGGCCTGACGTCATCGCGGCCGCGCACGCGCACTCCGTGCACGGCAAGGCGCTGTCCAGCCTGAACGTCATGCTCGACCCGATCACGCAGGACGCCTGCGCGTTCTATGAGGACCACAGCAGGTACGACGACTACCGCGGCGTGGTCAGCGACACCGAGGAAGGCAAGCGTATCGGTGTCGCGCTCGGGTCGAACAAGGCCGTGATCCTGGCCAATCACGGACTGCTGACCGTCGGCGGCTCGGTCGCAGAGGCGGCCTGGTGGTTCGTGACGATGGAGCGGTCGTGCCAGGCACAGCTCCTGGCCATGGCTGCGGGAGTGCCCAGGCACATCGATCACGAGACCGCGCTGCTTGTGCGCAGTCAGATCGGATACCCGCTGGCCGGGCAGTTCCAGTTCAAGCCGTTGCGGGACTACGTCACCGCCAGGGAGCCCGATCTGTTCGGCTAGGTTTTAGCCTTGTGACCGGGTCGCTTGAGAACTATCAGGACGAGATCTACCTGACCGGAAATCCTCCGGTGCTGCCCGCTGACCTGAGCCAGCTTGAGGAGCTTGCCAGCAGGCGGATGACGTCGACGGCCTTCGGCTATATCCGTGGCGGGGCCGGGACAGGTGACACCGTGCGGGAGAACGCCGAGGCGTTCCGGCGGTGGCGGATCGTGCCCTCCATGCTGACCGACGTGAGCGCGGTGTCCTACCGCTCGTCGGTGCTGGGAACTGAGCTCTCCTTCCCCTTGCTGCTCGGGCCGGTCGGCGTGCTGCGGCTGGCGCACCAGGACGGTGAGCTGGCGGTGGCGCGGGTGGCTGGGGAACTGGGGGTGCCGATGGTTCTGTCGACGGCGGCATCCTGCACCATGGAGGAGGTGGCCGCTGCCTGCGGGTCGGGGCCGCGGTGGTACCAGCTTTACTGGCCGAAGGACAGGTCCGTCGCCGAGAGCCTGATCGGGCGCGCTGCCGCGGCCGGGTTCAGCGTGCTGATGGTCACGCTCGATACCCGGCTGCTCGGGTGGCGGCCCGTCGATCTGGACGCGGCGTACCTGCCGTTCCTGCGGGGGATCGGGATCCAGAACTACCTGTCCGATCCGGTGTTCTGCGCCGGGCTGCCAGAGCCGCTGTCCTCGCATCAGGATCAGGCGGTACTGCGGTGGGCTCAGATGTTCGGCGATCCGTCGCTGACCTGGGCTGATTTGCCGTGGCTGCGGTCAGTCTGGGACGGGCCCATCGTGCTCAAGGGAATCATGTCCGTCGCTGATGCCGTGCGAGCGGTCGATGCGGGGATGGACGGGATCGTGGTGTCCAACCACGGGGGACGTCAGGTGGACGGGGGACTGGCGGCCTTGGACGCGCTGCCAGGGGTCGCCGCCCGTGTCGGCTCTGAGCTGACCGTGCTGTTCGACAGCGGGGTGCGGAGCGGTGCCGATGTTCTCAAGGCGGTCGCGCTCGGGGCTCGGGCGGTGCTTATCGGGCGGCCATATGCTTACGGGCTCGGGCTGGCCGGGGAGGACGGGGTGCGGCACGTGCTCCGCGCGCTGCGCACCGACTTCGAGATCACGATGCGGCTAGCGGGCCTGGCCAGCCTTTCTGAGCTCGATCCCGACGTGCTGGTCAGGCACCGGCGTCGTCCGGGTCCAGGCTGAGCGACACGGAGTTGATGCACCAGCGCTGGTCGGTGGGGACGTCGTAACCCTCGCCTTCGAACACGTGCCCGAGGTGGGAGTCGCAGTTCGCGCACCTCACCTCGGTCCGCACCGAGCCGAGCGAGCGGTCTTCGAGCAGCACGACAGCGTCGCCCTCCGACGGCTGGTAGAAGCTCGGCCATCCGCAATGCGACTCGAACTTAGCGTCCGAGCGGAACAACTCGGCGCCGCAGGCGCGGCACTTGTAGACGCCCTTGGTCTTAGTGTCCGTGTACTCGCCGGTGAACGCCCGCTCCGTACCCGCCTGCCTGAGCACGCGGTACTGCTCAGGAGTCAGCCGCTTGCGCCACTCGTCCTCTGAAAGCTGCACGTTCGCCATAACGCTGAGAGTACCCGAGGGCTCTAGAGCTCTACGGAGTACTCAGCGCTGTCAGCCGGCGTTTCGACAAGCTCAGCTTCGCTCACGTGACCGGCGGCGAGGACGTCGCTGAGCACGGCGTTCAGCGCGCTCAGGTCGGCGCCGGTGACTTGCAGGCGAGTGACCTCGGACTTCTGCGGGAGCCTGGCCTCCGACTTGGCCTTGCGGATCGCGCCGATAGCGGCGGCGGCGGCGTCCAGGCGCGCCCCGCCTGACCGCTCTGGCGGCAGTTCGGACATCGTCGGCCACGGAGCAAGGTGGATGGAGCCTTCCTGCCACCACGACCAGGCTTCCTCTGTGACGAACGGCAGCACCGGGGCGAGCAGCCTGAGCAGCACCGACAAGGCGATGCGCAGCGCGGTGATCGCCGAACTGTCCGCCGCGTAGGCACGGGGCTTGACCAGTTCCAGGTAGTCGTCGCAGAACTGCCAGAAGAACTGCTCGGCGTGCTCGAGCGCGGACGCGTGGTCGTAGTTGTCGAACGCCTCGGTGCAACGGGTGATCAGCCCGCCCAGGCGGTCGAGCATGGCCAGATCGAGCGGCTCGGTCACCGCGGTGACCGAGCTTGGTTCGAAGCCGAGCACGAACCTGGTCGCGTTGAGGATCTTGATCGCCAGGCGCCGCCCGATCTTGAGCTGAGCCAGGTCGAAGGTCGTGTCCACGCCGAGGCGGGCGCTGGCCGACCAGTACCTGACCGCGTCCGTGCCGTACTCCCCGAGCAGGGCGGCAGGCGTCGTTACGTTGCCGGCGGATTTGGACATCTTCTTGCGGTCGGGGTCGATGATCCAGCCGGAGATCGCGGCGTGCCGCCAGGGCAGCACGTCCTCGAGCACTTGCGAGCGCAAGACCGTGTAGAACAGCCAGGTCCTGATGATCTCGTGTGCCTGGGGGCGCAGGTCCATCGGGTAGACCCGCCTGAACAGGTCGTCATCGGTGGTCCAGCCGCCAGCGATCTGCGGTGTCAGCGACGAGGTCGCCCAGGTGTCCATCACGTCCTTGTCGGCCGTGAACCCGCCTGGCTGGTCGCGCTGGCCTGACTCGTAACCGGGCGGGGTTTGCGCCTGCGGGTCGGCCGGGAGCGCGTCTTCCGGCGGCAGGATGAGGCGGTCGTGGTCGACGGTGCCGTCGGGGCGCACCTGGTACCACACAGGGATGGGCACGCCGAAGTAGCGTTGGCGGCTGATCAGCCAGTCGCCGGTCAGCCCGGCGACCCAGTCCTCGTACCTGGCGCGCATGTGCGGCGGATGCCAGGTCAGCTCCCTGCCGCGGTCGAGCAGGCGCTTGTGCAGCTCTGGGTCGTTGCTGCCGTTGCGGATGTACCACTGGCGAGTTGTGATGATCTCAAGCGGCGCGTCGCCTTTCTCGAAGAACTTCACCTGGTGCGTGACCGGCTCGGCATCGCCGCGCAGCGCACCTACGGCGGCGAGCGACACGGCGATCCTGCGGCGAGCCGCCGCGGCCGGATAGCCCGCTAGCTCGGCATAGGCCGTCTGGCCGTCCTGGCCGGTGATCCACGGCGGGCAGTCACCGGTCAGCCGTCCGTCAGGCCCGATGACTGGCCTGGTCGAGAGCGACAGGTCACGCCACCAGGTCACGTCGGTGGTGTCGCCGAACGTGCACACCATCGCGATGCCCGTGCCCTTGAGCGGGTCGGCCAGGTGATGGGGCAGGATCGGCACGCCGACGCCGAACAGGGGAGTGGTCGCCGTACGGCCGAACAGCGGCTGGTACCGCTCGTCGGCCGGATGCGCCACCAGCGCCACACAGGCAGGAAGCAGCTCAGGGCGGGTGGTCGCGACGATAATGTCGCCGTCCGGCCCGGCGAACGCCAGCCGCCAGTAGCTGCCCGGCACCGGCCGGTCCTCGATCTCGGCCTGGGCGACGGCCGTCTGGAAGGTCACGTCCCAGAGCACTGGCGCGAGTGCCTGGTAAGCGTCGCCGTCGGCGATTGCCTTCAGGAAGGCGCGCTGGGAGATCCCTGCCGGATGATCGTTGATCGTGCGGTAACTGGTCGACCAGTCCACGGACAGGCCAAGCTGGCGCCAGACCTGCTCGTAGGCGGCCTCATCCTGCTCGGTCAGCTCACGGCACAGCTCGACGAAGTTGCGCCGTGAGACGGGGAGCAGGGGGGTGCCCTTTGGGCGATCAGGTCCTGGAGGCTCGAATGCCGGATCGTAAGTCAGAGACGGATCGCAGCTTATGCCGTAATAATTTTGGACCCGGCGTTCGGTCGCCAGGCCGTTGTCATCCCACCCGATCGGGTAGAAGACGGACTTACCGCGCATGCGCTGGTAGCGCGCGATGACGTCGGTCTGCGTGTAAGAAAAGGCGTGCCCGATGTGGAGGGAGCCGCTCGCCGTCAGGGGCGGGGTGTCGATCGAGTAAATCTCGTCGCGGCTCCTGGAGCGGTCAAGCTTGTACTACCCGCCCCATTTCCCACGCACGCGTCCACTTGTCGACGATGCCGTCGAGCGTCGGGGTGCGGGAAGTGGTGTTCATGCTCAAGATGATAGCGGTCCGGCCGCGGTTCCCGCGACCGGACCGCCCGTCATCAGCCCTTGAGCTTCAGGGCCTTGCAGCCCCAGCTCGCGTTGACCTCAGGGTTGGCGCGTACGCGCGAGATCAGGTTTCCGCCGTAAACGGCCACGTCAGAGACACCGTACTCGGCGTCGCCGCCAAAGGTGAACTTGGTAACACCGGGGATTGTCGCCCCGAAGTTCCAGGTGCAGTCGGGCGCGTGGTACAGGTTGCCGATCGACTGCGTCTTGGTCATGGTCCAGTAGGGATAGAACTTGGCCGCCAGTGGCGGTGCCACGCAATTCAGGCCGGTGAAGGTGTTGCAGAGGAACTCAGAGCCCGCGATGTCTGTCTCGAACTGAACCTCGGGATAAGGATTACCCGCCTGATCGAATGGGCCGGCATACCTGAACGATGTCGGGTTGTTCTTCGACCCGTTCGGCCACTTGCCCTTCTGGTAAGGAACACCGTCGAAGTCCAGGTCACCGTTCTGGAACCGGTTGGCCTGGCAGAAATTGACCTCAGAATAGGCCGTCTCCGCGTGGCCGTCTACGGTCACCTGGCGCGAGCCCTGAGGCAGGCAGGTGCCGTCGGCGAACTCGCAGAGCTGGCCGCTGTTGTCGTTGTCGCTCGGGCACGCGATTGGTCCCGTCGTGCCTTCAGTGGTCGGGTTCTTGCAGATGCCCTTGGCGTTGCAGCCGCCCTCACCCACCTCGTTCTTGCCTTCGTTGACGCCGCCGACGCACGTGTCGTAGACGTCCTTGTCCGAGTACCCGCCGAAGCTCATCGGGTCCTTGTTGGTCAGCGACTGGCAGACCTCGGAATGCCCGGTCTCCTGCTCCATGAGGACGCCGCCCTGCAGCGCGGCCCAGGGGACCTGGTTCTGCTGCGCTGCGGTCGCGTACTCGGCGTGGAACGTGAACGGATGTCCCGTGCACGCCTTGTCGTTGCTGGTGTTCATGAAGCCGTTGGCCGCGCTCGCGGTCATCGTGCCGGTCTGGCCGGTGGTCAGGTCGTGAATGGTAGCGGTGAAGCCCTTGGCCGGGTCGGTGATCGACAGCGAGATCGTGTCGCCGTCGCCGATCAGCAGGGTCTCGTTGTTCGGGGTGTAACTCTTGATGTTGGCTAGCTGCGGGCTCGGCGGGCCGGTCGGCTTGCCGTTGCGCTGCAGGAAGGCGAAGTTGCTCGGCTCCTCGCAGTCCGGGTTGAGGTCGGCGAAGTTGAACTTCGACTCGAGGCTGTCGATGGTGAGGGCCGCGCACCACTTGGTGCGGCTGCAGCTCACGTCGTCAGCGAACGGGGTGAATCCCGGCGGGTAGAGCTGGAGTTCCATGAACGCTGACCCGGCCGCATTCGCCGTGTTGGTGCCGACGTTGCTGTCGCTGTCAGGGGTGCACGGGTTCTCCGGGTACGAGTCAGGGTCGCACATCGGGAGACCGAACCACGGGGCCGGGCTGAGCTCGGCGTAGTGGATGACGCTGCCGTTGTTGGTCGCCGTGGCAGTCGGCTCGGTCGGCATCCGCATGACGTACGTCATCGTGTTGCCTGAGTTGGCTGCCGACGAGATGAACTTCACGCTCGGCTCGTCGTGCCCGACGTAGTGGCCGTTGTCCATGAACCGGCCGTTGTTCTGGTACGACTTGCCGCCGATGACCCACGGACCGCCTGAGCTCGTCTTGCCCCTCGGGTCGACGCAGTGCATGCGGAAGTCAGGGACAACCGACTTGAACTTGGGGCTCCAGCCGTTGCAGTCCATCATGCTGACCTTGTCAGGCGTGACGCTTGCCGGCCGGGCGGCTGGTGAGCTCGCCGAACTTACGCGGGCGGCAGCCGGGGTGGCGGACAGAATTGCCAGGCTCGCAATTCCCAAAGCTGGCGCCGCTGCCAGCGCCCATATTGAGCGAGTACGGAATGACCAGCGATTATGCACGGGCTCACCTCTCCTCCGCGATCGGCTATTTCCCGGCGGAATCTAACAATCGTTAGCAGAGGGGTCAAGTGGTACCTGGCTGGAGAGCTTCGAGCAGGCTCTCGGCCCGGTCCGTCGCGGCGACCGGGTCGGCGTCTGGCGATCCGATCTTGGGGTCCCAGTTCAGGTCGAAGAACACCTCGGTGACTCCCTGGCTTGCCAGCCAGGCCACGTCGTCGGTGATCTGCTCGAAGCTGCCGGACAGCAGCACGCGGCCGCTCGCGCCTTCGGCCGGTTCGCCGGCGCGAACCACGCCACGGCAGATGATCCTGATCGCTGCCGGGTCCCGGTCGGCGTCAGCGGCGGCCGACCGCACGATCTCGATGCTTTCCCCGATCCGTGACAGATCGGCCCGGCTTGAGGTCACCCAGCCGTCGGCGACCCGCCCGACCCGGCGCAGCGCGTTCGGTGCGGTCGCGCCGAGCAAGATCGGCGGGCCGCCAGCTTGCACCGGCGCGGGCAGCGTCGTCCCGGCCGGCGCCTCGTAGAACTCGCCGAAGAAGCCGGCCGGCTGCGGACCCCAGAGCGTACGGAGCACGCGGACGCACTCCTCCGCACGGGCTCCCCTGCGCTCCATTGATCCGCCGGTGGCGGTGAACTCCTCTGGCATCCAGCCGAGCCCCAGGCCAAGATCCAGGCGGCCAGCGGACAAAATATCGACGGTCGCTGCCTGTTTGGCCAGGTAGGCGGGGGAGAGGTAAGGCACGTTGATTACCGCGACGCCGAGCCTGACCCGTGAGGTGCTCGCGGCCGCAAACGCCAGAGCGGCCAGCGGATCGAGCACGCTGTGGTAGACCGGGTCCATGCTCGCGCCTTCTGGGACGAGCAGCCGCTGGAAGGTCCACAGCGAGGCGTAGCCGAGTTCCTCGGCGAGCGTGCAGAAGGAGGCGATATTCGCCGGCGTTGCCCAGGCGCCCGATACCGGCAGGCCGCATCCGATCTTCATGGCACCTACCTTAGAGTCACGACTAGTAATTAACCGGACGTGCGTCGAGAACGGAGCCGCATGATGGAGTCAGGCCCGCGCGAGTGGATCGCCGTACTGCGCAACTCACACGAAAGATTGCTCGGCTTGGTCGGACCGTTGTCCCCTGAGCAGATCAGCGGTCCGTCTTACTGCAAGGACTGGACCATTGCCCAGGTCCTTTCGCACCTCGGCAGCGGTGCTGAGATCGCCATGATGATGCTGCCCGTGGCGCTCGGGCAGGCCGCGCCAGAATCCGCCAGCCGGGAGATGTTCCAGCCGGTGTGGGACCGCTGGAACGCGATGTCCCCCGACAACCAGGCCGCCGCCGGGCTGGTCGCCGACGCGCAGTACGTGTCGATGCTAGACCAGCTAAGCGATGAGGAACTGGCCTCGATCAGCCTCCCCTTCCTCGGGCTGAACCTGGACGCTGTCGGCCTGATCCGGCTGCGCCTTGGCGAGCACGCGATGCACACCTGGGACGTCGCTGTCAAGCTCGACCCGGCTGCGGTCGTCTCGCCCGACGCGGTCGACTTGCTGATCGACAATGTGTCCAGGTTCCTCGCGCCCAGGCTGGGCAAGTCGCCCGAGCAGCCGTTCCGCGCGCACATCAGGACGACAGAGCCGGCCCGTGATTATTTGCTGGCTACTTCTGATGTGGTGAGCCTGGATGACTGGCCGGGAGCGGAAGCGGCGGGGACCGACGGGCCGGAGATCGCGGAAGTGACGATGCCGGCCGAGGCTTTTTTGCGGCTGGCCTACGGCAGGCTCGACGCCGATCACACGCCAGCCAGCGTGATCGCCAAGCCAACTGACCTGGACACGCTGCGGGCGATCTTTCCCGGGTTCTAAGCCAGCAGTTCAGCTACCAGGGAGCTGACGGCCTGGGCGCAGCCCCAGGAAAGGGTGACGCCGCTGCCGCCGTGGCCGTAGTTATGGACGACGTGGCGGCCGCCTGGCAGTGGCTGGGCTTCCAGCCTCACCGCGGGGCGGAGCGGCCTGAGACCGACCCGGTGATCGAGTACCCGCGCCTTCGCCAGGCGAGGATCGATGGCGGCGCAGGCGCTGCGGATCGCGCTGGCGATGGCCTCGTCGGGCCGGGTGTCCGCGTTGCCCGGCTGCTCGGTGCCGCCGAGCAGGACGGTCCCACCATGCGGGAAGAAGTACGTGATCCGTTCTGGCTCGCTCCTTTCGCCGACGAAGAACTCGGAGATCCCCGGGTTGACGACGACAAGGACCTGGCCGCGCACCGGCACCATCGCGTCGTCAGGCACCAGTTCGCGTGCGCCGATGCCAGTGCAGTTGACGATCACCGGGGCGCTGGTTCGTTCCGCCGTATGTTCGAGGCTGCGCAGCGGCTCGTCAACGTGAACCATGCCGCCGTGAGAGATGACCTGGCTGACGAGGTATCCGAGGTAGACAGGCATCGCGATCACCGGTGCCAGGTAGCGCCAGCCGGCCGTGTAACCGGCAGGAAGCGTCGCCTGGTCGGCCTTCGCCAGTCCAGGCAGCCCGCCCGCCATCTCTGGCGGTTCCGGCTGGTCATCGAAGAAGGCCTGAAGACCGGCGACCTCACGCACCCCGGTCGTCGGCTCGGCCATCATCCGCCTGAAGTGATCGAGCGTCGCCGCCGCCCAAGGGCCGATCCGCTCGTCCTCGCCGACGAGGTGAACACCCCACAGCGCGCCCGCCGCGCTCGAGGTTGACTGGAACGGAGAATCGGCGCAGTAAACCGTGACCTTCAGGCCTGACTTGAGCAAGGCCAGCGCGCAGCTTAGCCCGATAACGCCGGCGCCGAGCACGAACACGTCAGGAGTCCGCTTCGCCATAGCCGCAACGTACCTGATCCGGTTCGGCATGCGCGCGGCGGGCGTGCAGGGGCCGGGGGCGTGGCAGGGGCTGGGGGCGTGGCAGGGGCCGGGGGCGTGGCCGGGGGCGTGGCCGGGGCCGGGGGCGTGGCAGGGGCCGGACCACTGCCCGTCCCCGGTCCGTAACCAGGCAAAACCCTCATCCGGGCACGCGCCGGGCACCCGCCCGCCGCGCCGCCGGGCCGCCGAGCCGCCCGGTTCCGGCCAGCAGCATCAAGTAGCCAGCGATGCTGTACACCCCGCCCCCGCTACAGCAGCAAAGTCCCAGCGATGTCACCCGCACAGCATCGAGTAGCCATCGTTGTCACCGGATCCGCCCGGCCAGCAGCAACGCGGGGCCATCGATGCTGCTCGCCCGGCACTGTGCCCCGCCGCCCCGGCACTGTGCCCCCGCCCCGGCACTGTGCCCCGCCGCCCTCGCCACTGTTCCCCGCCGCCCCGCCACTGTGCCGTTGCCCCCGGTGCTGTGCCCCGCCGCCGGGCGCTGGCCGCGCCGGTGGTGGCGCGCTGGGCCTAAGCTGGTCGTGCCAGGGCGGTAAGGAGGCCAACCGTGAACCATTCGAGCGGTATTATCGGGATAACTGCGGTTATTCTGCTTTTTCTGGTTCTGCTGCTCAGGTTGGCCAGAAGCTTTCGGCGCACGAACCGCATGCTGAAGCATCACAACGACTGGGATCCGATGGACATGTCAGGGCCCCGGGACGGCGGCCCGCGCCATGGCGGATCCACCGGCGGGTCCAACAGCCATGGCGACCATCACGGTGGCGGTCATTTCGGCGGCGGGGCGGCGGCGACTTCGGCGGAGGCGGGGGAGGCGGCGGGCACCACGGCTAGATCCTGGCCTGCCGCAGTTCGGTAAGGATACGGGGCACCGCGGTGCCGATCGGCTCGCGGATGACCTCGGTGGCAAGTCCGTCGTACGGCGTCGGGTCACGGTTGATCACTATCAGCGCGGCCCCGTGATCGACGGCGACCGCGCACATCGACGCGGCCGGCTCGACCGTGAGCGTACTGCCGATCGCGAGCATGAGGTCGCATGCCTTGGCGGCATGGACGGCCTTGGCGAGGGTGACGCGGTCGAGTGGCTGGCCGAACATGACGGTGGCTGACTTGAGTATGCCGCCGCACTTAAGGCAGGCCGGGTCGGGCTCCCCGCCCCGCACCCGGTCAAGCGCGGCAGCCATCTCCGTCCGGTCCGCGCAGCCAACGCACACGACACCGAACATGGTCCCGTGAAGCTCAAGTACCCGGTCGGGATCCGACCCCGCACGCTGGTGCAGTTCGTCGATGTTCTGCGTGATCACCGTGGTGTCGATGACCTCGCCGATCTCGGCTATCGCTACGTGAGCCGCGTTGGGTGCCGCGGACCAGGCCGGATGCTGAAGCCGCGCCCGCCAGGAACGCCGGCGCAGTTCGGGCTCCGCAAGGTAAGCGTCGTAAGCGGAAAGCCGCTCGGCCGCCGGGTTGCGGGTCCAGAGACCCTGCGGGCCCCTGAAGTCCGGAATGCCGGAATCGGTGGAAACACCGGCCCCGGTGAGTACCGCTAGCCGGGTCACCTCCCGCATCCAGAACCGCTCGCCCTCGCTCATCTCGGCCATCGTGACCGAGCGACACCCGCCCGTGCAAACGAGAAGCGCCGCCCGCCGCCCGAAACAGCATCGCGGAGCCACCGATGTCGTAAGCCGCCCGGCGCGAACAGCATCGGTGGCTCCGCGATGCTGCGGGAACGACAGCAGGTAGCCACCGATGTCCCTGGCCGAGGCCCGGCAACGACAACAGGGAGCCAGCGATGCTGTACGCCCCGGCGAAATGCCAGGAATGCGCCACCAGCCGGGTCAAGGCGAGGCCCGGACTGCCGGAACCCGCGCCGTGCCGTGCGCCGCGCCCGAGCCAGCCGGGTCAAGGCGAGCCCCGGACGGCCGGAACCCGCGCCCGGCCGGAACCCGCGCCGTGCCGTGCGCCGCGCCCGAGTCGCCGCCGTGAGGCGTGCCTCAGCGGCCGGCGGCGACCCTTGCCTGGATACCCGGCCACCATCGGTCACCTGGCCTGGCCGTCTCGATCCACCAGGTGGCGCCGGCCTCCTGATACCCCGCGGCCAGTTCGGCTACCTGGCTTGGCGCGTCAGCGACCTCGGCCCACACGGCGAGGTCGTACCCCTCAGTACCGCCGCGCAGGTCGCCGATCTGGGCGCCGACTTCCGCGAAGTCGCGGACGGACGGCCGCACCAGCCCGGCTGCGTCAAACCTGATCGGCACGAATCCGTCCCACTTGGCCGCCCGCTCAATTGGCCGCCGGTTCGGCAGCACCCCGGCGACCCACACGGGAATGCGCGGCCGCTGCACTGGGGCCGGCGTAAACCTGACCGGGTCAATATGGAAATGCCTGCCCTGGTAGCTGAACCGCTCACCGCTCCACAGGCCGGCCAGGATCTCCAGTCCCTCATCGAGCAATTCGCCGCGCACCCGCCGGTCGGCCGGCTCGCCCAAGAGCCCGAAGTCACCGTAATCAGGCGAACCGATGCCTACTCCGAGAATTACCCGCCCGCCGCTGATCAGGTCGAGCGTCGTAGTTTCCCGCGCAAGCTGCCAGGGACGCCGCCTAGGGACGGGCGTGACCATCGTGCCAAGCTTGATCCGACTCGTCCGCGACGCGACCACGGCAAGCACCAGCCACGGGTCCACGATCGGCGGCCCTTCCCCGCTGTTGGAAAAGACCATGTGGTCCCACAGGAAATAGGCATCGAATCCGGCCCGCTCCACTTCGACACCAAGCTCGATAAGGCCGGCCGTATCGTCACCAAAACAGGGAACGGCTATCCCGTGATTAATTCTGGGCATCATCCAATAATCTTTCCGAGGTAATGTCTTAAAGGCGGCTGGTCGCCGGATAGCCGCCCCGGCTGGCCATCATCTGCTTGAGCCGCGCCGGCCCGCCGGCCCGCACCGCCAGGTGGGTGCCGGCCAGTTCCAGTTGCGCGGCACCGTCGCCTGCGAATGCCGCCGCCGACTTCTCAGGCTCCAGGTTCGCGATCGCGAGAATGGCGCCGGCTCCACCCATCGGTCCGGCGAGCGCCAGCAAGGCAGAAGAGCCCACGTACGTCGAACCCGCGTAGTGCGCGAGTTCGTCGAGCAGGCGGTCGGGGCTGCCAGAGGAGTCCTTGACCCCGATGATCGGCAGGCTGCCAAGCTGGTCGACCGGAATGCCAGGAGAGGAGATCCAGGGAATGTGATACGCGAGCACGGGCCGTCCGTCCGCCGCTTTCGCGACCGCGCCGAAGTAGGCACCGAGTTCAGCCGGGTCGGTCAGAGGCGGCGGGAAGGCGAGCGCAGCGTCCGCGCCCGCCGCGATGGCGTCCGCCGTCAGCGCCACGGAGGCATCGGTATCCGCGGCGCCAGTGCCGGCCAGGACAGGGATCCCGGCGGGTACGGCGGCCCGGACTGCCGCGATAAGCGTGGTTCGCTCGGTCGGCGTGAGCTTCGCTGCCTCGCCTGTCGTGCCCGCGACCAGCACGGCCCGCATGCCGCGTCCGGCCAGTTCGGCCGCGAGTCGTGCGGTAGCGTCGGCGTCGATCTCGCTGCTTTCGGTAAAGAGCGTGACCAGTGCCACGCCGACTCCGCTGAACAACTGCGTCACAGCAATCTCCCTAATCCCATCTGCCACATTAGCCCTCAGATCTGGCGATCAGCGGCGAGGCACCTCTATACTACCTTTCGTCGACAATCGACAATATCCGGCGGGGTGCGAGGGGGGCAGGCGTGGGAGACGAGCGGTTCTCTGGTCAGGTGGCCATCGTCACCGGCGGGTCGAACGGCCTCGGCCGGGCCACGACCGAGGCGTTCGTCAACGCCGGTGCGTCTGTCGTGGTCGTCGACCTCGTTGACACCGGTTACTTCGCCGGTCAGCCGCGCGTGCACACGATAACCGGTGACGTGGCCGATCACGGCCTGTCGCGCACGGCGGTCGCCGCGGCGAACGAGAGGTTCGGACGTCTCGACGTCCTGGTCAACGATGCCGCCTCCTACCCGGACGGGACGCTGCTCGAATCGACGGCCGAGGCCTGGGACCGGGTGTTCCACGTCAACGTCACCGGATCCTTCCTGATGATGCAGGCGTTCGCCAGGCACTGCGTCAGCGCTGGCACCAGCGGCGCCATCGTCAACATCTCCACGGGCTCGGTCAAGAGCCCGCGCCCCGGTGGCGCGGCTTACGCCGCCTCCAAGTCGGCGGTCGAGACGATGAGCAAGGTCTTCGCGATGGAACTGGGCGAGCACGGGATCAGGGTGAACGTGGTCGCGCCTGGCTACATCGACGTGCGCGGCTGGAGCGAGGCCTTTCCCGACCGGGCGCCAGAAGAACTGCGGGCGGCGCTGGTGCAGGGGATACCCCTCGGCGTCGCCGGGCATCCGGCCGACATCGCCAGCGCTGTGCTGTTCCTGGCCTCGGCCGAGGCCGGCCACATCTCAGGAGCCGTCATCGCGGTCGACGGCGGATCAGGAGCAGGCCGGTTCGGTTTGCGCCGCCACGTCAGCAAGGAGGGCGCCAATGTCAGAGGCTAACGAGCCGGCGATCATCTCCACGGTCAACGTCTCCAGGTACTTCAGCGTCGGCCACGGCGGTGCCGGCCGGTCCAGGCCGGTCCTGCGCGCGATCGACGGTGTCTCGCTGGAGATCAGGCGAGGGCAGACGCTCGCTCTCGTCGGCGAGACCGGCTCAGGCAAGACCACGTTCGGGCGCCTGCTGCTCGGCCTCTACACGCCGACCAGCGGCGACATCCTCTACCGCGGCGAGAGCGTTCTCAGCAAGCACGGCGAGGGGGCGAGGAGCGTGCGGCGGCAGGTCCAGGGCGTCTTCCAGGACCCCTATTCCTCGCTCAACCCCACCATGACCGTCGGCCAGTCCATCGCAGAGGTACTCAAGGTGCACAAGGTGGCCGGCCGCAGGGAACGCGGTGACCAGGTCGCCGAACTCATGCGGACAGTCGGCTTGTCTCCGGCCCAGGCAGCGAGGCGGCCGCAGGCGTTCAGCGGGGGCGAACGCCAGCGGGTCGGCATCGCGCGGGCACTCGCGGCCAGGCCGGAGGTCGTGATTGCCGACGAGCCGCTGTCCGCTCTCGACGTCTCGATTCAGGCACAGGTGCTCAACTTGCTCATCGCGCTCCAGGAGGAGCGCGGCCTCACCTACCTCTTCGTCACCCACGACCTCGACGTCGCCAAGCACATCAGCCAGCAGACCGCGGTGCTCTACCTGGGCCGCGTCGTTGAGTACGCGCCCACGGCAGAGATCTTCGCCGAGCCGCTGCACCCTTATACGCAGGCCCTGGTCAAGGCCGCTCCCCGGCTGACGACCCAGCGCAAGGCGATCAAGCCGGCCCTGACCGGCGACATCCCCAACGCGATCGAGCGCCCGCCAGGCTGTCACTTCCACCCGCGCTGCCCGCTGGCCATGCCCGTCTGCCGCGAGCGCGAGCCGCAGCTACTCCAGATCGGCGGAAGATCGGTCGCCTGTCACCTCCACGACAAGGAACTCACCGGCGCGCTGGCCTAGCCGTCCTCTGGGAAGCCTGACAAGTAGTGGTCGCGGATCGCGGCACGGAGCTGGTCGAGGTCTCCGCCGCGCACGGCGGCGAGGATGCCGCGGTGCCGGTCGACGGCGTCGGTGAGGGTGATGCCCTGCCGCTCCACCGAGGATCGCATGAGGGCGCCCATCTGACTGTTCATCATCGACCAGAGGTCTTTCAGCCGGCGCCGCCCCGATACGTCGATGAGGAGCTGGTGGAACCTCGTGTCGATGTCGACGACCGTGTCCAGGTCCTCGGCCAGCGCGGCCGCCATCATCTCATCGAGCGCCTGCCGCATGGCCTCGGCGAGTTCTTCCTTGCTGTCGCCGAGACCGCTGCTGACGCTCGCGTCCTCGAGCACGTAGCGCGCGTAGCAGACGTCTTCGGCGTCTTCTGAGGACATTCTCGTGACAATGCTGTACCGGCGGGGGACTATCGCGATCAGGCCTTCCGATTGCAGGCTGCGCATGGCGTCGCGAATAGTGCCACGGCTGACGCCAAATTCTGCCGCGAGATTAGCCTCAACGAGCCGGGTATCAGCCGGCAGCTCATTGTTGAGAATCTGGTGCCGCAGCGCGCGGCCCACCGCTTCGGGCAGCGACACGTGCTCAAGAATGGCGTCCAGCCTCCTTCCGCTAACCTAGCCCAAGCATAGATGCGCTCAAACCGGCATGACCAGCGCCCTCTTCGCGGGCGCGCAATGCCGAAGCCGGCCCGGTGAGAATTACGGTCATTCCAGGCCCGTGCCCGGGCAGCGGACTCCCGCCGTGCACGATAACGCCTACCGTCAGCCATCCGCGACGGTACCCCAGGTTGTATCTCGCGTCGATATCGGAGATCGCCACGAGATCGCCGAGAAGCAGCGTGCTATCTGAGGCGGCGAGCTGGAGGTCAAGGTCCCAGGCCGCGGCCGGCCGGCCAAGCCCGTTCCCTGCCAGCTTCGCAGGCACCATGGTCCGCACGCCGACCTCGGCAACCGAGCCGCTCACGCTGACAGGCAGCAACTCAAGCAGCGACGGGTCGAGGTTCATCCCCGTGACCGCCTCGGGCAGCAGCGGATGCCGCGAGCCCTGACCGCAGGAGCGGACGCTCACCTGGTCACCCGGCCGCATCCTGGCGAGATCGGCCTGCGCGAACCCGACGATCAGCCGCCCGCTCTCGCCCCGCTTCCCGATGACCGCGCCTTCCGCTCCCGCGGCCCCGCCCGTGCGCACTTCTGCCCTGTTTCCAATGCAGCCATAAAGCACCAGGGCGTGCCGGGCAGCCTGGTCCTGATGCATCAGGCAGGCACCTGGCGCGACGTGGTCCCCGCCGGTGCCGAAGACCGAGTCCCCGAGCGAGACGCCGAGCACGAGGCCGCCGTCGCCGACCGGGACGTATGGAGCGCCGTCGGCGCTGGTGCGGTAAGGGCTGTCGCCAAAGGACGGATGCTCGACCACGCCGAGCAGGTTCACGCCGAGCGGTGCGAGATTCATCGTGCGGTCCCCTCGGAGTGGTACCAGCTAGCCAGGTTCGCGGCCGGATCATCGACGAGTTCGAACGCCGGCGCCGGCCCGCTGAGCAGTGAGCTAGGCCCTGGACCGTGGCCGAACAGCATGCATTGCCCGGTCGAGATGACCCCGATCGTCAGGTAGCCCGCCCGGTACCCGCGCCCGTAACGGTGATCCTGGTCGGCGAGCGCGACGATGTCACCGACCCGCAGCGACTCGAGCCCGAGCGACAGGTCGTCGCCGAGCCCGGCGTAGGCGCCCATCAGGTCCGTGTTGGCGTACTCCGAGATCATCCCGACCCCTGCCCCGATCGCCTCGGCCGGGATCCTGGCCGCCACGTGTACCTCGAGCTTCCCTTCGGGCGTGGTACCTCCCGGCATCGCGTCGATCAAGCCGGGCGAGCAGTTCTTCACGGTGATTGATGGATGCTCGGTGAACCTCATGCCCTGGCCTGCCGCAAGGATGCTGACCGCATCGCCCGTCGTCAGCCTGGTGATGTCAGGCGCGAAGTCGACGAGCACGTAGGCGTGCTGCCCGATCACGTGACCCACCGCGCCCGCCGCAGGACCCGAGGTCACGGTGACCTGGTTACCGACGCAGGTCAGGAACTGGACGGCCATGTTGGGGCCGGGGTCGCGGTGCCGCACCGACGCGCCTGGCTCCAGGTGATCGCTGGCGTAGCCGGTAGCCGGGTCGCCGCAGTGCACGCCGAGCGTCATCCCGCCCATGCCAGGCAGCGCGAACGGCTGCCCGTCAGGGCCGGTCCTGTACCCGTGCCGGTCCGCGAGCGGCGGCCAGACCTCGCCGGTCAGTACCTGAGTGACCAGCGAGGACGCGTTCGTCGAGACCTTCACCGGCCGTCCTCCAGCGGAAAGTCAATCCACGCACGCTGCCTGAACGAGGCCTCGAACGCGTTGATCGTCTCCTGCACGAGCGCGGCCTGGCCGAAGTCGCCCTGGCAGACTTCGCGGTCGCCGGAGATTTCCGAGATGAAGTCGCTGATCAGGTTGGAGTAGAAGAGGAACTCCCATGGCTCGCCCGAGTGACCGCCAGGCGGGAAGAACTCGGCAGGGATCTCGGCCTCGGTGAACTCGACCGCGTCCTTCCTCGCCGTCTTGATCGTCTGGCAGATCCCGAACTCATCCACGAGCCGCGCGATGATCGCGCCCTCCGACCCGTAGATCCGCGCCTCGATGCCCGGGTAGTTCCCGACCGTCACGTAGGAAGACTGGATAGACGCAAGGACCCCGCTCTGCTGCTGCCCTGAGGGACGATTCTCCGAAGCACCCCGCGGCGCGAATTCCGCGATCCACATGTCGCCGTCGTCAATGTTCGCCCGCGTCATCTGCCCGGTATCGCGGATCATCCTGACAGGGACGAAGTTGCGCATCGTACCGACGACCGACCGCATCGGCGCGTCAAGCCACCAGTGCATGATGTCGATGACCGGTGCGCCGTAGCCCTCGATCGATGACACGGCGATCACCGAAGGGTCGGCGTCCGGGTTGACCTGGCGCAGCGGCGTCGATGGGTCGATCCACTGGCTGTTCTGCTCATAGCCGTTGAAGATGTAGGGCTCGCCGACGAAACCCGAGTCGATCAGCGACTTCGCGTACTGGACCGCCGGCGCGTACCTGAACGTGAAGCCAACCTTGGTCTTCAGGCCCTTGGA